>JACKPC010000003.1:632500-811812 GCA_024233835.1 Leptospiraceae bacterium
AGTATCTGGTCGAGCCTTGTACGTTATGGTCTTTATAATTTAAGTCACGGTTCTATGCACCAGAGAAACTGGAGACCGAATATATTATTATTTAGCGGTGGAACCGAATCGAGACCCTATTTGGTGCAACTATCGAGGGCCCTGGCAGATAAAAGAGGTATTATCACCAACTTTCATCTTCTTGAAAAGAAAGACGAGAATCCGGTAGCCCGTTCCCGAATTTTAAGTGATGAGGCTGAGGAATCAGAAGGTATTTTCACCAGGGTGATGGAATGCGAAGATGTATATGGTGAAATTAGTCAGATTTCTCGTTTTCATGGATTTTCCGGTATTGAACCCAATACTGTTTTTTTAGGTAGAGCAAAGAATCTTTCTAATGCAGAAAAATTTGCAGAACTTATCTGTGACTTTGAAAACATGGATTATAATGTTCTAATGCTTGATTATAATAAAGAAAGAGGATTTGGAGATATGTCTTCTGTAGATATATGGTGGTCGGGACATGGAAATAATCTCTCCTTTGCTTTTTCTTTAGCGAGGTATTTACAGTCTTCTGTATCCTGGTCATCTGCTGAATTTCGTTTTTTACTCATAAGTTCGGACAGATCCAAATTAGAATCTATGGGTTTGCGATTAGAATCAATTCTAGCAGAATACCGGCTTCATGGAAAAGTAAAGGTAATATATAATGAAGATAATAAGCGTCCATTTTACGATGTGATTCAGGAAGAGTCACGCGGCACTGATCTTGTATTTTTAGGCTTACCGAATTATCGTATGGAAGATGTTTTTAGTATTGATAGAAAAATTTCTCATTTTTCAAAATCCCTCGGAAGTATTCTCTGGATAAAAGCTTCTTCTTATTTTCACCGAATATCGTTTGGTTCTTCTGTAGTAGAAAAGAAAAAAGAGGTAGAGCAGGAAAGCTTACCGGGATATGATTTTGGAAATCATCCAATAATAAAGGATTTGTTAAATTCTAATTTAAAGAATTTAGAGAACCTTTTAATTCAGTTCTATGATTCTTCCTTTTCTTCTTTTTATGATGGACAGTATTACTTTCTAAAAAAATTTCGTGATGAAATCGAAAAAACTTATAAAGAAATCCATCATCCACCCAAAGTGAAAAAATCTATAGATTATCTTGATGTAGATCTATATGAATTACTATATTCTTATGGCAAAGAAGAACTGGTATCTGTTTTGGAGATCATGAAGCAAAACGAAGAAACAGCTATTCATAAGCTTAACGATTATCTACGCTCTTTACCTTCTCGTGTAAGTATAAGTAAGAGAGTAGAAGACTTAAAAAAAGAATATGAGGGAGCTTTTTCTGAAAAGTTCTTGGGTATCTTTCCAAAAAAGAAACATAATTATTCAATCCAATACAGAGAGATTATGAGATATTTTATAGATGAGTTTATAAGTTCTGAAGTAAAATACTATTCAAGAAAAATATTAGAGCAGTCTTATGAAATGTTACAAGAGATTTATAAACTGAGAACTTTTGTTACAGAAGAAAAGTGTAAAGAATTCAATAAAAAAGAAAAGCAAAACAGGCAAAAATTATTTATCCAGTATCTTGAAGAAACAGATATACTATTACTCAATATAGGTAAAGAAGAATTATTAAATAAGAAAAAACTACTTTCCGGTGTAAGGGTTTTCTTACAGCGTTCCAGAGACATATTTGAACACCCTGATTCGAATCGGTATTTTAATAAAACTTACAAACATCTAAAGAAGAATTCTGATCTTATATTTGATGTTAAAGATATAAATCAGAAATTTGGAGATTCGATTACCAGCTTAGTATCTATTATTGAATATGGTGTTCTATTAATACAGTTTCAAGAGGAAGTATTTCATTCAACTAATTCTATATTTCGAAAGCTGGAAGAAGAATTGCAAAAGGATCTATTTGATCTTCTTGATAGCTTACGAATACAACGAGAAAACGAAATTACAAGGCCCCAAGCCGGATCTTCCGAAGCTTCAAGTTATTATGAATTTGAGTTTGAATTAGATCGTTATCTTGGAATTTATAAACGAGCATTGAGAATATTATTAAATAATCTACCGGTTTCTCTTGAAGTTATGAATGAAGCTTCTATTAACAAAATTGCAAACGGAGAAATTGATACACCTGAGATGATGCTTGTTCCTCTTAGAAAATATATGCAGCATATTTTGGATTCAGATATTATTATGGAAGTAGAACATAGCTTAGAAGAAATTTCTACATACGTATATGAGTATATAGCAAAAATCAAAGCTATTGATAATAAACTGATTTCCGAAATGACGAAATCGGGTATTATGAAAAAGCAGGTTCAGAAAAAAGTCTTATCAGAAAACTTCTCTTATTGGGAACTTGAACGGAAAGCCTTTGAAGAAAAAAGTAAAGAGACTCAGAGGAACTTGGATAATATCATACTACAATCTTTTTCAAAGATTGATATCTATCATTTGATCCGGGAATCAGAATCACTGGGTTATATTGTGAAACGAAAAGAAAGAACGAGATACTATAAAAGAGTTTTTCAGTCAATTTCTTCCATGTTTACAGGTTTTCTGGTCAGGTTATTACATCTAAAAAATAAAGTGATTGTATCTTCCGGAATGGTTTCTGTTGTAAAAAGTCAGGAAGATATTTACCAGTCTTTAAGAAGGACTGTCTTAGAGAATACCTTAAACAAAGCTGTTTCAAAAGCTCTTCCATTTTATTATCAGAATGTATTTTTAGGAAAAGAAACTTTTTCTAAAGATATTTTTATCAAAAGAGAAAAAGAAATTCAGGAAGCAATAAAAATTTTAGAAGGCAATGCAGGTGGAATTTTCGTTGTTCACGGATATCCGGAATCAGGAAAAACCTGGTTAATGAGATACTTATCTGAAAGTATTACCGGGAAAGATATGAGACTTTATTTAAATCCTGAAAATATACCCTATAGGGAATTACAGGATTTTTATCGCTTATTAAACCGTCAGACCGGACTGCAAAAAAATCAGGTGCAGGAATTTCTTTCTCGGCTGGATCTTATCATGATTGATGATTTGGAATTATTCTGGCAAAGAAAAGAGAATATGAATAAAGTCTTAAAAGAGATATATGAAATATTCGAAAATAATGATAAGCAGGTTCTCATTATTTGCAGTATGAATACATACGCTTACAAACTGATGAGAAAGACCACCGGGATAGATAGTTATACTCTAGGTTCTATTGAGTGTTCTCCTTTTACCTCGGAAGAATTGATGAATTCCATTTTACCCAAACACCGTGTAAGCGGATATGGCTTAAATTTGGAGGCCAGAGAAGAGGAAGACATATCTTCTTTTCAATACGCCAGATTTTTCAATAAACTTTTTAATCGTTCCTTTGGTATTATTGGTTATTCTCTTCGTCTCTGGATATTATCTATTCAAAAAGTAGAACGAAGTACAATATTTCTGGACATGAAGAATTTATCTCAGACTGAAGTATTAGAAGACTTACCCGTACTTTGGGAAGTATTGGTTACTCAACTTATACTTTATAAATCTGCTTCAGAAGACGAGTTAATTAGTTTATTAGGAGAGTCTAAAGAAGAGATCAAGAAGGCATTAAACGGAATGCTCAGATTAAACATTCTTATTCAGCAACAATCTTTTTACTTTTCCTTGAACCCGGCATTACAAATTCAAATAATACGGGCATTTCAAAAAAAAGGGATACTCTAATGGAACTATTTCGTCTTCAGGTCTCAATGATAGCCTTATTGGAGTTTCTTATAGTGATGACTCCATTAAGTGTATTATCCCTGCTTATATACAGATTTTTATCAGGAGTGTATACCAGGAATCGTCTATTACGAAAAATATACCGTATTTATCCGATTTTACTGGTACCGGGATATTTTATAATATTTTTATATTTCTCTTATAGAGTATTAGAATATAGTCCTATATATTATTTTTTTCTTTTCTTTTTCTGTCTGGGTTTCGTGTTTTTTCTATCCCGAAATTTTATAAAGGATTTGTTTACAGGGATGATACTTACTTCTGAAAATCGCTGGGAAGCCGGATTACAATTAAAACTGGATGAAGTCGAAGGGGAACTAAAAAAAGTAGGTTTTTTTGCATTGGAACTTTTACAGAAAGATGGTTCGAGAGTTCGAATTCCCTATAGGCTTTTGTTGGAGAAACAATTTGTGGTTAGAAGTGGAAGAAAAGAGGAATTGCGAGGTCACACTTTTGAATTGATTTGCGAAAAAGGAACCAGATACAGTAGCATCGAGAGAAAAATTATGGAGATTATTTATAATTACCCCTGGACATCCCTGGCCAGAGAACCTATTATTAAAAATATCTCCAGACCGGGGGGAGAATTGGAACTTGAAATAACAGTTTATACCCTGGGCAATACAAATTATAATGAATTAGAAAAAAAAATTATCTCAGGTATTACCCGTGACCCAAAAAAAGAAGGAAATCGATAAGAATTAATTATCTTTTTGCTCTGCTTTGGCCCAGAGTTCTTTGAAGACAATCTCGCTGACTGTTTCGCAGAGTTCGGGCTTGTAAAGCTTCTTAACCGGTGGTTTGGGATAGATGTGGATTTCATCTATATCGGGAATGCTGGTGAGCATACGGATAATTTTATCACTTTCGTCGATCTCGTACATGGTATGAGAGATTCCTTTGGAAGGAATAATTTGGGAGCTTGATAGATATTTCATGGGAAGAGCCTTTAATTTTATTTACTCGTACAGGACTTTCTATTTTTATGAACCATGTAAGTTTTATAAGTCCTGCCGTCAAGGCTAAGATCAAGGAAAATGGTAATGCTTAAAACCTGGAAAGAAAGGTTTGTTCTCGGAATCACCGGAATCATTGGAAGTGGAAAGTCGAGTGTTTCTAAACTCATGGAGGAGTTGGGAGCCTTTCGGATAAATGCTGATGAACTGGCGAGGTTCTATTCATCTGAAAAATCTCCCATATTAAAAGACATTGAGGACATAGTGGGTGTGCCTATTTTGGATGAAAAAGGGAGCCCGGATAGGAAAATTATCGCGTCGATAGTTTTTTCGGAACCTCAAAAATTAAAAGCTTTAAATGATTTGATCCATCCTCTTGTCCGGAAAGAGGCGATAAATCTTATTGAATCACAGACGGGTGGTAGGATTGTAGTGTATGAAGTTCCCTTACTCTTTGAATCAGGGGCCGATGCACTCTGTGATGCCACTTTAACCGTAGCAGTTGAGGAATCGATTGCACAGGAAAGGGTTCAAAAAAGAGACGGAATGAATGAATCTGAATTTCGGGCTCGACTGTCTAAACAGATGAATCTTAAGAAAAAACTAGAACTCTCCGATTTTATAATCAATAATAACGGGGATTTATCGATTTTAAAGAAAGAGTGCGAAAATATTTATCACACAATAAATCAATATAAAGGACTGAGTGAATGAAGGAGAGGACATTTTATACATTTAACCTCGATGTAAAACGGATTGCAATTCTGTTGTTTATTCTTGTGGTTATCATAGCTTATGTATTCATGCTGGGAAGAAGTTTTGGTAAAAAGAGTGCTGCCAGTAAAGATAAAGAGAATACTACTCCCATTACAACGGAAGACAAGAATAACGAAAAGGCTAAAATAAAAGAAGGAACGAACCCTCAGGTCAATCCTGTAGGAAATCCTGATTCGTCTAAAACCGATGAAGTAAAAGTTCCAACGGATGATTCAAATACGGTTCATGACAAAAAAGAGCTGGAAAATTCTACTGTAGTGACAGATGAAAAGTCTACGGTCATTGAAAAAGCTCCTACTGAAACCAAGAAAACTACGAAAAAGAAAGCCAAGAAAGTCGCCAAAAAGAAGAAAGCTTCTTCTTATTATTTTACACTTCAACTTGGAGCATTCAGTACAGTAGAAGGAGCAACAAAGCTAAAAAACTCAATCATCAATAATAACAAAATTGATGATTTTCCTTTTATTGATAGAAGTGGTGATTTTTTTGTCGTTCGTCTGGGTAGAAAAAATACTAAGGAAGAGTTAGATAAGATTAAAGCCAGCCTGGAACCTGCCTTATCTGAAGTCGCCAGAGTAAAACGAATCTCTGCAAAATAATGTAATTGGGAAGGAGACCCATGTTTTGGAGGCGACCCACGATTTTAAGGCGACTCTCCGGAGGGTCGCCTTCATTGCGTGGATATAATCTAAGCATTTACCCGGAAAAAGATAACATCCCCATCCTTGACGATATAATCTTTTCCTTCAATACGAAGCTTTCCTTCTTCTTTTACTTTAGCAGGTGAACCGGTGCGATTTACATCTTCAAAAGTCATAACTTCAGCCCGAATATACCCTTTCTCGAAATCAGAGTGAATAACAGAGGCTGCTTTGGGTCCTGTACTGTTTCTTTGAGTTGTCCAGGCTCGAACTTCCTTTTCACCGGCGGTTAAAAAAGTGATGAGATTTAAAAGATGGTAGGCTGCTTTCACCATCCTGTCCAGTCCGCTCTCGGTTTCTCCCAGTTCTTCGAGGAATGCGAGTTGTTCTTCTTTTTCCAATCCGGAGAGTTCTTCTTCGATTTTGCCGGAAAGGACAACCACTTCCGAGTTTTCTTTTTCTGCTAATTCTCGGATTTGTTTGACGAAAGGATTTTCATCTTTCTTGGAAATCTCGGATTCATGAATATTTGCACAGTATAAAACCGGTTTAATCGTAATTAGATTAAAGCGTTTTGCGATCTTTTTTTCATCTTCATTGAGTTCTACACTTCTTGCCGGGTTTCCGGTTTTTAAAGCTTCGAGGATTTTCTCCATAACAGAGGAGATTTCTTTAGCTTCTTTATTACCTGAACGTGCTGATTTAATAATCTTCTGGTATTGCTTGTCTAAGCTATCGAGATCGGCAAGAATAAGCTCGTAGTTAATTACACTGATGTCATCTGCCGGATCAATTTTCCCGTGAACATGGGTGATATTTTCGTCTTCAAAGGCTCTTACCACATGACAGATAGCGTCTACTTCCCGGATATGAGAAAGAAACTGGTTTCCCAATCCTTCTCCCTGACTTGCACCTTTTACCAGTCCGGCGATATCTACAAATTCAATAAAAGTAGGTATGACCTTTTCCGGTTTATAGATTTCTGCTAAACGTTCCAGTCTGTAATCAGGAACTTCCACGATCCCTTTGTTAGGTTCTATGGTGCAAAAGGGATAATTGGCCATTTCTGCACCGGCTTTGGTGATTGCATTAAAAATGGTAGACTTACCTACATTGGGTAGCCCGACGATTCCGCAATTTAAACTCATAAAAACTCCGCTGAATTGCTATGTTTTTATCAGGGCTTAATTTTTCTATCAGGTTTTACCCAGGAACGCTCTCTATCTTTTGTATTCAGGGGAAGAAATTCGTGTTGGTTTCGAATCAGCCTTCCTTCTCGGAAATAAAGGCTTATTTTGCCGATATAACCGGGCTCTTTTGAGCAGGATGCGTAATAATGGTTTTTATAAAAAGAGTAGGAGAGGTCTTTTGCATCCCGAAAGATGAAAAAAACAGGGTTCTGGCTTCGGGAAAGAATGGTATAATCGGTTGGGAGTTCTCCTCTTTGCAGGAAAACAACACTCAAATTAAACTCATCTGCATTGATTTTTCCACTAAAACGGGTGCTTACACTGGAGAAGAGGAAAGTTTCATCCTTCCGGGAGAAGATTTTTTCTCCCGGTATTTTCAGGTTATTTTCCCGGTGAGAAAAAATAGGATACAGACCGGTAAGTGGATTATCACCCGTTTCTAAAAGTTTCAGGTCAGAAGCTGAAAGAAAAAGGGCATCAAAACCTGTCTTTTGATACTCGTGAAGAAGGGAATTCGAATTTTCAGCGGAAGAAAGAATGTCTCCGGTTCCGAAAAGAAAGACCTTTCCGTATTTCCCGAAGATTCTGGCTTCTTCTCTGCGCTTGTACTCCGAAAGGGTGGATAAACCGAGGCTTCCATCTTTTTCGAAGTGAAGAATCGATGCTGGATCACAGACGTATAAAAAGGTATAAGCCCTGTCCTCGATGGAAACAGGCTTTCCGCTGAATAGAAGAAATAGGGACATTAAGATAGGAAAAAGCCATTTGAACATAGTACTATATTATCTATCATTTTTAAGTGTAACTCAAACTTTTTCCTTTAAATTAGTGGGGAGCTTGAGCGGCTCACACAGAAGATACGAGCGGCTCACACGGAAGATACGAGCGGCTCACACAGGAAATACGAGTGGCTCATATAGGAAATACGAGTGGCTGGTCATGAAACATACAAAAATATTGGAGATTTAATAATCATTATCCTGAAATCGGATATTTAAGAAAATACCATCCGATAGCTGCTACACACATAGGATGATGTATCTTATTTTGTTCGAGTAAGACAGGTAATTCTTTTAGATCCACTTCTATTACTTCGATATCTTCGTGAGGATCGAAATTTTGTACACTTGTTTTTTCTGCATCCCTCGCAATAAAGAAGTCACACCAATTATTGAGTATAGCCGGATTTCCACTGGCTTTGCCGAGGTATTCCCAGGTTTTAGAAGTGTAGCCGGTTTCTTCTTGTAGTTCTTTTTGTCCGGCTTGAAGGGAAGCTGAATTTCCTTCTGTCTCTACAATTCCACCCGGTATTTCGAGACTGTAATCATTGATTCCATGACGATACTGTTTTACCAGGACTACTTTATTCTCTTTTGTGATAGGAATTACATTTACCCAGTTTCTGGTTTCTATAACATAAAATTCTCCCTGTATTTTGTCATCGGGAGAACTTGCATCACGACTGATAAGAGTAAAGATTCGGTTAGATGATAAGACTTTGCGATTCGATAGTTTCCATTTTAAGTCCATAGTTTTCCTCATTCTAATACAGGTACTCGAAATTCCCCGTTTTTAATTTCTTCAATTCGAGCTTCGAGGTTGTTGGAGAACTTCACTTTCCCGAAAAATATGCCCTGTATTTCAATCACTCTTTTTTCCTTTTTTATGAGCTTTATTTGAAATACTAATTCGGTTCCACCCATATTCTGATTGGGTACTACATCTACTTCGCTCGCCAGCCTCTGATGTCTGCGTAGTTCTCCGTAAGGAAGGGAAGCTGTATCAGGTAGAAAGTCTACAGAGCTTTCTACAAAATAGTTATTATCGATGTGCCTAAAAGCAAGTTTTATAGGATGTAGATTCGAGCTAAATTTGTAAAGAAGCTGGTTTTTTTTTCTTGTCTTTGCTTTTCCCTGAAGAAAGAAATAAGTTTTTTGATAAGGGTCTTCAAATCCTATAATGAATTCCTTATTTTTTCCCTCTCGTTTTATTATACCCACACCTTTTTTATAAAAGCGATGATAATTTCGTCCTGCTTCAAATTGAATGGTTCCAATATTCAAATCATCCGGTGAGGCAAAGAGAGGATAAATATATACGAAACTTAACAAAGAAAATAGGGCTATGTATTTATTTAGATTCATTATTTACTCCATACTGAAACCGAATATGAATGGGTCTGAAGAATCGATCCATTTTTAAATGAATTAGATTTTCTGAATTATTTCCAAAGCTTAAGAAATGGTTATAATTAAAACGATTTAAAACTCCGTTTGAATAAAACTCTTCTTCTAAGAGAAGAACATTTGGCTTAAAATATTTTTTTCGATAGAGTATATTATTTTTGGGTCCGAGTTTTTTAACCTCTTTCAGATTACCTTTTTCTGAATAGCTGAAATATAATTTAAATACAGGTCTTTCTTCTTCATCAAAGACAGATTCACTGGTAATCTGGTTTTTTGCATCATAGGTATAAACAATTCTTGCATTGGAGTCAATAGAAGAACTGGAAGGTGATTTTAGTTTACCATCTTCTCCGAAATACTCTTCTTTGATGCGTCTGCCTTTTTCATCGTAATCAAAACGATAACCGGAGATTCCGGAACTTTTATCTTTAAAATCTTCTTCTATCGGCCTTTCAAAAGGCGAGCTTGATTCGCTGATTTCATATGAACCTGTTTCTTTTTTTCTTTTTCTCCATCGATCAAAATATTCTATAGAACTAAAGCAATGATCTGTATGAAACTTTTCTTTCAGGCAATTTGAATTATATGAATAGTGTGTAAGGGCAATTCCACGGTAGTCTTCGGAAAGAGCTGTCAGGGAAGGATTTAAACGCTTTTCTTCGCTAACAAGTCCCTGTGGGTTATATTTAAATTCGAGGATAAAGCTGAGGGTCTTATGGTTCCTGTAGTAGTATTTTCTGATGATTTGTCCCTGCTTATTATATTTAAATAAAGTAGAATATTTATATTTACTAAATTTATCGTGCATAATCTGCTTGCGAATTTTTCCGGATGGATAAAAATATAATTCTTTATATAATCTTCCGGTAAAGTCATAAATTCTCTGCTTGTAGAGTTCTTTTTTCTTAAAAAAGTTTAAGAATCGAAATTGAGGTTTCCCCTCATAGGTATATAAAAAACCTTCATCATCAAAACTGGCTTCAAAATTTTTTTTTCCTGCGGAATCATACTGGTAAATGGTATAACCGACGGGATTAACTTCTGTTGTTTTTCTGAAATAGCGAATGGAAACAATTTGGCTATTTGGATTATAGGAGTAAGTAATTTTGCAGATACCGGTTTCATCGCTTGTATTACTCAATTCATTTTTACTGTTATAGTATTCTTCACTAATTTTTTTTCCCTTATCATTATAGCTATATTTAAAAATGGCTATTCCCCGGTTATTTTCTTTCAAGTTTCCATCTTTGTCAAAAAGTTTTTCTTCTATCAGGTTATTCTTTTCATCGTAAGCATAAGTAAACCTTGCGATTCCGTGAGAGTTATTCTGTAAGAGTCCTTTATGATTATAATATTCTACTATATGTTCATTACCTGCCTTGTCATAAAAAATTTTAGAGGAGGCGATACCGGTATCACTTTCTGCCGGTTGTCCTTTTTCATTAAACTTTTTTAATTCACTTAGTTTTCCGTCTTTATTAAAAATTGCTTTATACATAGCAGTATCGTTCTCATCTTTAGTTAGCTGACCTTTGGAATTGAAATGCTTTAAAAGCTCAATGCAATTTTTCTGAGTATTCTTAAATTTTTCCAGACAGCTTTTATTATAAATATGAACCTTCTTTGCAATTCCATATTGATTTTCTGTTAGACGGTTATTAGAATCGAGATAGTATTCTAAAAGTTTATTACCCTCTTTATCGAACGATTCCATGGTACTATGGATTTTACTTTTAGATTCAGGCGGTTTTTCGAAATAGATCGTACTTTCCCAGTTTTGATTGTTGAGTCTTTTTATTCCGTATGTATAGACCTTTTTATTTTTTACGAAGTTTTCTTTTATCTGAAAGTAATCTTTTCCGTAAGAATAGTTCAGGATTTTCCATAGTTCTTTTTTGCCGGCAGGGTTGGATTTATAAATTTCTTGTTTCTGTCTTTCTCCCTGAGAATCGTAGTAAACTTTGGAATAAAGGGGAGGATCGAGGTAATTAATTACCTCCGGATCGGCAAAAGATAAACAGGGAACAAGGAGTGAAAACAGTAAAAGCAGACAAAAATACATCATAACAGGTTTTTTGTACTTTGAGTTTCGGGAATATTTAGTCAAACTTTTTGCTTTCCTTTATAAAAATACTTGTTTTTTGGGACATAATCAACATTCTGATCTTCACGTTTCTTCTTTTATCCTGGAAGAAACCCATGTACTTGGCTATTATTTTTAGTTTTGGAGCTCTGAATGATTATCAACAGGTATTTTACCGGAACCGGAGAAACAGCATATCCCGGTATTGAATGGACAAAGAGGGACTCAAGGATTATGAATCCGGATGGTTCCCTGGTTTTTGAAGCGAAAGATATCCTTGTTCCGCAGGACTGGTCACAGGTTGCGGTAGATATACTGGCGCAGAAGTATTTTCGCAGAAGGGGACTTCCGAAATACCTGAGAAGGGTTAATGAAGACGGGATACCTCAATGGTTACAACGCTCCGAACCTGATCATGAGAAACTTGAATCTATGAAGCCGGAAGACCGTTATGTAGGCGAGACAGATGCAAGACAGGTTTTTCACCGTCTGGCAGGTTGCTGGGCCTACTGGGGGTATAAATACGGTTATTTTTCAAATGAAGAAAGTGCAAAAGCCTTTTATGATGAGGTATGTTTTATGCTGGCCTCTCAAATGGCAGCTCCCAATTCTCCGCAGTGGTTCAATACAGGATTATACTGGGCCTACGGAATTAATGGAGAGTCTCAGGGGCATTATTATGTAGACCCTTCCAGCGGAGAACTTCTACGTTCCGCTTCTTCTTATGAACACCCTCAGCCTCATGCCTGCTTCATCCAGTCTATAAACGATGACCTGGTGAATGAGGGTGGAATTATGGATCTCTGGGTAAGAGAAGCCCGGCTCTTTAAGTATGGTTCCGGCACAGGTACTAATTTTTCCAATATTCGAGGAGCAAATGAACCACTTTCCGGTGGAGGAAAAAGTTCCGGTTTAATGAGTTTTTTAAAAATAGGGGATAGGGCAGCCGGTGCCATTAAATCCGGTGGAACCACAAGGAGAGCTGCTAAAATGGTCAGCCTTGATATGGATCACCCCGATATCGAAGAATTTATTGATTGGAAAGTAGAAGAAGAAAAAAAAGTCGCTTCTCTGGTAAGCGGTTCTATTCACAATAACCGGCTTTTGAATCATATTATGAAAGCCTGCCATGATTATAAACCAACCAATGGAAATCCTGCAGACTGCTTCGACTTAAAAACAAATCCGGGTTTGAAAAAAGCTGTTTTGGAAGCAAGAAAGGCATTCTGTCCTGATAGTTACATCAAGCGTGTAATTGAACTTGCGAAGCAGGGCTTTAAAGAGATTTTATTTGAAGAACTTACCACGGACTGGCAATCTGACGCCTATAACACGGTATCCGGACAGAACAGTAATAATTCCGTGCGCATTACCAATGAGTTTATGCAGGCAGTTGAAAAAGACCAGAACTGGAACCTCTATTTTCGTACAGAAAAAGAAAATGCAAAAAAAGAAAACCGTCGTCCGAAACCTTCTGCACAGATAAAAGCCAGGGATCTCTGGGATAAAATTTCCTACGCTGCCTGGTCGAGTGCTGATCCGGGAACTCAGTATCATACAACCATTAATGAATGGCATACCTGTCCTGCAGATGGAGAAATTAAAGCTTCGAATCCCTGTTCGGAATATATGTTTCTGGATAATACCGCCTGCAACCTTGCTTCCGCCAACTTAAGAAAGTTTTATACTCCTGAAACTTCTGTATTCAAGGTTGAGGACTTTCGTTATCTTTGCAAAATTTGGACGATTATATTAGAAATATCTGTTACTATGGCTCAATTTCCATCATCGGAAATAGCAAGACTTTCCTATGAGTTTAGAACTTTAGGTTTAGGTTATGCAAACCTCGGTTCTTTACTGATGGTAATGGGAATTCCTTATGATTCTAAAGAAGCTATGGCTATCACAGGAGCGATTACGGCTATCATGCACATGACATCTTATGCCACATCGGCGGAGATGGCTTCTGAACTGGGAGCTTTTAAAGGCTATGAAAGAAATAAGGCCAATATGCTTCGGGTGATTCGAAATCATAAACGGGCGGCTTATAATTCTCCTGCGGAAGATTATGAAGGTTTAAGTATAAAACCTTTGGGGATAGATTCGGCTTATTGTCCGGGTTATTTGTTAAAAGCAGCCAAGGAAGATTCAGATAGAGCTCTGGAACTCGGAGAGAAATATGGTTATAGAAATGCACAGGTGACGGTTCTGGCTCCAACCGGAACGATTGGTCTTGTAATGGATTGTGATACAACCGGTATCGAACCCGACTTTGCACTGGTAAAATACAAGAAGTTAGCCGGTGGAGGATATTTTAAAATTATCAATCAATCAGTTCCACTCGCTCTTAAAAAATTGGGTTATCAGGATGGAGAGATAGATGCCATTGTGAACTATTGCAAGGGACATGCTACTTTACATGGTGCCCCCCATATTAATGTTCAGACATTAAAAGAGAAGGGATTTACCCAGGAAATACTGGATAGAATCGAGAGTCAGCTTTATACTGCATTTGATTTGAGTTTTGTTTTTAATAAGTTCACTCTCGGAGAAGATTTTCTAAGAAACAAACTGGGTATTCCGGCAGAAGAGTTTAATTCCATTTCCTTTAACCTTTTAGAAAAATTAGGTTTTACCAAAGAAGAAATTCGGGCTGCTACGGATTATGTTTGTGGTTCTATGACGGTTGAGAATTCTCCTTTCTTGCAGGATAGACATCTTCCTGTATTCGATTGTGCTAATAAATGTGGAAGATATGGAAAGCGTTTTCTTTCCTATAGTTCTCATATACGTATGATGGCCGCTGCCCAACCTTTCTTAAGCGGTGCTATTTCTAAAACAATTAATTTGCCGGAAGAAGCAAGTATTGAAGATGTTAAGGATGCTTATTATTCCTCCTGGAAAATGATGCTAAAAGCAAATGCTTTATATAGAGATGGTTCTAAACTTTCTCAACCTCTCAATTCAGTAAGTGAAATTCTGAGTATCACCGAGGAAGATGGAGAGCATGAGAAAGAAAATGTAGCGAAAACTGCTGAGAGTATGATCTACAAATATGTTTCCCATAGGCGAAAACTTCCTAACCGCAGGGCCGGCTATACACAAAAGGCCATGGTGGGCGGTCATAAGATTTATCTCCGAACCGGTGAATATGAAGACGGACAAATCGGAGAAATTTTCATTGACATGCACAAGGAAGGAGCTGCATTTCGAAGCCTCATGAATGCCTTTGCCATTTCTGTTTCCCTCGGTTTGCAACACGGAGTTCCCCTGGAGGAATATATCGAAGCCTTTACCTTTTTCAAGTTTGAACCCAATGGAATGGTAGGAGGCAACCCGCACATAAAAATGTGTACTTCGGTTATCGATTACATTTTCCGTGAACTTGCTATTACCTATCTCGGTAGATATGACCTGGCCCAGGTTTCTCCCGATGACTTGAGGGGTGATGAAATCGGACGTAATAATGCTGAGAGACTATCTGTGAGAGAAAGAGAAACTCCTACTGTTAGTAAACAGGAAGAATATAGCCGGGAACAACTGGATCCTATTTCCCTTTCTAATGTCCTGCGGACAGGTACAGCTGCACAGAATAATGGTAATTTAATGACAAAGGTTCGAGAGGAGGCTATCATAAAAGGTTTTACGGGTGATTCCTGTCCTGAATGTGGTTCTTTCCAGATGGTGAGAAACGGTTCCTGCTTAAAATGTAATTCCTGTGGGGCTACCACAGGCTGTAGTTAAGCAATGCGCTGATTATAGAACTATTCTTATGCAGGTGGGAGAGTGTTTTCTCGCCTGCTTTTATATGAGATTCTTGTTCGGAAATTATATAAAAGAAAGAAGTCCAATTTTATAGTATATGGCCGAAGACATCATTATTGAACTAAAAAATGTTCACAAGACATTTGGTTCTCGAAAGATTTTGAAAGGTATGAATATTCGGGTTCGACGTGGTGAGACGATGGTAATCCTCGGTCCTTCCGGTACAGGGAAATCAGTTACCTTAAAACATATAACCGGTCTGGTTCAACCCGATGAGGGGGACTGTCTGGTCTTCAATCAATCCATTTCCTTCTCTAAGGAAAAAATTAAAAAACAGATTCGGGCAAGAATGGGAGTCCTTTTTCAATCAGGAGCTTTGATTAACTGGTTATCTGTTTATGAAAATGTGGCCTTACCTTTGCGAGAACATAAGCTGGCCAAAGAAGAAGATATTGATAGGATTGTGATGGAGAAGCTTCGCTGGTTAGATTTGGTGCATGCAAAAGATAATTTACCCGGTGACATCAGTGGAGGAATGAAGAAAAGAGCGGGAATTGCCAGGGCTCTGACGACGAATCCGGAAATTCTTCTCTACGATGAACCAACTTCAGGTCTGGATCCTGTAATGTCCAATGTATTTAATGAATTGATTTTACGTCTTCAGAAAGAATTACATGTTACTTCTATTGTTGTTACCCATGATATGAGCAGTGCTTATATGATAGCCGATAGAATTAGCTTTGTGTATGAGGGGGAAGTAGTTCTTTGTGGAACACCTACTGAAATTCAAAGTTCTGCTCACCCGATAATACAGCAATTTATACACGGAAAAACACAAGGACCTATGATACTCGATCATTCAGAGAAGAAGTAGATAAATCTTATATGCAAAATTATAAAAGTTCAGAACAACTAATAGACTCCTGGGAGTCCCAAAAACTGTCGGGAAGGTAAGAAATTAATTTTTCTCGTATGAGTCTCGGACTATTGCCTGCCTGAATTCCCAGTGCCCCTTCGGCAATAAGAATGCGATGAAGAAGTTCTTTTCCGCTATAGGCATTGAGAAGAATCCTGTTTCGCAGGATAAAATAAGTATTTTTCGCATCTATTCCATCGAATACCAATTCAAAGCATTTTTTGAAAAAACGATTTAGATGGAGATTTCCTAAATCAACATTTTCAAGTTCAGCTTCTATAACAAACAATCCCCCCTTTTTTGCTTTTTCTGCAAAAGAAATAAGGATTCGAATGCTTGTGCAGAGTTCTTTTATTTCAACAGGAGTACAACGTATTCTATTTAAAAATTCTCGATCAAATGCCAGCACCATGATACCTTTCTTTATGAAAATATTTCGGCAAGTCTTTTATTTTATGAAATATTAAGAAATACTTGACTTGAAGTAAAAACAGACTATATGAGTTTTGAATATTATTATACGGAGTTATCTTATGAGAAGAATCCTAATTTTGATGGTTTTGGCTGGCTTTTTATTATCACCTGTGATGGGAAGTGATAAAAAGTCTTTATACACTGATATAAAAAAAGCGGGTCTAACAAAAAATCATGTAAAGATACTGAAGAAATATCGTTTACTGTTAGTGACTCCTTCCTATATTCCCAAAACCTGTAAAGTAAATTCAGTGAAAGCGGAAAAGGAAAGTTATTCTATCATTTATAAGTGTAATAAACATCGTTTTACGGTAATGGGTATCGGAGTCGATGAAAGGGGAGACCTGATAGGTTTTATTAAGAAATATAAGTTTCATAATCCTATTTTCGGAACTCAGTATCTGGGAAATGTCGATGAAAACAGTGATGAAAACGGAAAATTTAGTCCGAATGAACCCTATTTTTCAGAGAGAATGGAATCACCTAAAATAAAAGAAGATCATGAATATACGATAGAATTTTCTACAAAGTTTCCATCTAAAACCGCTATTAAAATTGCAGAAAGTCTTTTGTATTTAAAGAAATAGGAAGCATTAAAAGCTTATTAGTTAAATCTTATGTATGGTTTTTATTAATTTTAGCCGGTCTTTAAGGGATAAATAATAGGCTGAAAAGAATTATAGGAATACGTATATCATCTCCTATTTTTGAGAAATGTACAAGATCTTTATGAGTTAGAATAAAAGGTTCTGTTTTATCCCAATTTAAAAATATACTATAGGTATCGATGGCATGAGTCTTCCATATTTTTTTTATGTAGGTATTGCAGATTTGGATCTGTTGATTAATTTCCAATTCTGGACCTAAAAAGTGCATATGCCGACTCCAGATAGGAGGAACGAGACAATTATAACTTTTGGAAAAAAGTGAAAAAAGCTTTTGCAATTTAATTTCGAGCCGTTCCATGTCTTTCTGAATGATATGGTTCCCTCCTATATTCCAAAGAATTTTACTATCTTTGATTTCCGAATAAACCTTTTTACCATTCTCGGAATGAAAAAAGTGAAGCCAGTGATCAGCTCTACTTCCGGGAATTGCAAGATTGATACTCAGACCGATTTTCCCGAACTTTCTCATATTTTCGTACGTACCAAGGTTATGAGCATTGCTATCACCCAGGATGCAAAGATCTACTTTACCGAATCTTTTTGCGAGTTTTATTTGTGAGAGCATTGTCCGATAATAAATCTGTAAGTTTGGGCTTTTAGAAAATCGGGTTTGGTGAGAATCGAATATCTTATACCAGGCCAGTTGGAATAGTTCGTTTTTATCCATTTTAAATATTAATTTCGGTTAATAATTGACTAATTTGTATTAAAATATGAATTAAAAATGAGGGGCTTACCTGAAACATTAAAAATAGAATTCAGGATAAAAAAGTAATAGCGGAGACTAAAGAAATAAAGACAGTGAAAAATATAAGAAATAAGATTAAGGTCAATCATTTAGGACCTATTCAGGAAGGAGAAGTTGAATTTGGAGAACTGACAGTCTTGGTTGGTCCGCAGGCAAGTGGGAAAAGTATCTTTCTTACTGTTGATAAACTATATAATGACATGGAGCATATAAAGACCAGTATAGAAGGAAATGAAAGAAGAGAATTCAAACGAAAGAAAGAGGATTATGAAGAATTTCTAAATCTTTTTCTGGGAGATGGTTCCAATGAAATTTTAACTCGAGCAGATATAAAATATAATTCAAAACAGCTTGATTTTGAAAAGCTATTCGGAAAAAACTATAAAAAAAATACAAGCCAGAACTCAGTAACCAAACATTTCTATATTCCTGCACAAAGAGTTTTAACTATGCAAGCCGGATGGCCTTCTTTGTATCCTTATTTAAGTCCGGAATTACCTTTTACAATTAAAGATTTTAGTGATTTTATAGCGAGAGAACTCATTAAAGCTTCAAATAAACGTGAATTATTACATACGCAAATTGTTCAGTATGTATTAAATCGAAACATTTATCCCAATTTAAAAATGGAAATTATTGAGAATGTTAAGCCACAATTATCTCTCTCTTCACAAGAAGAAAATTTACACATTCCTTATACAGCATGGTCAGCCGGACAGAAAGAAATTTCTCCCTTAATCCTTGGATTATATTACCTTTTACCTCGAGCAAAAATAAGCAGACGAGACTCTGAATATGTAACCATAGAAGAACCGGAGATGGGACTTCATCCAACGGCAATCATAGATATATTTTTTCTCATTCTCTATTTGTTAACCAGAGGTTACAAAGTTCGAGTATCTACTCATTCTGTAACAATTATAGAGTTGTTATGGGCCGTTCAGTCTATTAAAGAAGTAAGTAAGGAAAAGAAAACAAAAGCTTTAGATAGCTTAATTTCATTATTTTTCAGTAAAGAAGAAATACGGAATATTAGAAATTTTAATACCTATTTAAAAAGTTTCCCGGATTTGTTAGAAAAAACATACAAAGCTTACTATTTTAAAAGAGAGGAAAATGGAAAAACTATTATACATGATATCTCCAGTCTGGACCCAATTCACGAAAAAGAGGAAATTGCCAATTGGGGCGGTATAGGAAGATATAGTGAAAAAATAGCAGGGATTGTGGGAGACTTGTATGAGTAAATACGAAAAGGCAATCAAGGGGTATGAAGATTGGAAAGACTATGTAAAACCCGGTTTGCAAACTCTTAAAAAAGATGAGTCTAAAAGATTTAAATGTAGTAAACCCTATAGCTATAGTTTGAGTGTAAAATTAGATGATTATTACAAAGAGATAAAAAAAGAAGATAATGATAACAGGTGGGATTATATTGTACTTTATAATAAAGAGGGGAAAACAATTCAAGAATACTTAATTTATATTGAAATTCATTATTGGGGAAGCGAAGGCAAGAAAGATATAGATAAAGTGCTCTTAAAATTACAGTGGTTAAAAGAAAGAATAAATTTAGAACTAAATTTTATTAATAATCAAAAAGAAGATTATCCAAAATATTTTTGGTTTCTTACTCCGAAGGGTAAAGTTGTTCCTAAAACATTAGATAAATATAAAGCTCGACTAAAAAAAGAGCAATTACACGTAATAACAAGTCCGGAGTTTGATTATCCAAAATATCTGGAAAAAAAATGAGGGGCTTACCCTAAAAGAAAATAAGGAAATTAATTTTGAATTAAAAGAAGAATGTGATAATGTCAATAGAACAGGAAAGAAGACAGCAGGAAAGGATTGTTTCTTCAAAAAGTTTCAGTCATTTTCGAGTGAAAATACAATTTTATACACTGAAAATAGATGGTTATATACTCAATATTTCCGGTCATGGGATGGGTTTACGTTTAACGGAATCTCTTCCTCTCGAAATTGGTCAATTTCTTTCTTTAGAAATAATGAACTTATCAACGAAAGAATCTTTTCGATTGCAGGCCACATTGGCCTGGCAAAAACAGGAAGCAGTTAAAGACCGGATTGTATATCATATAGGATGCCAATTTTCAAAAGAAATTGATCTGAGTGATGACTTAATCGCAATAAATTACTCTATAGAGAATGATAATAATTTATGAATAGCAAACAGGCCATGTATATTATCCTTTGTTTCTTTGCGGGAATAAAAGGGAAGAATCCACAAAAAGTAAAACACAAAAAGGCATTATTAGAAAAGCATGGGGAAGAAATGGTGAATAGTATTTTTGCCGAAACCCGAATGGATTTCAATACTGCTCTTTTAAAAGATCGATATTTTCATTTATTAGAACAAAATAATATAACAGAACTGAAAGAACAACTCAGAGAAGCGATTGCAACTTTCAAATCCGAAGAATTGATAAAGAAATATTATCTTTTAAAGAATATCCGTGAAATGATTAGCATAGGCGGAGAAGTCGGTAAGGAAGAAAACGAACTCTGGGAGCTATTGGTTGATAAGTGGTCTATTGATAGGGAGATTCTTTTTAACTTTTTGCATTATGAAAAACAGGTAAGTAAAGAAAGTCCGATAGTGGAGAAAACCGGTAGAAAATATGGCAGTCTGTTTGCGTTTTCTATTTTCTTCGTATTAGTTCTGGTTTATTTTATATTCCTGTTTCATAAACCATTACAAATATTAGCAAAAACATATATTGTTTCCTATATAAAATTCGAGGAGCCTAAACAGGAAAAACGAAGCAGAAATGAACATACAGAACCATCGGCAGAAGAACCTAAAATAACTGATTTTAGAGAGTTTTCCTACTGGTCGGAAGATTGTAATAAAATCCCTTCCGGAATGCAGTGTGCAAAAGTTCCATTTAGTCATTTTGAAAATTGGGATTTAAAACTTCTTAGCTTTTTAAAGGACTATGGTTATAAATTTAGAGAAGAATATTCTCTTTATTATGATTCCGCTGATATAACAGTGAAAGCCTATAAAACCTGTATACAGGAGGGCTATTGTAAAACCAGGAAAAGTCTAATATTCAAAGGAAATCTTATTTTAACAAAAGAAATGGCCGAATCTTTTTGTGCCTACCAGGGAAAACGCTTAGCTCATAAAGATGAACTACTTATAGTGAAAGAATTAAAGGGAAGGAGGGAAAACCACTTCTGTGTATCAGATACACCTTTTTTATTTGATGGTCAGGCCTGGATGTTGCGTACAAATTTAAAATATAGCCACCAATTAAAGCCTATAGATAAAGAGCTGTATACACTTCTACATGCTGAAGAGTCCATAGATATTTTAGATAAACCCCTCTGTAAACAGAAATATAAATCTCCTGCAAATTGTAAAGATCCTGTTACTTATGTCAAAAAAAATGAACGCAGAAACTGGCTGTTTGCTTCGTATATTAAAAATCTTGGAGGAGCTTATGTGGGGGTTGCCTCAGATGCTAATTATTCATATATAGCTCATGCAAAAAGTGAATATGCCTGGCTATTTGATTTTGATATTAATATAGTTTTGTTACATAAGATTTTAAAGATATTCATCCTAAAGAATGAAAAGCCGGAAGGTTTTATTTCTATGTTCCGGCCTGAAAGGGAAAAAGCGAGTCTCTGGATTTTGAAGCAGGCCTATAAGGCAGATAAAAACTTAAACCGAATTCTTGCTATTTATAAAAAATACAGACAGGTTTTATATCCTTATTATCTGGCCGCAAATCGAAAAGATGCTTTATTTAAGGATTTTGGTTGGCTCAGAACAGATGAATCTTATCAATATATACGACAGATGTACCAGAATGGAAGGATGGTAATTCTTTCCGGTGATATGTTAAAAGAAAAAACTATGCGATCCATAGGTAATACTGCCCGGAAAATGTCTATAAATGTTCGAGTATATTATCCAAGTAATGTGGAAGTGTTCTGGTCTTTTAATGAAGCCTACAAAAAGAATGTATTGGGACTTCCCTTTGATGACAAATCAGTGATTATTAGTACATTATCAAATACTTGGAATCGAAGAGGGGTTTTGGATGGATACTGGCATTATCTGGTTAGAGGAGGTCTGGATTTCCAAAGAAGGCTTTTACGAAAAGATTTTAAACACATTAACCAATTACGAAATTACCGAGTTCTTTCAAAACAACATGGGGATATAAGTACTGTTGGAGTTCCCAGTCGTATAGAATAAGTAAGAAAAGAGTTTTTGGTAAGCATGAAGTTTTTTCTTTATCTGTTTTTTTTTGTATAGGTCTATACTCTCATCCTGTAAAGTATTATAGACCTAACGATGCTTTAGAAAAGAAAAACTTATATTTGTATAAAATTCCTAAAGAAGAGGAAATTCCATTTCGTTTAAAGTCTTTCATCTTTTCTTTTTCATTTCCTAAAAAAATTTTAGAAGAAGAGGGTGCTTCTATTTATGAGTCTAAGAAAAATTTAACAAATAATAGAATCAATTTATTAGAAAAAAAAGATATTCCTTTTCATTATATTAAAGCTAAATTCTTTGTAGATCCATCTTCTGCTTTTTATAAAGACTATAACGAAGTGAAAACTTCTCTTAAAAATTTAGCTGAAAAAAATCCTTCCTTTATCGAATATAAAATTATTGGAAAAAGCAGGAAGGGAAGACATATACCGGCACTTGTGCTCAGTTATAAAAAATCAACAAAAGAAAAGATTTCTATCTTACTCAATGGAGCTCATCATGGGGATGAACAAATTTCAACCGAACATGTTTTGTATACATTGGAGAAAATCATCCGGGATAAGAGAAAATATCAAACTCTTTTAGAAAGAACAAAAATATGGTTTGTTCCCATTGTTAACCCGGATGGTTATGAAAACTTCTGGAGATTTTCCATGCAGATGGGAAGAAAGAATGGTATGGAGAATAAAAGCTATTCAGTAGAGGAAAGGATTCACTCAGGTGTAGATTTAAATCGTAATTACCCTTTTCATTGGAATTCGGGAAATGAAAAAGCCTCTTCTTCAGATTATGTATCCTCTCATTATCGGGGAGAGAGTCCCGCATCGGAGCCGGAGGTTCAGGCAATGATACAACTTGCTGAGTCTGAAAGGTTTAGTTATTCTTTAAGTTTCCATTCTTTTGGAACCTGCATTCTTTTTCCCTATACTATAGATAATTTAAAGAATCCGGAACCTTCCTATGCAGAAGGGTTAGCAAAAAAAATGAGTGATTATGCTATTTCTATAAGAAGGAAATTTAGTCGTTATACTCCTTTAAAAAAAATTTACTCGGTAGATGGAACCTTTCAGGACTATTTATTTTTTACATACGGGACGATGGCTCTTCTGATTGAAAGTTCCCATCAGAATCCCGAGTATCCTCTTGCAAGGGAGGTAGTGAAAAATTTCCATCCGGCAACGGAAGCTTTTCTTTTTGATTTTTTAGAAACAGAAGCTATTTTTTTAAAAGTAAGGAATCAATTTGGGGAAGCATTGGAAGCAGAGGTGCAGATACCCGGAATCAAATATTATGAAGGAGAGAAATATACCTCATCTCCCAAAACCGGACTTTTTTTTAAACCCCTTGGTTTGAAGAAAAAATATAAGATACGTCTTATAAAAGAATCTTATAAAACAATGGAAGTTGAAATAGAAGCAATAAAAGGCTTACAGGACCCCTTTCAAATTATTATGGAGAAGAAAGCTTTGTTGGGAAAGTAAGCGAATCAATGTTAGTTCGCTTACAAATAAAAAACTCACAGCTTTTTTGGATTCCTATTAAAAGAATTCATAATAAGTGATTGGTTGCGTACAAAGCCTCTTTGCTTTTTAGAGCCATATTCGAAAATTGCATATTCGAATTAATTCCTTCTATGATGTTGATGATATTTATAATACGTTTATCATCTAAAGTGACAATGGGATAAAATCTTTTTTCTTTTCTATAGGAGTACGTAGTAAGTATATTTATATCCTCCCCAAATATACTGTCTATTAACCTGAGCATGGTATGCATCCTTGATGAAATGTTTTCATTAAAATCATCCCAGGAGGTAAGTTCTCCACTAATTTCAATGTTTAAATGAATTATTTTTGAATAATCCGGTTTTATTTTATTACGATTATTCTCTAATACTTCTTTGGCTACAACCAGGGCATTGGAATCATCCCCTCGACCGGTCTTTACAAGGATGGATTTATTACGATCTAAAAGCTCAAAGCCATCTCCGTAGCAGATTAATTCTTCGGAGTGGTTTATTTGTTTATCTTTTTCAGCTTCACTGAGTTGTTCCAGGATACTTTTTTGATATAAGGCATAACTAATATTCCAAAAAGATTGATAAAAGAAAGGAGCCAATAAACTTTTAGGTAAGGTCTTCACCTGCTCCAGCCTCGAAAGAATGGCATGAAATAAATCCGGGTGAATAAGTTTTTGAGAGGAGTAGTCATTTTCATGCAGGATTCTGGATATTTCTAAAAGAAGAAAAGATTTCATAGCGAGGGAAGTCTGGTAATCAGAGTGAAATAGGAGAGTGGGTTCTTCGGTTAATTCTTCCGGGGTTTTAAAAGCAACAAATCGGGAAGTGGCCGGATCTTTAATCGGATATTTAAGGAAAGCCTTATGGAATATATCCCTGAGATTTTGGAAGGCAAAGTTTTCTATGAATTCTATTGTACTGAGCCGAATACTTTCATCAAAGATTAGTTCTTCCGCCATGGTATCGGTATTCGTATTTCCTTCCAATACATAAAGTTTATCCGAACTACATACTTTTTTAATAGCCCTCGTTTGTTCGTTAATGGCTTTGTAAGCTTCTATTTCATTATTTTTATGGGCCGCACATCCTGTCCCCAGCCTTGAATGGTGCATATAGGCTATAAAAATAGCCGGCATTTCCGGTGTATTACAACGAGCGTTATTTATTATATTTTCTATGCGATGCCAGAACCAGTAATTATTTTTCTCAGTCGATACATTATTACCATCAGTTCTACCAAAATGAATGGTTGTAGCAGGATAACCTTTTGCCTTACTTCCGTGGACTCTACCATCAATACATTTGGTGACCAGGATTTTGGGAGCCCTGGCTGCAAACTCAGAGATCACTGTCCCCATACGTCCGAGGGTTTCTGATTCGGTAATGTTTTCCTGTAGATAGGAACGGATATATTTTTCTGTATTCATGCCTGACTCCTAAATCGATAATAAAAATTTGGAAGGGAAAGTCAAGCTGTATTTATAATTTATACCAGGTCGACCGGATCAATATCAATTTCTATATAAACGTTCGAAGGCAGATTAAAGGGATATACAACTTCACGGATCAGATTGCGCAATTGGTTTAATGCATTTGTCTTGAAAATGATATGGTTTCGAAAGTTTGTATCTATTTTATAAAAAGGGCAGGGGGCAGGGCCTAAGAGTATTGTGTTTGTGCCTTTTAAGGTCTCAAGTTTCTTTTCTAAAGCCAGTTTTAATTTATCACAGGTTTCCTGAGATTTTTCTTCTGATTTGGAACGACAGAGTAAACGCACTAATCGGGAATAAGGAGGATAGAAGGTGTGGTATCTTGCATGAATTTCATTTTGATAAAAATTCTCATAGTTTTGGGTGCAGGCAAGTTGGATAACGGGATGATTGGCATTTGTTGTTTCGATAATTACCTGGCCTTTGAGTTCACTTCTACCGGCCCTACCGGCTACCTGGGTTAAAAGGGAGAAAACTCTTTCTCCGGCTCGGAAGTCAGGTAAACCCAGGCCGATATTTGCATTGACTACTCCAACAAGAGTGACTTTCGAAGCATCGAGTCCTTTGGAGATCATTTGTGTACCGGTTAGAATATCAATTTCCCCATCAATCAAACGCCCAATCACCTCTGTTAGAATTTCCTTATTTTTTGTAACATCCTGATCCAGTCTTTCTATTCTTGCAGAAGGAAACTTTTCTAAGAGAAACTCTTCTAATTTTTGCGTTCCGGCTCCTATCATTTCTATTCCATCCGGACCGTAGTCTTTTTTCAGGTCATTTAAACTTTCTGAAAAACCGCAGAGGTGACAGATAGCTGTTCCTTTTTTATGATAGCAAAGATTGGCTGTGCAATTCGGACATTCTAAAAACTTCTTCTGTTCTTTGATATAGAGCAAGGGACTATAGCCTCTTCTATTTAAAAGTAGAATACATTGTTCCTGCCTTTCCAGGCGTTTTTTTACTTCAAATAAAAGATTATCTCCTAATATTTTTTTCTTATCTTTGTTCTCTGAAATGGTAATTTCCGATAAAGAAGAAGCCTTTGCTCGATTTTTAAGAACATGAAGATGAACAGCTCCTTTTGTTGCATGGTAGTACAATTCAACGGAAGGGGTTGCTGTTCCCATTAGTAGTACAGCCGAATGGGTCTTGCAGCGTTGCATGGCAACCTGTCGGGCATGGTAACGTGGAGAAGAATGTTCTTTATAGGAAGAATCGTGTTCTTCGTCTATAATAACTAATCCGAGATTTTGCACCGGTGAAAATATGGCGCTTCTTGTTCCTACTACGATTCTTTTTTCGCCTTTTAGGATCTGAAGATAGGTATTGTATCTATCTGAGATTCGTAAAGCTGAGTGCAGAATAGCTAACTCATCTCCAAATATAATCTGTAAGCGTCTGAGTGTTTGCACGGTAAGGCTAATTTCGGGAACTAAATAGATAGCAGATTTGTCGGTTTCTTCCAAAAGTTTATGGATGAGATGGATATAGACTTCGGTTTTACCACTACCTGTAACCCCGTAAAGGAGATGAGAAGATTCTTTACCAAAACAGGAATAAATATTTTTAAAAGCTATTTCTTGCTCCGAATTGAGATTGAGTAAATTTGCTTCTACTTCTACTCCGAGGTTTTTTATATTTTTCTTACGTCTTCCACCGGGTACCATTTTATATAAACATTCTCCGAGGGAAGCTAGATACATATCTTTCATCCAGAATGCCAGTTCGATCTGCTCTTCTGTGACTACGGGAGTTTTATCCACCAGTTTCAAAATTTCTTTTACCGGGTAGGAAGGTTCGGAGGAATGTATCTCGATTACCGTGCCTTCTACTTTGCGGGCTTTTAAAGGTACCTCCACCCGAACTCCAACAGAAATATTCTTTTCCATAGATTTCGGAATAATATAGGTCAGGCTATCTCTATCCTGAAAAGGGATATTCAGAGCCACATCGGCAAACTTAAGAAACAAAATTTAAACCAACTTCTTTTTGGAATCTTTGTAGTTGCTCCACAATATTCAGTTTGATTTTTCTTTCTTCTTCTCTGGCTTCTTTGTATTTCTCAGCTTCCCTTTCCGGGTTCAGGCTTTTCTTTTTATCTTCAAAATGAAGAATGGCTTCCGGAGATCGAAGTACGATACCGGGAATCTCCAGACCGGAAAAATTAAATCGAACCATCTTATCTGTATTTTCTCTTGCCAGGGTGTTCCCAAAATAAAACAGAGCCGGGCTTCCGAGCATAATCACTGCCCGAATTTTTTTCTTTTCCAGGGTTTCTTTCACATATTGATTGCAGGAATCAATCCTGTGTTTCCAATCCTTTTCTGTGGAACCGGAAGGTGAGAAGACACAGGCCGGATATTCCTGATAGTGAAGTTGACGATAAGAAATGGAAAAAACCTTTTGTACCAGGCGTGAAAATAAGTCTTCGGCTTCTTCTGTTCGGAAAATCAAGTTCTTGCTTTTTTTAGCCTGTGGTTTTTTACCGACTCTGTGTTCTCCTGTATAGTGCAGGACTAAAATTGGCTTTTGACCTTCGTGAATGAATTGACGAATACCGGCAAGCTTTCCCGGGCAGAGTTTACAGGTAAAGTTCGGTTCTACGGAATCCCTGGCGTGTTTTCGGATGATGCCTGTTGCGATTTCCTGGGTTTTTAGTTCCTCAGCCTTTATTTCCCAGGTGAAGGAATAACTATCCGGCTGTGGTTCTCTCCCTTTACGGAGGATGGGAAAAGCTCCTTTTTGCAACAAATACTCCATATCTCCGAGTATGGATTGAAACTTCTCATCCAGTGAAACCATGATAATGCCAGAATAATCAACTATTGTAGTAGTAAAATCAATTTTTCTAAAAATTCTAGGAACTCTTATCTAAGTTATGAATCAAGTCCTGTAGAAATTTTTCCAGGAATTTGAAGTCGGAGTCGCTATAGTAATCTGTTGTTCGGGTTAAGGAGGGTTTTTTCATACGCTTCATTTCTTCCCGTGTATATTCAAAGTAGGATTTAATAGAGATGCCGTATTTCTCTAATTCAGGGCCATATTTATTGTAAAGGAGTTCGAATTTCTTCCTAAAACTTTTATCTTTAAGATAGTAAAACTTCGGATCGTATTTCATCTCATCGGCGATTTCACTGAAAGACTTTTCATAAACAAAGTGAGGTAGAGAACCTTCCTGTTTATCTGAAAAAATCTTATTCATCCGAACTAACTCCCAAGTTTAAAAAATTTCTAATATACTAAAATGTCCATATAGTTGAATTACGCCCACATAATGATATTATATATTAGACGTCAAAAACTTTTAATGTACTCATAAAAAATAATATATTCAAAAAAAAGAATATGATTTTATTCAATCGAACTGATTATACTCAGGGCCTCTTTTTTTTGTTTTGTATATTTATCTTTTTCGCCGGAAATTTCTGAAATAATATTTTTTCCATCTCGAACCAGGACAGAAACGGAGTAAAGGTAAGGTTTTCCATTATAAAAGGTCTCAAACTCGGAATATAGAAACTCTTCTCCTTTATCTGTCTTAAAATTTTTTGAATCAAGAAATTTATAACCTTTGGCTTTTTGTTCAAGAAGGATTTCTTTCATCCATAGATCAGCCGGAGTTTGTGTTTCTGAAGATGTTTCAACCTCGTATATCAAGATTCGAACATCATCGTAAGAAATGGCTTTATAATAGGACTGAATTTCATCGAAATGGGCAAAATGTTGAGAACTGCCGGAGACTCGAATTTGGGGTCCGCAGGATAAAAGACTCAGAGTAAAAAGCGAATATATCCAAATTTTCATAATATTATTCCTCCCGGTTGTAAAGGTTTTGCACCCCTAATATTTTTATCCAACGGAAGCTACTTCTATTTACTTCATTTATCCGGGTGTTCGAATCGGAGGGGTTGATTAAAATCTCTATAATTATATTTTCCGATTGATAAGTTAGTTTACGAATTTCTCCTTTCAGTCTTTCGACTTCCTGTATAGTGGAACCCAGTTCGATTTCTGTGCTTAAAGCTTCTGCAAATTTCGAGTTTTGAACGATAGAATAGAGATCCTGAAGATATTTTTCTTTTACGCTTAATTTGGATTGCAGACTCAGTAGGTTCTGGCTTATATCCTCAATTCTTTCTTTTGAATCATTTATATAGGCTAGTTCGCGGATTTTATTGATTACAGGGTTTTTTTCAACTGAAGGTAGATTTAGTTTTAAACGTTTTTCGTGAAGGGAGAGAGTGTAGCCTGAGTGTTCACCTGCCAGTTTTCTCAGTTCAGAAATGAGCTTATCGGGAAGGGGGTGCATAAGAGAAAAGTAATACGATTCGATTTTTCGCTCCGTAGAAAAAAGAATCGAGGGAAAAAATAAAAGAATTATAAAAAGGAAACGGAATAGAAAACTCATCTAAGAACCTCCAGTTTTTCTATAAATGAAACGAAGGAAGGTTTGTATTGTTTATAAATATCCTTATCTTTAAAATATCCTTCACAGATGATGATTTCTTTTTCTCGAACCTGAAAGGCTATCGAATAGATCTCCTGCTTTGAGGTTTCAAATGAGATAAATTCATAGTTCCCGGAAACTTTCGTTTCCTCTACAACTTTATAATAACGATTCTTTGCATCTAAGAGTAAAGCCTGTTTCCAGAATTCTCGATTGGCCTTTGGATAATTCCGGGTATAACCTACTCTGAGGCCGGAGGTATAACCGGGTGTTGTAAATATATAGTTTCCTTTGTGATCTTTATAATCCGATAAGCGATCGAAAAAATCTTCAGGTTTGTGGAGTTTGAAAGAATCAAATAAAAACCCTTTATAACGTGTGGATATAGAAGAAGGGGAGAGGTTGTTTATCCAGGAGAAAGGAGAGGGGATGTACACCGTTTCTGTTTTATGGGCTAATGCCTGTAGATGAAGTTGTATAGTAGAATAAGAAGATTTATTTTTATAGTATTCAAGGTTTGTGAGCATTAATTCAATTTCTGTAGTTAACCTCTGAATTTCTTTTAAGATTTTTACTTTCTCTTCAGCTTTTTTTTCCAGTTTTAAAAGAGAATAAAGACGGGTTCGAATTTTTTTCAGGGTTTCCAGGCGTAGCTTTGTATCGGTAAAGGCATCGGTGACATCATCAGCACTGATACTTCTTGAAAGAAGGTTTCCTAATTTCTCAAGCTCGGAAAGAGCCTCATCAAATTTATGAACAGGAACCCTGAGTTTGAGATGGGCTTCTTTCCCTGAGTTACGGGTTTCTATTTCTTCTACAATTCCCTTGTATTCCTGAAGCAGACTTTTTGTTCTTGCTATAGAGTTTTGAATACTTTCGACTTCAAGCCTGAGCTCTGATTCGTAAATGATCATTCGCTTTTTGGATGGCTTGGACTTCTTACCCGCCATTACAGAACCACTGACCTCTCCGGCTTCATCTTCTTCTGCGACAGTTTTTTCCTCAGCAGGAGAATCGTAATCGGCACCGGAAGCTTCCGCTGTCTTTTCGGCTCTATACATTCTGGCACTTGAACAGGAAATCATCAGAACAAAAGAAAGAATATAGAAAAGTATGAAAATAAGGTTCTGGTATTTACCGGGATTTGAGTTGGATATTATGTGATGATTTATTTTCATTATCAATTATTATTCGATTGCTTCAATAAAGTAGGAAGTCTTTCTATTTCAGCAGGAACAGATCCTATTTCTGGCTCATTCTATTATTTATACTTTCTGAAGCAATCGAAAAATCTTCTTTGTGCGTCTGTTTAAGAATTTGTTTATAAACCTTCTCTTTGTGAATTAGAAGTTTATAACTGGAATATTTTTCTTATAGTTTTCGATTGGCAAAGAAAACCTTTGATAATGATAAATTCTTCTTTACAAATTAATACTAATTAGTAATATATGAATTAGTATTAATTTGAAGGAGATTTAATCTATGTCTGAGAAAGGAAAGATAGCCGGGAAAGCACCGGCAAAAGTTGAAGTAACAGAAAAATCAATGTTCTGGTGTGCCTGTGGTTTATCCGCTTCCCAGCCTTTTTGTGATGGTTCTCACAAAGGAACCGAATTTAGACCGAAAAAGGTGGAGGGAAAGGTCGGCAGTGAGGTATACCTCTGTGTCTGCAAGCAAACCAATAATCCACCTTTTTGTGATGGTAGTCATACCAACTGTTAAAATCTATTCATAGCCGGGAATGATAATTGGAAATACATTTTACCATTCTTGGCTTGCTTTATTTCGAATATTTACTCTGATGGAACTATGCCTGAATATGAAGAAAAAGACACTATAAATCTTAAATTGATGATAGCATTAAACCGCTGCTGGCAGAGTGTCCAAAAAAATGAAAAAAAAGTAATATCCGAAGCCGGTTTAACAATGGCCCAATTTGGTGTTTTAGAATTATTGTATCATAAAGGTCCAATGCGGATTTGTACAATTATTGAAAAAACTTTATCTTCCGGTGGAAATCTGACGGTAGTCATTGACAATCTGGAAAAACAAAAGTTAGTCAAGAGAAAACCGGATCCAGCTGATAGACGGGCTCATCTTATTCATCTAACTTCCGCAGGCAGATTATTGATTGAAAAGCTGTTTCCTTTACATATGGCCAACCTTCAAGATGTTCTTTCAATATTGGATCAGAAAGAAAAATTAAGTCTTATCAGTCTATTAAAAAAATTGGGTATTAGTGCACAAAATAAAAGTTCTTAATCAATAAGAAGATAGACAAAAGATATTTTTAATCCTTGAAAAGTATGAACTTATAAATAGAATATTTGTAAAACAATACATTCTCTATTTCTTAATTCCTTAGTAGTCATTCTTTTTGCGAAACAAATGAAGTGGAGTTATCTCTTATTTTTTCTTCTTTATATAAAAGAATTTCTCTATCTCTTGTTGAGCATCTGTTTTTTGTAAGATAATATTCATATTATCAAATGTAGCAATATCTACTACAACATTTCCCCCTTCATCGTAGGTTAGCTTAACGACATCTCCTTTTCTACTAATAGGCAATTCTGGAGAAATTGAGGAACTTCCAACAAATAACTTGTTCTGAAAATCCTTGAGTAATATGTAATATAGTGTGTTTCCATTAGAAATATCTTTAGAAATTCTCATAATTTCGGAAGTAATCGAAAAACGTTGAATTTTACTATTAGGAGCCAGGGCATTCCCTGCTGAATTGAGAGCGTTTTTATAAGAACGTAAGCATTCATTTAAATTGTCTCCCACACCTACAATAGAGTAATCTAATACAGAAACCATAGATACCATTTTAATAAGACCGGCTTTATCTTTTAAGGACATCACATAAGTAGGAACACCGTTTATATTATAAGTAATAGGAAAAGATGCCTGGTATCTTTTTTCCTGTACTTTACCCATTGCCGATGTCATAGCGGCGGTTTCTGTGGCGCCTACCTGCCTGAACCATTTTGTCATTTTATTCCTGGTATTTACAAGAATAAAACCAACCGTTCCCTCGTCGCTACCTACGGAGGTGAGTCCTGTATACCAATACGATTGATTATCATCTCCGTATACAAGGGAAATTCCGGTAGTGGTTGTTAACTTTCCTTCATTAGAAAAATTCCAATAACCGTGTATATACTCTCCCCAATCATTTAATTGATTTACAATAAACTCTTCAGGTTGAATTCTATCCACCCATTTAGGTGCATTTTCAATGCTGTATTCCTGTATAGAACCGGTAGCAGTATCCACTAATAAAACACCACTTGCGTCTTCTCCTCCAAATCCTACTTTCTTTTTAAAAAGGGTAATAACCCAATAAGGTTTTCCTGTATCATCTATTTCAAAGGTAAAGTCAGTTAAACCTCTACTCAGATAACCGTGTATATAAATATGCCTTTCCAGGTTATCAGTAAAATAAGCATTTTCCTGAAACTTTATTCGAATGGGTTTACCATTTACTTTCTGGACAAGCTTTACATCTCTTTCATTAATAGCAGAAACCATTACATAGCCCGGAGTACCTATCCTGTTTTTATTCCATTTAAAGAAACCGGAGTGTAAAAGAGGAGCTACCCAGTAAAGTTGATCTCCAACCTTTTGAATATTAAAATTACCTAAAATAGTTTGACTTCCCAGAGAAGCACGAGTTCCGAGAACCTTATCTCCAAGTCGATACGCTACTGCCCTGTCAATAATTCGTATCTTTTCTGTTGATACAGGAGATACGTCTTCGGAGAAATTTTGCCTTTCCTCAACTTTTCCAATCAAGCTTCGATAGGAAGCGGCTCGAAATAAGGGAGATGTGGTTATAAAGGAATAGATACTCATGTAAAAAATACTGAGAACTAAAAAGGCGATTGAACTGTAGAATAGAATATTTCGTTTTGCAGATTCCGTTATAACAATAGGTGAAAAGATGAGTATTATTCCGATTGGCAAACCAAAAAAACCGTAGTTTAGTACGGGTAAAAACAGGTAAAAATAAAGAATTGCAATTATAAAAGAAAATATGATAGTTATCATGAATATAAATCCTTTTGTTCTGATTATTCTGATTCGTTTTTTTACTAATAATAATGCTCAAATAGATACATAAGTCTATCTTTAAAAATAGAAAAATATAAATTACTTGAAAAAATTGAAAAGGTTATGATGCTATCTTTAGGGCATAAAACCCCTGACTAAAAATAATTATCCAAGTATAAAAGCAGAGGGAGTATTCATACATGAGTGGTTCATCCATCATTAAAAAGGTAAAAGCAAGAGAAATTCTGGACTCCAGAGGAAATCCTACCGTTGAAGTAGATGTAGTTTTGGAAAGTGGTGCAATGGGCAGAGCTGCTGTGCCTTCCGGGGCTTCTACAGGAGAATATGAGGCTGTAGAATTACGTGATGGCGATAAAAAACGCTACCTCGGAAAGGGAGTCTTAAAAGCGGTTGCCAATGTAAACGAGAAGCTTTCAAAGGTTGTCCTGGGCAAAAATGCTCTTGAACAAACTCTTATCGATGAACTCATGATTGAAGAGGATGGAAGCAAAAATAAAAAAAATCTGGGTGCAAATGCCATTCTTGGAGTATCTTTAGCGGTTGCTAAAGCTTCGGCCAATCACTGCGGACTTCCTCTTTATCGTTATATAGGTGGAAATTTCGCAAGAGAGCTTCCGGTTCCGATGATGAATATTATCAATGGTGGAGCTCATGCTGATAATAACGTAGATTTTCAGGAATTTATGATTCTTCCGGTTAGCGCACCAAGCTTCCGGGAAGGACTCAGAATGGGAGCAGAAGTTTTCCATAGCTTGAAATCCGTTCTAAAAGGGAAGAAACTAAATACAGCAGTTGGTGACGAAGGTGGTTTCGCTCCTGATTTAAAAACAAATGATGAGGCGGTTGAGGTTATTATCGAAGCCATAGAAAAAGCCGGCTTTAAAGCAGGAAAAGATATTATGCTCGGTCTGGATGTAGCTTCGAGTGAATTTTACGATAAAGAAACAAAACGTTATACTTTTGGTAAGAAATCTCAATTTATTTCCGATATTTCTGAAAAGACAAGCGAAGAAATGGTACAATATTATTTAGATTTAGTAGACAAGTATCCGATTATAACTATAGAAGACGCTCTGGATCAGAACGACTGGGAAGGTTGGAAAATTTGTAGTGACAAACTAAGGTCTAAAGTTCAGCTTGTTGGGGATGACCTCTTTGTAACGAATGTGGAAAAATTAGAAAAAGGGATTCAGGATGGAATCGGTAATTCGATTCTTATCAAGGTTAATCAGATTGGAAGTTTGACTGAAACCCTTGCAGCGATAGAAATGGCCAAAAAAGCTGGTTATACAGCTGTAGTAAGCCATAGAAGCGGTGAAACGGAAGATAGTACTATATCACATATAGCCGTGGCAACAAATGCCGGGCAAATAAAAACTGGTTCTCTCTCCAGAACCGACAGGATGGCGAAGTATAACGAACTCCTTCGGATCGAAGAAGAATTAGGAAAGACAGCAATCTATAAAGGAAAAGATACGTTCTATAATCTTAATGTTTAGATTTACATCAAGAACTCCAACTGTACTGAGCCTGGCACTACTTTTTGTGCTGGTCTATTTTTCTATTTTGAGTAAGACAGGTATCATCGAAAGACGAAACCTGGAAAATCGTATTAAAGCCCTCAGAATAGAGGTAGACAGGCTGGAAAATGAGAATGACAAGCTCAAGATCAGGCAAGAAGTGCTGAAAAACGATGAGAAAGCTCTTGCTATGGAAGCCAGTAAATACTATTTACTGACAGAAAATGCAAGGGTGATAAAATTTAAGGAACCGGTGGAAGTTGAGAATGGAGAGAAGGTTTTAGTTGCCTCACAACTTCCCCAGTTTTCCGGGATCTCGTCTTCTTTCAGGCCGATGAAATTACCTCCTCTTGGCCTGGTGAAGTTTTTGTATGTTATCACTACTACCTTTATTGGTATGGGTATATTTATGAAATTGAGAAGGTCCTAGACCTTCTCAATTAAATCTGTATTTATCCAGATGGCTTTCTTCTTTATATAGTTTACAGACTATACCCATCCTTCTAAAATCGGCTCGCTCTTCTTCATCTACAACTTCACAACATGCGGTTTGAGAGCGTTTTTCCTGTGACACTAATATATATTGTTGGTAGTGAATGCAATTAAAGCAGCTTTTTCCCAGGCTATTAATCTTTCTTGAGAGAAGATCTTCCGTGTTCGTATCCATGATCCTCACCTCCTGTACTTAATAGACTGATTTAGCCTACTTTACATGTATATACATATAATGATAATTATCAAGGCTGGACATGAGAAATAATAGCTAAAAAGGGGATTTTCCGCTTGCTGGTGAATGTTCGATGATTTACTTTTATTTAAAGAAAAGCTCCAATCAGAATCCTCTTGTCAGTTTTTTACTTACCTGAAAACAGGTAAAATATGGAACTAATCAAAGATATAAAAGAAGGCTTTATAAACCTGAAAGAAGGCTTTGTGGGTCTTAAAGAATCTTTTAAAGAGATGCAGACTTCTTTTCAGGAATTGAAGCTTGCTCAAAAGAAGCTGGAGCATACTCTCGACCAGTTTTTTAGCTTTATCCCCCTCGAAGTTTTTATTCTTTTGTTATTGGCTGTACTTTTACTGGTAATTTTAAATAGTATATCTCCCACTACCGTTCGGGGAAATTTAAGCATTTCTATATTTTTACTCTGTGCACTCTGGATGTACGCGAATCAGCTTTTGCTGAAAGAATACCGATTATTAAAAGTGTTACATACAGCTGCCTATATTCTTGTACCGGCTTACCTAATGGAGTTGGGACGCCTGGGCAAATGGATCTATAAATATTTCCGATACAGAAAATTGAAACCCGAACGGCTTCAGGATTTACCTGTAATGACAGAAGGTATTCATACCTCGTATTCAAAATTTATAATATCGCAAAACAGGGGAAATTTCATTCAGTTTGTAGATTCAATTAAGGATTTAAAAATGGAAATTGAAAAATTGGAAAAGAAGTTGGAGCATCCCTTGCAGTAGGCAACATTAGGAAGTAGGGGGCTGGTATGCCAGACCCCCACCGGGAGAGATAAAAATTAATCTTCTTCTTTCACTTTGTATTTTTTCATTAATTCGTCTGCAATCTGCTTTGGAACCGGGGCGTAGCGAGAGAATTCCATAGTGAACTCTGCTTTTCCCTGGGTGGCAGAACGAAGGACTGTAGAATAACCAAACATATCAGCCAGAGGAACTTCAGCTTCTATACGGCAGTAAGCATCTTCTTCACTGGTTCCGACAATGATACCTCTTCTCTGGTTTAAACCGCCTAAAATAGCTCCCTGGAACTCAACCGGACCATCTACTTCTACTTTCATGATTGGTTCAAGAATTTGAGGATTGGCTTTCATGAATCCCTGACGGAAAGCATAACGGGCTGCCAATTGGAAAGCCATATCAGAAGAGTCCACATCATGGTATGCACCATCGTTGATTACACAGCGAACATTGATAATGGGGAAGCCAATAAGAGAACCTCTCTCCAGACAGCTTTTAAAACCTTTATCGCAGGAACTGATGTATTCACGGGGAATGGAACCACCTACGATTTTATCTACGAATTCATAGTTTTTCTCTTCGCTGAGCGGGATGGGTTCCATAAAACCGGCTACACGACCGAACTGTCCCTGACCACCGGTCTGTTTCTTGTGAGTATAGTCAAAATTTGCGTTCTGTGTAATGGTTTCACGATAGGCTACCTGAGGAGCACCGGTAACGAGATCCACATTGTATTCGCGTTTCATCCTTTCTACGTAAACTTCAAGATGAAGCTCACCCATCCCTTTTATGATGGTTTGTCCGGATTCTTCGTCCATTTCTGTACGGAAAGTCGGGTCTTCCTTGGTGAAGCGGTTGAGAGCTTTTGCCAGGTTAGGGAGTTGCTTGGATTCTTTACACTCAATAGTAAGAGAGATAACCGGTTCCGGAACGAACATAGAGGTCATGGAGAGCTTTCTTTTTCCATCGGTAAAAGTGTCTCCGGAGGCACAGTCGATACCGAAAAGAGCTACGATATCACCTGCTTCAGCTTCTTGAATGTCCTCCATTTCATCGGAGTGCATACGGATAAGCCTTCCTACGTTATGTTTTTTGCCGGTACTGGAATTGAAAATCGCCATACCTTTAGATAATTTACCCTGATAAACGCGAATATAGGTAAGCTGGCCGTATCTTCCATCTTCTAACTTGAAGGCAAGAGCTACCAGGTTTTCGTCCGGGCTGGATTTTAAAATTACTTCCTGCTCGTTATTTTCTAAATCGAGTGCCTTATTGGTAATGTCTTCAGGACAGGCAAGGAATTCGGTTACTGCATCCAGAAGTTTTTGAACTCCCTTATTTTTGTAGGCAGAACCCATGTAAACCGGTGTTAACTGAAGGCTAAGAACTCCTTTGCGAACAGCTTTTTTTACCTGTTCTACACTGGGTTCGCCTTCTAACATGGCTTCCATTAACTCATCGTCGAGCATAGAAACTGCATCCAGCATTTCTTCTCTTTTTTTAGTTGCGAGTTCTTTCATGTCTTCCGGGATTTCTTTTTCTGTAACTTCCATCCCGTTTGCGCCTTCAAAGTAGTAGGCTTTCATAGTAATTAGGTCTACAATACCCTGATGTTCGTTTTCAAGCCCGATAGGAATCTGCATGGCTACTGCATTATGTCTGAGTTTTTCACGAAGTTGTTCAATGACTTTGAAAGGATTAGAACCGGTTCTATCCAGTTTATTAATGAAAGCAACTCTCGGTACATTGTAACGTCTCATCTGTCTGTCTACAGTGATAGACTGGGACTGAACTCCGGCAACCCCGCATAATACAAGGATGGCTCCATCCAGAACCCTGAGAGCACGTTCTACCTCGATAGTAAAGTCAACGTGTCCGGGTGTGTCAATAATGTTGATTACGTGGTCTTTCCACTGACAATAGGTAGCGGCTGATTGAATTGTAATTCCTCTTTCTCTTTCGAGTTCCATACTATCCATCTTGGCCCCGACCCCGTCTTTTCCACGAACGTCGTGTATCTGGTGGATCCGGTTGGTATAAAAAAGAATTCTTTCTGTAAGAGTAGTCTTTCCGGAATCGATGTGTGCCGAAATCCCGATGTTACGGGTCTTTAACATTTTTTCGCGATAAGTAGATGCGCTCATTCTAATCCTGTCCTAAAATATTCCTCGTGATTTTCTTGAAGTTATAAGGGAATATTCTCGCATTCCCCCCGGAAACATTTAAAACTATCCCTTTTTAGTAGTAAAGGGAGCCTGCATGTTATATCCGTAAGTTCTCCATGTAAGGTGAAAAATACCACAATTATAAATATCGTAATTTGGTCGACTATATTTTCTGTATCATTGAAAGTCTATGTGTAAGGGTGACTAACTACAGGGAAGGAGGAGAACGACCTGTGTTCGCTTACGCTTAAAGAAAAACTCCCAGCTTTTTTAAGTGCTTACATTCACAGTCTTTTTTTTGCGAACTATTTAAAAAATTTTTAAATAATGATTGTTCTATATAAAAAAAACTTGAATGTGGTGTCAGATAGATTATAATTCTAATAATGTTCAATAAGGATTGTCGACATAAAAACTTACTTTTTTTTGAATAGAGGTTCCGGCATGAAAGCTAAAAAATTTAATTACATTCTTATAATCCTCCTTTTTTGGTCTTATTCCTGCTCAAAGACTGTGGATCCCGGGGAAAGGGGAGTTAGTGAACTTATACCGATTGCACTAAAAGGAGAGGTTTCCCCTCCTGTCATAGAAATCCCTCAAACCCCTGTAGAAGAGGGTAGTAGCAGTCAGAAATCGAATACTTCGAGTCCGGGCATTCCGGCAGATTTTGGAGTAAAAGAGCCGGAGGCAGTATTTCTTTTTGATACAAGTGCAGTAAACCGTTATAATAACCTTCAAATTCGTTTTTCCGAGTCTATGGACATTTCGTCGGTCGAAAAGGTCATCAAACTTCTGGATAAGAACGGTACGGAAGTTTTGGATTCCAATGGGAATCCGGGTTTTGCTTTATACTGGGATAGTCCCCTGGATCTGATTATGGATCCGAGGAAAGAATTGAATGTCCGGGAAACCTACAGTATCAGCATTTCTGATTCAGCGAAAACGTTTAAGGGAAAAGCTCTGAAGCCTTTTCTGGGAAGTTTTACGACTGAGTCGACTTTCATTATGACTCATAAAATTAAAAGTTCCAGTTTTCCTTCTGGAATTGATATCAATAAAGAAAGTGGGGTTTTACTCGATAAGTCTAATGATTCCTTCTTAGTTATAGAAAGTACCATCAACGAGCCGGAAACGATAGCCTCTATAAAATTGTGTAAGCTGGGAAACTTAAGCGAAACAAGTGGAACCATTATTTGTCGGGCCGAAGTAGCCAGAGGAATTGAAATTTGTAATAGCAATTGTACCGGCACCTTGACTTTTAACCTGAGTTCTTCGGTTATTAAGCCTCAGGATGGTGCTAATAATTATTTTTATCAGATCGAGTCGAAGAGTGGAAAGAAATATTATCGTACCGTTAATTTCGATTATGGAAATATAGCCGATCCGAATCTGGAAGCGGTAAATGCGGCTACGGTTGTTTTAGACAGACAGCTAGATGCTTCGCGAGCTTCAAAAAGTACAGCCAGTGCTCTTTCCGGTCTTATTAAAAGTTATGGAAAGGGTGAATTTGTCCTGGATAGTAAGTCCTTGAATCAATTTATTACGGGTAGTACGGCTAATTCTCCACCTGGTACGGATCTTTCCGGTAAGACCTGCCTGTCCTGGGGAACCAAACCCGCTTTTAATTATCTCAGTAAAATCGGACCTTTTTGTGATATACAGGTTTCGGGAACGATTTTTGTAAGTAGTAGCTATCCATCCGTAAAATATGCGGCCAAAGCCGATGTGTATATAACCGATGTTAAAATTGATGAAGTGGCTCAACCGGGTGATGTAGATAATGTGAGCATCGATATTGTTACAGAAAATGGTTATGTTGATATATTCTTAAATGGTAAAAAAGCCAGTGGTAAAATGGCACTTGTCGCTAAATTACCCGACACCTTAAATACTACAGGCAATTTGGTATCCGGTTCCAATCAATTAAGTTCCTTAGCTTCTACTACAGGTTTAATCAATGGAATGGTCGTAACAGGTACCGGGATTCCTGCCGGTACTACTATCAGTTCTATGAATGGCAATACGCTTACTCTTTCTCAAAATGCCACTCAAAGCGGTACGGGAGTCTCTATAAAATTTGAGGGAATTGAATTTTTTACCTATCTTGTAGGAGATACTTTTGTTTTCTACGGTAATTCGGTTTCGGGTTACGACGGAGATGCTGTTTCTTTTTCTTTGAATAATGATCCTCCCAGTTTAAGTCCGAGACTTGCCAGAGCCAAAACCTCTCTGTCGGTTTTAAGCGGTGCTGAAGCCGGTAATTTAAAAATTTCAGTAAGTCCGGCAACATTCTTACCTTCTGTTCCTACAAGTCTAAATGGAATCAATTTTAATAAATGTGCTACCGGTTTTCATCCGGAAGAATGTAACCCGCAGACGATTGAGTGGTCGGATAATATTGCTACAGGAGCAGTAGTGGGTAGCGGAGCGGTGGCTGCTATCATTGCTGATGTGGTGAATCAGAAAATCGAAGAAGTAAAACCCAGAGTGGTTCAGGGTGTGGTGAAGGACATAGCGGAGAGGGTAGCTCCGGACATAGTAAATAATATCATAGGCCAGTTGAAAAATGGGATTAGCGTGACACTACCCGATTATCTTCCGGCGCCCTTAAATCGGGTTTCGATTACAATAAAAGCAAAACTAAACAGTGCAAGCTCTATCAATGACGGGACTCATTCGGGGCTTGAAGCCAATGCCAATGCCAGTATTATGGCCTGCGTGAAAGATGTGGCAGGAAAATGTCCCGGAGAAGCCGGATATAATAATCCCGATGTGCCACCTACGCTGCGAGGAAATAATGCTTATATTATTACTAAGGGTTCAGCTAGTTTACCATCTATCTATAATAGAAGTGCTGAAAATCCCGGTGTTCTTTTATCGATTCATGCGGATGCTGTGAACCAGGCTTTTTATCACCTCTGGAAAGGAGGAGCGCTAAATTTTAGTATCGATAAAACTTTTATAGATACTATCAATGGTTTTGCAGGTGAGTCGGGACTTTTAAAATTAACCGAATCTCTTTTGAAAGCCGACCCCATTACCACCGTATTTGCCCCGGGTAGAGACAAGTTAGAGTCCGGGGGAGAGCGGATTTATAAGAGCGATGAAGTAGTTTTAAAAGTAAATCCGGTTCTTTTACCTTTTGTAGGAATTGTTCCTTTAAGCGGGAATGCCGGTGAGTCAGAGGTTCCGAAAGTGAAGCTAAATCTGGCAGATATGGGCATTGATATATACGGTAAAAAAACGGATGTAAGCCGCACTCGTTCTATCAGTGCCGATATGGTATCTGGTTCAAATACTGTCACGGTTTTTTCTTCTTCCGGTCTGGCGAAAGATATGATTGTCTGCGGTAATGGAATAGCAGCCAATACGAAACTTAACTCTATCAATGGCAATGTACTTACTCTTTCTAATGCAGCCACTTCTTCTTTGAGTTCCGAATCTTTGAAATTTGTGGATGGAGGTAGAGTTCTAACAGCAAATGTAACAGCCGGTAACACGGGTCTTAATTTGACGGAGGCCTGCGGAATCGAAGCCGGTATGCTGGTTTCCGGAAACGGTATCAACAAAGGCAGTACGGTTCAAAGTGTATCCGGAAATTCAATTGTATTATCAGCTGCACCAACAAGTTCGGGAACTGCTGTAGAACTGAAGTTTTACAGGGAATATTTGATTGCAAGGGTAATGGTGAGTTTAAGCACTAAAGCCGAATTAACCTTCGGTACTTACAATTTGCCGGCAGTGACACCGGCGAATTTTAACCCCTCTTCTTCCTTACTTGCTTCCGTGGGAAACACATCGATTCAGCTAAAGATTTCTGATGCTGCCGGAGACCTGTTTTATATTGTAGAACCTCTCGAAGGTTCTTCTAATAACCCCCTTGGTTTAAATCCCGATGGAATTTGGGAAGTAATGGATCCGCTGGTGAAGTCCCTGGTACTACCCTTATTGAATAACGTTACAAAAGATATACCTTTACCGAGGATGAGATCCTGCGGATTGGAACTAAAGAATTTAAAAACATTAGCAATTCCTTCTACTTCGAGTATGCCTTATATGTTACTCAATGCAGAAGTGGGTAATTACACATTTACAGGGAACTGTCAACTATGAGAAAAAAGGAGTCCATTACCATGAAAGTTAAAATTATTAGTATATTCTTATTTAGCTTATTCTTAAGCTCTTGTTCTAAAACGGAGTTTTTCAACCCGGTTCCTTATGCTTTATTGGGAATGAACCAAACGACAGAAAATACGATGGCTCCGGACTTGACTTCTTCACAGGGAGGAGAAGGGGAATCCTCGAATCCTGTAAGTTATACTCCACTGAATACGAATACACCGGATAACCTTTCTACACCTGCAGGTTCAGTTCCTGCAAATACGGGCTCTACAGGAAGTTCTTCGGGAAGTTCAACGACGGCCGATAATTTACCCAAACCGGCTTTGCAGGTCGAAATCGACACGAATCCGGGAGTATCCTTAAGCTCTGAAACCCAAATTTCTTATGGTTCTAAAGCTCTGGTTCCAGCTCCACCTGCCTGCAACGTTTCTCATACCGGTGCAAAGTTGGTGAAAATTTTAAATCTTTCTTCAGCTACAAAAGAATTAAATATAGAAAGTATTAGTTTGGAAACTAATGGAACACATTTTGCCATAGGTACAGTTCCTACAGGAAATATCGCTGTTGCTGCGGAAGCGAGTTTCTATGTCTGCTTTCAGCCGAATAGCAGTGGTTATAAAGTGGGAACGGTCTTGATTAAAACCAATGATCATATAAACCCCGAATTTCGTCTGCTTTTTAAAGGTTCTGGCTCAGACGAGGTGATTGCTACCGTTCTAAAACCTCTGACAAATGTAGACAGGTATCAAAATATTATTATCGAGTTTTCTCATGCTATGGATAGGGGAAGTATTTGTCCGGCAACAATCCCCAATAACCATAATGAAAGCACGAATACCTATGGTAATGCGGCAATCACTATATATGAAACTTCTAATCCTACAAATAAAATTTATGGACGCTGCGCCTGGGGGGTATACAATGGAAGTAATTTTACAAGTTATACTCAGTTAATTTTTGATCCCTATGTTCCCCTGGATCCGAGTAAATCTTATACTATGGAGATCCCGGATGGTAAAACCTATTCGAGTATCGGTGCTTCACCGATTCAAAAAATATGCCTTCTTTCCGGTTCCTGTAATACAGGTGGAGGAGTTAATACTTCCTTTACAACAGAGTATAACTATGATGCTACATTTTCTGTCAATGGATTTGCCCTCGGTTCTAAAGGTTTGGTTCTGGATAAGGCTTCTGCTTCATCTGTAAGTCTTTCCAGCTCTATTACAAATTCCGGACAGGCCGATTCAATCAAGTTGAAAAAAATCGGGGGTGTAAATGAGACAAATTGGTCTTCTTCTGTGACTCTTTCTTCCTTGAGTGGTGATTTGCAGGCTACGGAAGGTTCAAATAGTTACGTGGTGGAAATTAAGAAGGGAAGCAAAACTTATTATAAAACCTTTAGTTTTGAATGGGGAACTATAGCTACAGATACAGGTACTTACATCAGTGATGCAGGGATTCTGGCTATGGGTACCGGAGTTTATGGAATCAATCGTCTCTCGAATTTATTAGAGAGATTCATTAAAAGTAATGGCTCGCTTACCAATGGGAATTTTAAAATTCCGGATCCGTACGGTAGGGGAACCTTTAATGAATATATGCAAAATCCCAAGCCTGCATTTTCTTCGAGTTCTGTAAATCCAGCTCCGAATACGTATCCTACAACAGGGCATCCCTCTACCGATAGAGATGGAAATCCCTGTAAATCTGACTGGAGTAATTATTCTACGCCTTCTTTTAACTGGATAGGAAATTTTGGTCCCTATTGTAATATAGCATTTCAAACCAGCCTCCTTATAACTTTTGAGGGTACTGTAGATGCGTATGTAACGAATATCGTCATAGAAAATCTGGCTGAAAGTAATTCCACAAATGTGAAGGCTACACTAACCCCTTATGATGATAGAATGGATGCAAGTCTTGAAGGAAAAAGACTTCGCGGACAGCTCAGAATACATGTAGGAGATGTGGATAAGTGTATAGGCTTCTGGGCCTTTGGAGCCTGTGTTGGGATCTTAATAAAAATTGATAACCTTGTATATACTGTTGATTTTATCATGAACTATGATCCTTCCATGAACCTTGATTCTACCTCTCCGGTATATAGCAGTTCCAAACCATTTCGTCTGGCGACTTCCAAGAATTATTTGACTGTAGACAGCAATGGCAAGATTAAACTAAATATTATTAGTGTCCCAAATAGCTGTGGTACCTCGGGTAGTAATTTTTATATGTGCCAGTGGAGTGATTCTATTTTAGCTTACAATGTTGCAAAGCAATCCAATCCGGCAACTGATATTTCCGCGGCAGGTATATCTCTTGAGAGTTTATTAAGCAGTCTTGTTACTTCTCTTGTGGAAGACGAGATTCCAACCTTGCAATGGAAGATTGTGCAGGGAGTTTTGAAAGATACCTTACAGGTAGTTGCTCCGAGTGTCCTTAACGCTGTTTTCGGGCAGCTTCGATTTGATGGAACTTACAACGGTATGGACGTTACCCTTCCCGATTATCTCCCGGCTCCCTTTAATACAACCAAACTCTATGTGGGAGCAAAACTCAAGGAACAAAACACAAATGTTACAAAATCCCAGGGCTTAGGTATAGGTTTACATGCAGGAATCAAAGCCTCGATTACAAGTCCGAATAGCACACCCCCGGCTATGCACAGTTCCGGTGCTGCAAAAGATAGTTTTGTTAAGTTTGATGGTGGAAAATCATTACCTCCACTCGATGGAGCTTCCGGTCTTTACACAAGACTCGGATCGTCTCCGGGAACCTTAATTGCCCTCAGAGCCGATGCGGTAAACCAGGCAATGTATCAGCTCTGGAAAGCCGGTGGTTTTAATTTGAACTTGAACCAGGCTTTTGCAAACTCGGTTAAAGCTTTCCGGGGAGATAGTGACCGACTCTTTCAGATTTTCCAAATATTATTGAAAGCTTCTTCGATTAAAAAGGTACTGGCACCGGGAGCTGCTTCGGTTATGTATGTGAAGGATGCTTCGAACGGCAATGCCTTAGTTGAAATATTAGATAATGATGATGTAGAATTTGTGGTGACACCTTTACAACCACCGGTATTAAAAACCCTTCCGATGTCCTCCTCTAAAAGTCTCGGAACAGGAATGCGTTATCCTCTGATGGAAGCCGAATTTGGAAATATGAAGATTGAAGTTATCGGCAAAAGAACGGGGTTGCAGTATAAAATGGCAACTTTGCTTGTAAACTTCAAATCAAAAGCTGCTATGAACATACATAAATTTAGTTCTCCTATCAATTCCGGCAGTAATGATTTTCAAAATGTAACCTCTATTCAATTAAACGTCTGTGATGACAATGATTACTCAGGGAATACTTCGGAAGCTTCCGCCTTTGATTGTGATACAATGAGAAGTTCCTACAGTTCTTCTGATGACTTGTCTTTTAGCCTGGAAGTTTTGGACGGAACTACAAATAATCCTTTGGGCTTAGATCCGAATGGGATTTACGAGGTCTTGAATCCGACCATACAAAAGCTTATTATCCCGGTTTTGAACTATGTATTAGCCGAATTACCTTTAGAGAAAAAATCAAAAGATTATCCGACCGATACTCTCTATAACCCGGCTTCCGGTCAGTATAGCAATCAGGATGGATCTAAAGAAGACCCGAATATGCCGAATAATAAAATTGCGGCAAATTGTGGAATCAGACTAAACGATTTAACTATCCTTCCGATTCCGGAAGGTGAGGCAAATCCTTATTTTCTCATCAATACAAAGTTAAGCGATTATACATTCTCGGGTAATTGTAGCTTATAGAACTAAGGGAGAATATTCTCCCTTTTCTTTATTATAGCCTAAGTGAGGAAACTCCATGAAACAATATAAGAAGTTTATTAAGAATGTTTTGCCGGGCCTTATCCTGGCCGGCATTAGTTTTTTTATTTCGATTTTTGTAATTAGCTGTTCAAATAAATCTAAAAAACAGTTAGCTGATCCAAATTTATTTTCAGATGGTCTTTCCAAAGATGGAATTGCCCTGTTCAGTCTCTTAGATAATTATCCGGCTCTAAAAAGTGGAATAAAAAAACTTGAACCTATAGAATTTAATCAAAAGGTGAATGCTTCTTTAGAATTGGACAGAAAAGATATACCGGGAGCACTGAGATCTTTGAGTGAGCTATTAAAAAATGATCATTCGAATATTCGACCTACCTTATTTAAGGTAAATAAACTTTTAAACCGGCTCAGAACCGGAGACCCGGAAGCTTATAGTAATACTTTATCTTTTTTTGAAAAAATACGCAATTCTTCTTCGGATTTTATTGCACCACTTTTACCTGTAGACTACACGCTTCTTCATTATCTTCGTTCCGATATAAAGTACATACAAACAGAGTATGAAATTAAGTTAGCCGAATCAGGTAAAACTTCATTAAGCTATGAAGAAGTAGAAAAGATACGGGAAGACAAATTAAAAGCAGCTATCTTAAAAATATCAAATACACTTAAAGGTACAGATGCTAAAGATCTTCTAACAGATGTGGAGGATATTCTAGATAAGTCCATTAACAAAAATGAGAACATAAAAGCAGGAATTGTAAAATTTTTGGAGGGATTTTTCGATTCAAGTCTTTTGAAAGATAGAGTAATTAAAGAAAAGCTAATAGGTGTAATTGAGGGGCTGGGTAATATGATGGCATCTAAAGCCGGTCTGGGTACGGGTTCAAAATCTCCTGAGACCGTATTTAAAGAGCTGGTGATAAATGTAGAGAAATATTATACAGTCGGAGGTTCTGTTTATGATGCAGATAGTAATTATAATGAAACCGGATACTCAACTGAAATTGCAACAATCTTAACTGATTTATATAAGAGAGTTAGAAATTTGATTCTTACGCCGAGTGGATATATCAAAGATTCCGGTAATTCAGTATTATCTCTTTTATCAGTATATTACAATAAATTGAATTTTACAGAGAGTATAAACTCTGTAGATAATAGCATTACTCAATTGATGAGTATCGACTTGAATGGAAAAGAAAGAGCTAGCGATACAAGCAGTGATTCTGTGTCTGCTATCGAAAGTTTAATGTTCATGTTAAGTCTGGCTGATATTTATGGTTATTACTGGAATAATGATCAGGAGAAAACCCAGATAACCGGTATGAGCGGAGGTATTATCAGTCTGGGTGATGCCACACATTCTCTGGGATCCAAAATTTCTTCTCCAAAACCTGCTAATGGGGATGATAGCATTACAAATTTAGGTTTAACAGCGGTTTTGAATACAAATTACACCGAGGCCTTAAATAATGGAAAAGTTAAGCGCGATGGAATTAATTACCCAATATATTTAAATACTTCGGCTTTAAGTTTATTAGAAGGTGAGTCGAGGGGACGTTTAAGTTCAGCTTCAGATTCAGTATACACCAAAACTATTCCCTTCGTGCTAAGTCTCATTGCGGATACCCTGTATTCGGGTAAAGCACCTTACTTTAATAAAAACAAAAAAGATGCAGATGGGAATGTGTTAAATTCGGATGGAAGTATCTATAGAAATTCAGCCGGAAATGATTTAACTTATAAAAGTTCCTGGAGAACGGCTTCTTATAAAATTGAAGTAGAGAAGAAATCAAAAGGAATCAAAAACTACGCAGGCTTAGATGGAACTGAGTCTACGAATATCGCAAACGGAACTTATTATAGCATTCAGGAAGTGAGCTTATCTGAAACTGACAGAGCTCTGGAAACCGATGAGGAGGCATTTTATAAAAATTTCCAATGGCTATTGTATCAAAAGAGAATGGTTCTGGTTATCCCGGTACATGTGGACGCTCTCGGAAATGAAATTCGGGAAGCCGTTTATGCAACTGTAGTAGCAAATGGTTTGAAAGGTTTAATGAATGTAAAACCATATTGTACGGATACCTGCTCTGAAAAAGATAGCGGTATCTGGCTTCAGGCAAAGCAGAGAATCAAAAGTGGATATGATACCAAAGGCGATTTGACTTATTTTTCTGATCTACCCGGAGATTCTGCTTTTTTAATACAGGTCTGGGGTTTTGGTATTGCAGGAGAAGTTTACGGATTTACAGATAGCACTATTTATCAGCAGGTATTTCGTTTACTCTTTGCTAAATTTAATGAACCCTCTCGATTCTACGGACCGATTCCGGCTCCGATTAAGTGGAACTTTAATGTGATGGAGAAGCTGGGCTTTATTAGCAGCCTTGAAGTTACTCCTGCACTGGTGAAGGATAATTGGGAGAAGAGAAATCAACTACTACCTTTAGTAGTAGCATTAGCCAAAGCATTAATGGAGCAAACAGATGTAGCTTCCGGAAAAAATGCGTTTTCTCTTTTAACAGAACTGGCAGCCGTTTTAAGCAGGCCCTATATGAATCGAATCAATGATCCGGTAGCTCTAAATGATACAACGAATCCTCAGGCCATCTCGATTGTATCTTTAAAAATACGAGGAGGAGCAGGGGCCTTTGGAATTCGAAGTGCACAGATGCCTACAGCAGATCTTTATTACCCCGACAAAGAAATCAGGGGATTTTTTTCTGTTCTAATTGAAAATCAGTTACGTTATCAGGATGGATTATTCAGCCTTGTTGGAAAAGGAAGCACTTTAAGTTCTTTAAGTGGTCTGCTGTTTGAGCTTGGAAAAAGCAGCAGAGATACAATGAGGAAAAACTTCGTGGAAGGTTTACAAATGATAGTTAATGAACTTCGTCTTGAATCAGAGGTAACAGATAACAGCAAACAATTTAATATAGAAGCCTCAATCAAAAGACTCAGGGATAGAGTGGCTGCCTATCCTGATTCGAGACCGGTAACAAATTTGAATGATCCTTCCTGGGATATATTCGATGATCTGGTTGGTTTTATGAAGGATTATTTGTCGACTGCTTCAGCATTCCGATATACGGATAATTTAAGTCAGATATTGGATGTGCTTATCGATGCTCAACCTACAAAAGTAGAGCTAAATTCTATGCTATCTATTTTAGGTGCCATGCTTCTGGATCCTCAGACGAAAACACAGGATTATCTTATTCGAAGTCTTCTCCATGAGGATCTACCTTCTATGTTACCCTATCTGGCTCCGGGAGGAAAATATTTTGTAGGAGTTGCAGAGTCCTTGAGTAAACCCGGATATTTTTTAAGCTACTTTAATAAAACGGTTAGGAGTGATTACTCTATCAATGCACTTATCTGGGATCTGGAACGTTTTTGTGTTTCAGCAGAAGTGCAAATGGCAACAAAAGATAAGAAAGATTTATTTTATAGTACGGCAGTCTTACTTGAGCAATTTGGTGGCTTAGTCGAAAACGGAAGAAAAGCTTCCTATCCGGATGCCTATTTTTCAGATCAGTGGAATAGTGCTGAGAAGTATAACTCTTATTTTGATAGGCTTAACTTCATCCTGAGTGTAAAATAAAAAGAAGTATGAAATTTTATTGTTTAAATTGTAATGGTCTACGTTCAGCTACCAGTAAGGGACTTCTGGAATCTATTCAGAAAGAAAATCCGGATATTATTGCTTTTCAAGAAATCAAAGCTTTACAGGCAGATATTGACTTGAAACCCTGGGAAGATTTGGGATATATTCCACATTTTTTTAGTGCAGAAAAGAAGGGTTATAGTGGAACCGCAATTTTCAGTCGCATAAAACCCAAAAAAGTGGAAATTGGAATGCAACATGAACTTTATGATAAAGAAGGAAGAAACATTCTTCTTGCGTTCAAAAACTTTGCTTTTGTGAATACCTATTTTCCATCCGGGACAACAGGAGATATTCGACAGGAAATTAAAATGCAGTTTTTGGAAGATTTCCTGATAAAAAAAGAGTCCTGGGAAAAAGAATATAAGAAACTGATTCTATGCGGAGATGTGAATATATGTCATACGGAAATAGATATTCATAATCCAAAATCTAACCAGAAAACCAGTGGTTTTTTACCGGAAGAAAGAGAATGGGTAAGTAAGTATTTATCGACGGGTTTAATTGATACTTTTCGGTTCCTTCATCCAGGGAAAACAGATCGATACTCCTGGTGGTCATATAGGGCAGGTGCAAGGCAAAAGAATAAGGGTTGGAGAATCGATTACTTCTTTATTACGAATAATTTAAAAAGTAAATTAATTTATTCTGATATACTTCAGGATGTAATTCTTTCTGATCATGCTCCTTTAGTTTTAGAAATGGATTTATAAAATTGTATCTTTTTACTGAAAGTAAGCAAGCCATTGGTGGCTCGCTTACCTATAAAAACTTTCGATTTTTTCCTTAGGATATACTTAATATTTATATCTCATTTTTTGAATTTCTTCAAACTCCTGTTTGAGTTTTTCTTTCTTTTCTGAGCCGGGCAGTTGGATTTTCAAGTTTTTATCAAATTCCAGGCGATAGGAATATTCAAGGTTTTTAGCCTTAGCCCCGGATGAATTAGCCGGTATTGAAATTTCCCAGCGTAGAATTCCCTTTGTTTTTTCCGTTTTTTGATAGAGCTCATCTTTACTTAACTCATTACCTTTTAAGTCCAGAGAAATCCTAAGATTATCTTTTTTCTCATCAAGAGGGATACGGTCGAGAATCCTAACCGGAATTTCTGTGCTATGAAAGTTCTCTATAGAGATTGAAATATTAAAACTTAGTTCTTTATTTCCTCCCATAACTCGTTCTTTCTTTTCCACCAGTTCTCTTTTGGCCCTGAGTTGAGAATCGATACCAAATCCCATTACAAACGATTGCCCTCTTGCAATAACAGGTAATTCAGCTTTTCCTACAAAGCTATCATCGAGATACACACTGACAGGTCCCTTTAGTAAAACTTCAATGGCATTATTTTGTATTTCTGCTTCTCTGTAAACATAAGCAGTTAAAATTGGGGTACTTACCATGTATAATTTGGATGGAAGTTCAGCCCGATTGACACGAATCAGTTGTTGCTGTTTTTTACTATCGAGTGATACTTTTCCATCCAGTTCAAATTGGACGGAAGGAGCAAAGGCTGTTTCAGAGTCTTTTTTTAATATGTTAATATCCTCATCATTGGCGATAAGTTCCAGACCCTGGTATTCATTGGCTGCTGAGTTCATGTCCCAGCTATATTCCTGACTTTCTTTCCAGTTTTTGGATTCAAGTTGTTTTTGATAAGCCTGGCTTAACTTGTTACTGATGGCTCTCGTCTGCACTGTAATATCATTGGGAGCTCCCATGCTTGCGGCAGAGCTACCACTGGACAGTTCAACCCGGAAAGGAGAAATACCCGGAGACATAGCACTTAAAGCGGGTGAAGCATTGGAAAGGGTTAAGGAAATATCATTCCAATTTTCGCCGCTTATCTGATGTACATTTGCATTAAACTCTACAACGACATTCTTTGAATCTTTTTTTGCATGAAAGTTATAAACCGGATCCCAGCCGGCATTATTAACGAGATAGTTTAAGTATATTACAGAATTCCCTTTTGTTTTTTTATCAATAAAAATAAGAGCTTCCTTGGTTTGCAGGTTATTAGAAGCTAATTTGCTTCTTTGTCTGGAGATTTGATTCTTTTCCTGATAGTATTTAGATCGTTCTTTTTCTAAATCTAATTTTTCAAGTGCTAATTCTTTTTGTTGCTCAAATTGAAAAAGAGTAAGTTCTTTCATGGTACGAGGTTCGAGTTTTCCTGTATTCAAATCTTCCTTTGTTTTTTGAATGGAAAAATCTCCCTGCTTAATAAGAAAATTATTCTTTGCATGGTTTACAGATAGAAGGAGATTTACACGCTTTATTTCTTCAGAGAGCTTATTGATCTTATCGTCTAAGACACGAATCTCTTCTTCCGGATCTTCTTTTACTTCCTGTGTCTTTAATCTAACTGCCCGAATTTCCATATTTTCTCCTTCTGCAAATAGACTGGAAGGAATGATTTGGGAAGGAAGTTTTTTAACAAGGATTTCCTGACTGCCTTCATTCAGGTTTAATTCTAATTTCCGGGTTACAAGGGCCTGCTTTCTATAGAGGGTGACTTTATCTATTTTTCCTTCTTCCTGTACTATACCCTGTGAAAAGGTTGAACTAAAAAAGCTGAATAAACCCAGTACGAAAGGTAAGCTTACTTTTGAATATGCCAGCATATTCTACTCCTTTTTCTTTACTTTAAACCAAGAAAATTTAATTTTTAAAATCGGTCAATGAAAACCCGGAAGGAGTTCTAAGTCTTCTGGAGATTCTTGTTTCCTGAACTTTCCGAAATTAGGATCTCTTGAATTCGTTTTGCTTTCAGATTATTGGAGTCAATAGTGAAAATTTTATTCAGAGTTTTCTTTGCCTTATCATAATTCCTGGTGTAGGTATATAAATCAGCTAGATGAACCAGGTTCCGGAGATTAGAAGGTTCCCTTAATTTTACTCTTTCTGCAATTTCTATGGCTTCAGAGAATTCATGGTTTAATTTAAGGCTATAGGAAGTCTGAATCATGAGAGGAGTATCTACCGGATTATTTTGAATGTACTCTCGACTGGTTTCAGCTGCTTTAGGAAAATTATGTAGCTTAAGATAGAGCTTTGTAAGAGCTCTCCCTATGATCGGATGCTTATTTGTTTGAATATATCCATATTCTAAAGTACTTAAAGCCTTATCATCCATTTTATTTCGAATTTCATTCCGAGCTTTTCGGATAAATTCCAGTGCTTTTTGTTTGGTTTCCAGATCTTCTTCTAAAAGAGGATATTGTATGGAAAGTAAAGAGAAATCATCAATAAGTTCATATTTTTCTGTTATGGCTTTAAAAATATCATTCAAATCTCCATTAGATTCTTCTACATGTTTTAGGAAATAGGTTTCGTCTTCATTGATAATCCTTGTATTTTCAGCATTAGAAATGAGCAGATCATCTTTACCATCCGAACCCATAATGAGCATATCACCGGGCATCATTTGAAAAGTAGAGACGAATAAAGAGTTACTCATTCCGGAAGTTCCTAATTTTCTAAAATATAGTTCGTGTTCTATAAAATCAGCTTTTCCATCCCTATAGAGAATCAGCCAGGGATGCTCAGCATTTATATAATATACTAAACCTGTATCTTCCTCTACAAGACCGAAGATAAGAGAGATAAGCATAGATCCGTCAAAACTTTCGAAAATTTTATGCATTTCTTTAAAAGCAGCTTTTATCCAGATTTCAGGATAAACTTCGGACTGTTCTTTGTATGTTGCTGTTCGTTGTAGAATGGATTGGAAAACAGCACCCAACACCAGTACACCTCCGGCTCCCTGCATGGACTTTCCCATGGCATCAGCATTTAAAAAAGCTGTGTACCATTTTCCTTTTAGTTTGAGGTCGTGTGCAATGCAAATGTCCCCACCAATTTCATGTTTACGTTTTCGGAATTGAAACTCTTTTTTCTGTTTCACAAAAAAATCAATTAAAATTTTTCTCTGACTAATTTCTCTATTTATACTTAAGGGACTTAGTAATAATGTGGTTAAGAAATAATCACCATCTTGCTGTTCTTTTAAGTTTTCAATTTCTCGGTAGGATACCAATAACTCTTTCGTTCTTTCCTCGACTTTATCTTCCAGACTCAAGGAATATTCTTCAAGTTTGGCTTTTCCTTCTCGAATAGAAGTAACCATTTTATTAAAAGAACTGGCTAAAAAACCAATTTCATCCTGCACATATACCGGAACACTTGTATTCAAGTTTCCTTCCTGAACCTGTTTCAAACCTCCCAAAACGGCATTTAAAGGCTTAACTAAGGAGCCGGACAGAAAAATAGGAGTCCCGAAAACAGCTATGATAATGGAAATTAGAAATACATAAAAGATCTCTTTTGCAATATTGTGTATAAAGGTGCGATAATGTAAATAGGAATAACCCAATTCATAAATGTATCCGGGTTTATCAGGAAAGTAAACGTGGTAACGAACATAAGCGTTTTGAGAGGTCTTAATATATTTTCTTGCTTTGAGAGGTTTTATATCCTGTAGGTAAAAGAGGATTTCAGTTTTTAACTCCTCTTTTTCTTTTAAACTTTTCTCAAGTTGAGACTGAAGGACTTTTAGGATGGGTTCGATTTCTTTTGGTGATTTCTCTATAAGATGAATTAATTCAGTTCTGAAATTATCACTTTTTAAATCATAAACATGGCTTTGTAGGGAAAAAATAGCTCTCTGGAAATTATGAAAAAATTCAGAGACGTAAAGGTTTTTATAGTTTTCCACATTTCTATTATTTAAAAGGAGTTGAATATATGAATGAGTATATTCAAAGCCTCCCTTAGAAATCATTTCCTTAATATCTTTATCCGAGATTTCTGAAACTCTCTTTTGTGAGAATTTGGCTAAGAAATAGGAATTTTGAAGTTCTATCAATTCTTTTTCTATTACTTTCTCTCCATTTTTGTTGTAGAGGTAGTTTAAGTCGGTTTGATCTATTTTATATTCAACAACATAACTAAGATCTTCAGGATACATTTTTTGAAAAATGATAGAAGCAGCTTGATCCGTTTGTTTACTATCATATTGTTTTTCAGCAAAATTCATGATAATGTAACTATAAAAATTAAAGATCATAATCAGGATCAAAAAACTGATGCTTGTGATTTTGAACATGAAACTGGTTTTATCACGGGTTCGGTTAATGTAGGAAATCAGGATAATGAATATTCCCAGCATAACAAAAAGTACATAAAATGTAAAAAAGAATTGTCGACTCACAAGACCAAGACGATTTAGAACATTTAAAACTGCACTGGGAACTCCTTCTATGAAAACTCCTAAAATGATAAAGCCCGCGTAGTATTTATCCTGAGCCGGAGCTTTAATAAATCGCCAGATTGTAATTGCTAAAGTATAAAAAACAAAGTATAAAACTGCAAAACCATAGATTTTAATAGCTACCGGCATATCGAAATCAAAAAAATGCCCATCAAATTTATACACGACTTTTGCTTTCAGAGAACTAATAATGATGACTATTGAAACCAGTATGGCTGAGGAAAAATTAATAGAAACTGTAATTTTTTGAAAGCGAGAGGAAACCTCTGTTGGAAAGTTTAGAAGAAAATAGCTTTGTAAAGGGTAGAAAAAGAGGATGGGTATTAAGGCGAGGATCCTGACTGTCATATAGGGTTCATAAAAGCTCTGGGAAACCATATAAGCATAGTAAGTGATACTTCCGGCGAAAATATTCCAGGCAAGAAATTTGGTGGGTTTCGACTTTTGCTTGAGTAAAAAAATAAAGATAACAGCGAAAGTCCAGCTTATCATGCCTCCTAAAAGGCTTAAGCCATAAAAATTCAAATAAAAATGCTCAAATAGATTCAATGCAAAACTCCTTTTATTAGAGAGGTATCAAACGGAAAATAAATTTATGAGGAATCCCTAAAAAAGCAATCAGAAAATTATTGACAAAGTTGTTATTTTATTTTCAATACCTTTTATGAGAACAAAAAAGACGCAGAAAAAGACAGAGGAATCTATTTTTATTAAGGATTATGAATTAGCTGTTAAACAGGCCAAAAAAAGTAATAAGCTAATCATGATCGATTTTTTTACCGATTGGTGTGGTTGGTGCACGGAGCTGGATGAAAAAACATATTCAGATAAGAAGGTACAGGAAAAGCTCATACAGTCATATATCAATCTTAAGATAGATGCGGAAACAAAAAAGGGTTCCTTGCTTGTAGAAAAATATAGAGTGAATGGGTATCCTACAATATTATTTTTAAATTCAAATGAAGAAATTCTGGATGTAATAGGAGGCTTTCTTCCTCCGGAAGAATTCTTGACTGTACTGGAGGATATTGCAGAAGGAAAGAATACTTTCATAAGTCTGAAAGAGGAAATCTCAAAAGATCCATTGAATATAAAAGTATTAGAAAAGTATTTTATGAAACTTTCCGCATTGGAGGATGTTGAGGGTATTCGGGAAACATATATTCAAGTTTATGAGAAATTTAAAAATACTAAGAAGAAAGATAAAAAACTCTTCGAGAAAATTTTCTATACTGTAACAGAGAATATCTATGATGATAAGGTATTTATAGAACTTTATAATATAGGAAAAGACTATCTACCCCCGGTCGATAAGGAACCTGCTCTGGCTTTACGATTTTTTGAATCCTATATAGAAACTTTTATTCACTCTTTGGAATACAAACACTCGAAAAAGAAAGATATCAGCAAGTATTTAGATGTTCTATCTGCTTATAATTTAGCACCCGGTTTTTTAGAAGAAACTGCTGAAAAAGCCTTGAGAAAGAAAACAGGAAACAAAGAATCTATTGTTATAGCACTGGTCAATTATTATGAGAAAATAGAAGCCTATGAAGAGATTATAAAAGTTATTAATAAATTACTGGCCACACATACATCAGAAGAGCTGGATCTTAATTATTTAAATTGGAAACTGCATAAAGCTAAGATTTTTGTAAAGGCTATGGAAGAATTTGAAATTCCGGAGGAAGAAATAGAAATGGACTGAGAGGTTTCATTAGGATTTTAACAAAAAGGAAATAAATAATTTCATAAAATAAAGAATTCTTTACGTCTATAACTATAAATAAATTATTTATTTCCGATAGTAATAAGGAGTAAAATTATGGATATACCTCTGTGCCCTATGTGTAAACATTATACCGGACATGACAACGCACCGGTTTGCAAAAGAACGCATACCTGTAAAGCCTTCCCCAATGGAATCCCCCTTGAAATCATTTTTAATAAAATACAACATACGAATTCTATACCCGGAGATAATGGATACTTATTTGAGTTGTTATAATACCTTATAAAAATTATAAAATTGGTTTTTACATTTTGCAAAGAAGGTTTACAAAAATCTGAGGGGATTAAAAAATAGGGTAGGAGTTAAAAATTGAAAGAATGTTCAACTTGCGTTCATAATAGTTTTCTTAATAAAAAAAAAGTTAAGTGTTCCAATAAAGAAAGCCAATTTTATAATCAGGAATTCTCCTATTTAAATTTTGTTTGTAAGTTTTATAAGAACGAAGACTCTTCTTCAGAGAAAAGTATAGAAGTTCTGAAACCCAGAGAATTAACCGTTCAGAAGAAGAAAGACCTGGTTAAGATATCCGAAAAAGACAGGGCTCTTACAAAAATTAAAGAACCTGTAGAAAGAAAAACCGAAGAGAAGTCTTCTAAGAAAAAAACATCAAAGAAGAAATAGTATTATTCCCTGTTCGTTTTTAATACTGAAAGCTTAAACTTATCCACTTCAATATCAGCCAATCGAGTTGGTTCCGGGATTCGATAAGAACCCAAACAATTGAGTAAAAAATCAGCTGCTTCTTTTATTCCGAACAGATGGCCGGGAGAACAAAAAATGGGTTTTACATTTTTTCTGGTACGAATCACATAACCCAATTCTTCTCCCTTATCTTTCATTACGGACATGTCTCCTTTATTCATTCCGGGTTCTGAATAGTTACCGCACAGGTGAGATTTTGCACAACCAATTGAAGGAATCTGTAAGAGTACTCCGATATGAGCGGCAATTCCAAGTCTCCTGGGGTGAGCGATACCCTGTCCATCAAAGATAAGAACATCAGGAAGTTTGGGAAGTAAATTGAGTGTTTTGAGAATCAGGGGTCCTTCTCTAAATGATAAAAGTCCCGGTATATAGGGAAATAAAACTGTATCATATAAGGAATAAATATCTAATAGCTTTAACTCAGGGAAGGAAAATGTTAAAATTGAACAAAAACCGAGGTTGGAGGTTTTATCATAAGCGAGGTCAATTCCTGCTATGACCTTAACACTTTCAGGTTTTCCTTTGATTACAAGTTGACCTGCAAGTTCCTTTTGAAGCTGAATGGCTTCTTTCGGGCTTATATTCCGTTGTTCGAATGAGCCTGGATTCATCTAATATGAGTATAAATTTCTACAGGCCTTTTTTTTTCGCAAATTCAATTTTTTATTTTTAAAAATTATACTGGTAAATATATAAGGAAATTTGGAAATTTTTTTTAAATAGATTTTAGGAGACCAAAAGGCTATGGCAACTGTAGAGGCATATCAGGAAGTATTATCTCAATTAGATAAGAATGGAAGAGGCTACGATGAAATGGGTTTAAAAATGCAATTAATGGATAATGGAGACATTCTAACAGAATATCCAAGTGATGAAATCGGAGTTTTTAGATCAGATGGTAGTCAGGAAACCTTTGATTCCATTCAAGATTATTATGATTCTTTGGAAGAAGAAGATGATGACTACGATGATGACGACAACTACGATGATGACGAAGATGACGATGATGACGAAGATGACGAAGATGACGATGATGACGATGATGACGATGATGACGATGATGACGACTATGACGACTATGACGATGATGACGATGATGACGAAGATGACGATGATGACGAAGATGACGAAGATGACGAAGATGACGAAGATGACGATGACGATGACGATGACGATGACGATGACTATGACTATGACGATGAAGAAGATGATGATGATGACGATGATGACGACTATGACGATGAAGAAGATGATGATGATGACGATGATGACGAAGATGACGAAGATGACGAAGATGACTATGAAGATGAAGATGAAGAAGATGATGATGACTATGATGAAGATGATGACTATGATGAAGATGATGATGACGATGAAGATGAAGATGAAGACGATGATGACGACGACTGAGAGCTAAACGAAGAACCCAGGAAAGTGGGCGAACTCTCGGAGGTTCGCTTGCAAAACTTCCGAATACGGAGAGATGCTATCAGTATGGAAAAATCTCATAAAAATAATCCCATCTGTAAAATATTTTCTACTTTTCTTTCAAGGCAATAGAATAATGCTGAACTTAAAGAGGTATTCTATGAGCAAGGAGATACTTAAATGAGTAAGGCACCCGGATTGCTTCAAACGTCCGTCGGTAAAAAATATGTAATGGCCATAACAGGACTTATTTTATTCGGTTTTGTGATAGGTCATTTACTTGGAAACCTTCAGGTTTTTGCCGGACCGGAGAAAATGAATAACTATGCCGCATTCTTACAGGGCCTTGGACCTGCTTTATGGGCGGTCAGGGCATTTCTACTTATTGTTTTTCTTTCCCACGTAGGGGTTGCGATTCGTCTGACACGTGAAAATAGGAAAGCCAGACCTGTTCCCTATAAGCGTTTTGAAACGCATGTAGCATCCTATGCTTCAAGGACTATGGCTATTTCAGGAATCCTGGTCCTAATGTTTGTGATATTTCATTTATTACACTATACTGTAGGTGCAATTGATTCTGATCTAATGTTAGTGAAGGATGCAACGGGAAGGCATGATGTTTATGCAATGCTTGTAAAAGGCTTCAGTAGTCCTATTGTATCAGGCTGGTATATTCTCTGTATGGCTCTTCTTTCCTCTCACTTGAGCCACGGTTTTTTTAGCCTGTTTCAAACCCTGGGTTTAAATGATCCGAAAAACGATGGAAAGATAAAACTTGTGAGTGGGCTGATAGCCATTTTTATTTTCCTCGGCTATTCTTCAGTTCCGGTAGCTGTATTAGCCGGTATTTTAAAATATCCTTATTAATCTTTGGAGGAGATACTTTGAAATTAGATTCCAAAATTCCGTCCGGCCCTCTGGCAGATAAATGGACGAAGCATAAATTTGATTTAAAACTTGTTAACCCGGCCAATAAAAGAAAATACAAAGTCATTGTTGTGGGTTCAGGTCTCGCCGGAGCTTCTGCTTCAGCTACTCTTGGTGAACTCGGCTATAATGTGGAATGTTTTTGTTACCAGGATAGTCCCAGAAGAGCTCATAGTATTGCAGCCCAGGGAGGGATTAACTCAGCTAAGAATTATCAGAATGATGGAGATAGCGTATTTCGCCTTTTCTATGATACGATCAAGGGAGGAGACTTCCGCTCCAGAGAAGCCAATGTTTACAGGTTGGCTGAAGTAAGTACTGCGATTATTGACCACTGCGTAGCACAGGGAGTTCCTTTTGCCCGGGAATATGGTGGACACCTTGCAAACCGTTCTTTTGGGGGAGCACAGGTTTCGAGAACCTTTTATGCAAAAGGTCAAACCGGTCAGCAGCTTCTTTTAGGAGCTTATTCAGCTTTATCCCGCCAGATTCAGGCTAAAACGGTTAAAATGTATTCCAGACATGAAATGTTGGATCTGGTCCTGATTGATGGCCACGCGAAAGGAATTATTGTTCGGGATATGGTAACGGGTCAAATAAGTTCCCACGCGGCAGATGCAGTTATTCTGGCCACCGGTGGTTATGGTAACGTGTTTTACTTATCTACTAATGCGAAAGGCTGTAATGTTACCGCGGCTTACAGAGCTTATAAAAAAGGTGCTCTATTTGCTAACCCCTGTTATACACAGATTCACCCGACCTGTATCCCGGTGAGTGGGGACTATCAATCCAAGCTGACTCTTATGTCTGAGTCCCTTCGAAATGATGGCCGTATCTGGGTTCCCAAGAAAAAGGGAGACACCCGTGCTCCTCATGAAATTCCCGAAAGTGAAAGAGACTATTACCTTGAAAGGAAATATCCGAGCTTTGGTAACCTTGCTCCCCGTGACATTGCCTCGAGAAGTGCGAAAGAAGCCTGTGATGCTGGCTTCGGAATCGGACCGGGTGGTAAGGGAGTATTTTTAGACTTCTCAGCCGCTGTCATGCGTTATGGTTCCAATACAGCTCCTGCCGGTTCCAGTGAGGAGGAAATTCGTCGCATAGGAGAAGAGGTTGTAAAAGATAAGTATGGAAACCTCTTTGATATGTACCAAAGAATTACTGATGAAAACCCCTATAAAGTGCCTATGCGGATTTATCCGGCGGTTCACTATACCATGGGTGGTCTCTGGGTTGATTATAATTTAATGAGTACAATTCCCGGCCTTCATGTTCTGGGTGAAGCCAACTTCTCTGACCACGGAGCAAACCGACTCGGAGCCAGTGCACTCATGCAGGGTCTGGCAGATGGTTATTTTGTGATTCCTTATACAATCGGAGATTATTTCGCCAGGGAAGGGCATAAGGACATTAAAACCGATCATCCGGAGTTCAAAAAAGCCGAGGAAGAAGTAACGAAGAAAATTCATCGTTTGCTTGCTGTAAAAGGAAAACGTACGGTTGATTCTTTTCACCGTGAACTCGGTCTTACGATGTGGGACAAGTGTGGAATGGCAAGGGATAAAAAAGGTCTCGAAGAAGCTCTGAAAAAAATTCCGGAAATCCGCGAAGAATTCTGGAAGAACGTGAATGTTCTGGGCTCAAACGAGAACTTTAACCAGAATCTGGAAAAAGCGGGTAGGGTTGCTGACTTTTTAGAATTTGGAGAAATGATGTGTCTCGATGCTTTAACCCGTGAGGAATCCTGTGGAGGTCATTTCCGTACCGAGTATCAAACGGATGATGGAGAAGCCAAAAGACAGGATGATAAATATTGCCATGTGAGTGCCTGGGAATACCAGGGAGAAGGAAAATCTCCCAAAGAGCATCGTGAACAATTAGAGTTTGAGAATGTGAAACTCTCAACAAGGAGTTATAAGTAAGTGGAGAAATTAAATTTAAAACTTGTTGTTTGGAGACAAAAAGATAAAAACGATAAGGGTCGATTCGAGGAATACGAAGCCAAAGACATCAGCGCTCATGCTTCTTTTCTGGAAATGCTGGATATCGTTAATGAAAGGCTGGAAGAAGAGGGAAAGGAACCCATCGTCTTTGACCATGATTGCCGGGAAGGGATCTGCGGAACCTGTTCTATCGTAATTAATGGAAAAGCACACGGTCATCTCGGTGGAACTACTGCCTGTCAACTTCATATGTTTAATTTTAAAAATGGAGAAACCATTTACGTAGAACCCTGGAGAGCCAAAGCTTTTCCGGTAATTCGTGACCTCGCAACCGATCGTTCTGCCTTTGATAGGATTATACAGGCAGGCGGGTATGTTTCAGTTAATACCGGGGGAGCACCGGATGCAAACGCATTACCTATATCCAAGATTGATGCGGATGAAGCCATGGATTCAGCAGCCTGTATTGGGTGCGGTGCCTGTGTTGCTTCCTGCAAGAATGCTTCGGCTATGCTTTTTGTTTCGGCCAAGGTCTCTCAATTTTCTCTCTTACCCCAGGGACAGGTAGAAAGAAAAGAGAGAGTGAAAAAAATGCTTCAAGCTATGGATGAGGAAGGTTTTGGAAATTGTACAAACCAGTACGAATGTGAAGCAGCCTGTCCAAAGGGAATCAGTGTGAAAAATATAGCTCGATTAAACCGAGAGTTTTTCAAAGCAGCCGTTTCTTCTTGAGTTAAGCAATTGTAAGCGAACCATTAGGGTTCGCTTGCCTTCCCTAGAAAGAAATATAAGAAAAATAAAGGATTATAAGAAAGGATATGGAACTGGTAGAAAAAGGTATACAGAATCTTTTTAAGGAGATTGAAAGAAGGGAAGAAAATCCCGATGATATGATGTATTCTTACCTGGTGAAAGCCGAAGCGAACATAAAAAGTTGGATGAACCTGGAGCTTGCCAGTCAGATAGATACAATTATAGAAAATAATCCGGAGTATTCTGGCTTTAGCGTATATCCACGCCAGAAAATTAATGCCAAAAAGTTTGATATGATTATCTATTCCCAGATGGGAATTCGTTATGTTCTGGAAATGAAATCCATAGTAAACTGGATGTCTCCGTATGAACAGTTAGATAGGGTAATATCGGACATTGATAGGTTGATTGAACTGGAAGTTCCAAAGGGCTGTGAGAAAATTATTATACTGATGACAGCTTTTGCCAAACCTAAAAAAGATAATCTTAAAAAATACTTTCTGAGATGGATGGACAGGGAACTGGGAAGTAATGACTACGGAATTGATAAAGAATTATTTTATAAGAAAATTACGGAAAGGTTGAAAATCATCAGAAGAATACATCTTTTGAATCTACCGAGTATTGAAATAAAAAATGATATTTTTGAGAGTTTGATATTACAACCTTTTTATTCTAATATTTAAATTTTCTTAAATAGCTTTACAAAGGGATAGAGAAGAAGGGTACCAAAGGTTTGCATTTCCGGTTTTGAATCTTCTCCGATTCCTAATTTTAAACGAGAAGTATTTGTTAAATGGAAGGTATGAAATAGCCTGTCCCAGATAGAAAGTAAACTTCCATAATTCGTATTGGCTTCTTTTATCACTTCTGAATGATGCACCTTGTGCATTTCGGGAGAAGCAAGAAAAACTCTGTAGAATTTATCTATCTTTTCCGGAAATGCAATATTACTGTGATGTATAAGAATATTAATTCCCAAAAAGGCATTATAGTATAGTAACTCTGTTTTACTAAAACCTAAAAGTAATAAAATAGGAATCCGCAATAAATCTGAAAAGATAAGTTCACCAAAATGAAAGCGATAAGCACTGGTTACATCCATTTCCGGATCACTGTGATGTACGCTGTGAAACTTCCAGAAAAAAGAAAATTCATGGTTTAAGCGATGCCAGAAATACATCCACATATCGAAACCTAAAAATGCAATAATCGAATAGATATATACATTATTGATTTGACCCCGTAGTCCCTGGAACTGAAACTGTATGGATTCCAGATAGGATAGGGTATATAAAGAAATCGGAAACTGAATCAGAAGAGCTAAAACCGAAAAACTTACATTCAGTTTACCATGGCTTTTTTTGTTAGAAAACTTATAATAAGGTTTCCACTTTTCCAACTGCCAGAGGAAGAGAAAAAGAAGAAGTGCAAAAATCTGGCTTAAAAAATCAAAGTTTAATAGTTTTTCTAAGGGGAACATAGTACTTTTGGATTTTCTAAAAAAATGCTCTATTCTGGCAATAAAAAGAATTTGACCGTTTATTAATTTTCTGAGCATGTAAAGGAGAGGGAGATGTATATGGGTTTTTTAACTGCAAAATATTATGGTAATACGATTCTTGATTGGTCTATCGCTTTTGGTATTGTTCTGGCTTCGGTGATTCTTGCAAAAATTGTGTATTGGATTTCCGGTAATGTTTTTAAGAAATTGGCCAGTAAAACAGAAACAAAATTAGATGATATTATCGTCGATATGGTGGAAGAACCTGTTGTTTTTGCAATAACCATTATCGGCCTCTGGTGGGCTGCTGAAACCCTCACTCTTTCTCAGGAGGTAAAGGGCTGGATTGGAAAAGTTTATCATATCTTGATTGCTATTAATATCGCCTGGTTGGTTGAGAGATTGATTGACTCTTTATTTGAAGAATACCTGATACCTCTAACAGAAAAAACAGAAACCGATCTGGATGATATAATTGTACCGGTAGTAAGAAAAGGTGTTAAAGTTATTATCTGGTCAATCGGGATAATCGTCGGTTTAAACAATGCCGGGTATAATGTGGGGGCAATTCTTGCCGGTCTGGGTATCGGAGGTCTGGCACTGGCAATGGCTGCCAAAGATACAATTTCCAACATTTTCGGTGGAGTTACTATTCTTGTAGATCAACCCTTTAAATCAGGAGATAAGATTGAGATAAAGAATCATGAAGGAAAAGTGAAGGAAATCGGTCTGAGAAGTACCAGGCTTGAAAATATGGCCGGAAGGTTAATTACCATTCCCAATTCTTATTTTGCAGAAAATCCGGTTGAAAATAAATCAGCTGAACCCTCTCGAAAGATTTCCTTTGTATTAAGGTTAAAGTATGATACACCTTCTGAAAAAGTAGAAGAAGCCATGACGATCCTGAAAGAAATTTGTACTGAACACGCAAGTATAGGGGAACCGGTTTTGACTTCCTTTGTGAATTTTGGTGAATCAGCACTTGAGATTTTACTTATCTATTTTATTTTAAAAGAAGGAGATATTCTTCAAACTCAGACTGATGTAAATATGCAAATTTTGAAGCGGTATGAAGCAGCCAAAATACAGTTTGCCTATCCTACAAGGACTGTTCATATACAGGGAAATGAAAAAGTTGTTTAACTATGAAGTATAAATTTATTTATAAAGTTTGTTTAGCTTTATTCGTTTTACTGGGGAATTGTTATACTCTCCCCAGTCCCAAGGGTTCTCCACAAAAACCCGAAGACTCCTATCCGGATTATTCTGACTTGAATAATTGGATAGCGCTACCTTCGAGGCAAGATCATGCAGATAAAACTCCAACAAAAGAAATGCAGGATGAGCAAAGTTTAGCCAGCGGAGATGTGTTATATATTTATCCAACAACCTTATTAGAGGGAGAGCGTTGGAACGCGGATTTAAAAGATGAACGCTTGAATAAAAAAACAGGTATCAGGGTGGTTCGCTCACAGGCCAGTATATTTAATAAATGTTGCAGGGTTTATGCACCTAAATACAGACAGGCAATTATTACAGCTTTTTTTAAAGAGAATGATAATACGAAAGAATCTCTTGAACTTGCTTACTCAGATGTACGCAAAGCCTACCTGTATTATATGAAAGAATTAAATAAGGGTAGACCTTATATCTTAGCCGGTCATAGCCAGGGAGCTTTTCATTTGATTCGCCTCTTGAAAGAGGAAGTAGGAAAAGAGGTTAACAGAAAAAACTTTGTGGTAGCCTATCTGGTGGGGATGCCTGTAAAAGAAAAGGAATTTTCTGAGATTCCTATCTGTAAAGATGCGAATCAGACTTCCTGTTTTGTATCCTGGAATACATACGGAAAAGGAAGCAGACCAGGGTATTTTCCTGAACGCTTTGAGGGTTCTTCCTGTGTAAATCCTTTAAGTTGGAAGGTAGATGAAGAGTTTGTTTCTTCGGAGCATAATATGGGTGGAATTAATAATTCTTTCCAGTTTTATCCTAAGGCAGTAGGTGCCGGATGTAAAAAGGGAATCCTCGAAATTTCAAAACCTAATATTCCAAAGTTGACTGTACTTGCAGGAAATAATTATCATGTAGTAGATATGCATTTATTTTATTCGAATATTAGAGATAATGCAAATATTAGAGTAAAATCCTTCTTGAAGAAGAAGTAAGATATAAGGGGACTTGAATGAAGAATAAAAAAATTTTACTGAGTAGCATTTTGATTATGAGTTTTTTCTCTGTGCCATCGATACTGGCGTTTTGTGGTTTTTTTGTAGCCCGTGCGGATGCAAGTCTTTATAATAGTGCATCGAGAGTCGTATTGGTGCGAGATGAAGATAGGACCGTGGTCAGTATGATGAATGATTACAAAGGTGAATTAAAGGACTTTGCTCTGGTAGTTCCTGTACCTGTCGTTTTGCAAAAAAAACAAATAAATGTGGGCGATTCAAAAGTTTTCGATCATCTGGATGCTTTTACGGCTCCGAGACTTGTTGAATACTATGATTCAAATCCCTGTCGTAGAAGGTATAAAAATGGGCTTTCAAGAAAAAAAGCAAAAATGAAAATGGATGATTCTAAAGACAATAGAAAGGGTGGAGGAAGTCTCGGAGTAAAAGTAGAAGCCAGTTATACAGTAGGAGAATATGATATTAAAATTCTCTCTGCTAAATATTCGAACGGTCTTGAAACCTGGCTTAGCACGAATGGGTATAAAATTCCTAAAGGGGCCAGTAAGGCTCTGCAACCCTATATCCGTCAACAAATGAAATTTTTTGTCGCTAAAGTAAATTTAAAAGAACAGTTAAAAACCGGTTTGCAGTTTCTTCGTCCATTACAATTTGCTTATGAATCGGAAAAGTTTATGCTGCCGATTCGACTCGGGATGATAAATGCAAAAGGTGAACAGGAATTACTTGTCTATGTTTTAACAAAGACCGGAAGGGTTGAAACTACGAATTACCGTACAGTCAAGCTTCCTTCTGATACCGAGGTTCCGGAATTTGTGAAGTCGGAATTTAAAGATTTTTATAGAGATATGTTTAGTCGGCAGGTAAAAAAAGAAAACTACCGTGTGGTTTTTACTGAGTACTTCTGGGATATGGGTTGGTGTGACCCCTGTGCTGCCAATCCTCTTAGTCCTCAGGAGTTGAAATCTTTAGGAGTCTTCTGGTTAGATGAAGAAAATACTAATCGAAATAGATTTGGTGGAAGTAGTAATGTGAAAGTCACAAGACTACATCTTCGGTACAATCAGGAAACTTTTCCAGAAGATCTAATGTTCCAACAGACATCAGATACAGCTAATTTTCAGGGTAGATATATCATTCGTCACCCCTGGACAGGAAATTCAAATTCCTGTTCTGCGGCGGAGCGTTATTTCACTCAATTAGAAAAGAGGCAGGAGGAAAGAGCTCAAAACCTTGCAAACCTGACCGGATGGAGTATTCAGGAAATTAGAAAGAAAATGAATTTGGGTTCTATGAAGACCTCTCCTAAAAGGAAGTGGTACGAAAGGATCTGGGAATAAATAGATTTCAGAAAAACTGCTTTTTTTATAAACACAATAAAAATACTAGGTCAGATTATGGAAAAACTTCGATTTTTGAGCCCTTCGCAGGTTAGAGCCGCGGCAAAGGAGTTCGGCACTCCTATCTTTATTTATTCCCGTAAGGAACTGGAGAAACGCTGTGAGTATGCACTCAATTTTCCAAACGCATTCGGTTTAACTGTACGTTATGCGATGAAGGCTAACCCTAACTCTACCATTCTTCGTATTATGAAAGAAAAGGGTTTGCATATCGATGCAAGTTCTGAGTTTGAAGCCTACCGTGCTATTCGTGCAGGTTTTCTACCTTCCGAGATTATGCTTACTTCCCAGGAAGAAGCCAGGAATTTGAAAGATCTGGTAAGAAGAGGAGTTTTGTTTAATGCCTGTTCACTTAAGCAGTTAAAAAGTTTTGGAGAGCTTTTTCCTGGAAAGGAAGTTTGTATTCGTATAAATCCCGGTTTGGGTTCCGGTTCCAGTAAAAAAACCGATGTGGGGGGAACAACATCATCATTCGGAATCTGGCATGAACAGATCGAGGAAGTTAAGAAAATTGTAAAAGACTATAATTTAATCATATATAAAATACATACTCATATAGGTTCCGGAAGTGATCCAGAAGTATGGAAAGCAGTAGCCAGATATACTCTGGAATACGCAGAAATGTTTTCAGAATGTAGAATTGTCAATCTTGGAGGTGGGTACAAAGTAGGAAGAATGCAGGAAGAAGTATCTACCGACTTTCAAGTAATAGGAAAACCTGTTAAAGAACTATTCGAGGAGTTTTTCCAAAAACATGGAAGAAAGTTGCATCTTGAAATTGAACCCGGAACTTCTCTGGTTGCCAATATGGGTTCTATCCTATCGACGGTAAATGATGTGGTTCATACCGGGGCAAATGGATTTCGATTTGTTAAGCTCGATACCGGTATGGATACGAATACTCGACCATCTTTATATGGTTCGAGGCATCCGATAATTACGATTCCGATAAAGGAAGAAGAACGAAAAAGTGAAAACTATGTGGTAGTAGGGCATTGTTGTGAAAGTGGAGATGTTTTTACCCAGGCCTTTGGAGGAGAACCTGAAACAAGGGAACTTTTGGAAACCAAAGTGGGGGATTTTGTAATTATGGAAGGTTGCGGAGCTTATTGTGCCGCTATGTCAACCAAGAACTATAATTCTCATCCGGAAGCAGCTGAGGTTCTTCTGGATAATGATGGAAAATTTAAGCTGATCCGCAAAAGACAAAGTCTGGAACAAATATACCAAAATGAGCTGGATGTAGAAATATAAAGTTATCTCTTCATATAAAACTCCGGCGACTTTAGTCGGAGAGTCTCTTTCCTTTTTTTGCCTAAAAGACTTGATTATTTCACATTGTATTTCATAGTAAGTTTTACCGAAATATCAGGAGTAGGTTATGAATCCAAAAGATATGGCACTCGGGATTAATCCGAAAAACTATTTATCTTATAATGTGATGGTGGTTAGTTCTGCCAAGCAGGATAGAGAGCATTTAATTCGGATACTGCTAAGAAAAGAATTTTCCATGACCTCGGCTGTTGGAGACACAAGAATTGCAGTGGAAGTGCTAGAAAACTTACCTGAATTACCTGAAATACTTTTTGTAGACATCGAAGAATATGCCCTGACAGCTCTGCGTAACCTTAAGAAGATTCGAGAAACGTATCCTGATATAAAGATTGTTGTAATCAGTAAGAATGCTGAAAAAGATCTGATAAAGGATCTTGTGCAATTAAAAGTAAACACTTTTATATTAAAGCCATTTGATGATAAAATTATTACTGAGAAGATGGCCCAGGTTCTGGGTAGAAAAGATCTGGCACCTAAAGAAGAGTTTCATATCTATCAAAAATCTCAAATAGATTTGAGAGAATTAAAACTTCCGAGTCTGCCGGGAGTAATTATGCAGGTGCTAAGGGTGAATACGGAGGATCCTGAAGTCGGCTGTAGGGAACTTGAAAAATTGATTAGCCCTGATAAAGCAATATCTTCTTCTGTTATTCGTCTGGCTAATTCTGCATTCTACGGACGTTCGGGGAGTATAGAGACTCTAAAAGATGCAATAACCTTATTAGGTGTAAATACTATTAAAAATTTGGTTTTCCTACAAGCGAAGAAAAATTTGTATGGAGAGCTAAAAGAAAAATTATACAAACGTTTCTTACACGAACTACCAATTCTTTCCGCCCTGATTTGTTTTGACCTTTCTAATATATTGGGACTTAAAAAGCAGGGAGAATATCTATTCCTGTATTCTTTACTCGGAAGAATTGGAATGACAGTTTTTGCAATGAACTTTCCGAAGAAATATCTTGAGACCCTGCGTTTTTTTGAGTTTGGAATAAAAGATTTGACTCAGGCCGAAATGGAAATGTTTACTACTAACTCTCAGTATATAGGCCATAAAATTTTTAAATTATGGAAAATGCCGGAAGGCTTTTTAGATTCTATTGCCTATCAAAATTTTACACTCGAAGAGCTGGATACAGTGCCGGATGTAAGTAAGGCCATCCGGCTTGGTGAGTTATTTGCATTAAAGCTATTGGGTGTGATTTTATCGCAAGAAGAGCAGGAATTAGAAAAAGGGATATTAACATATTTTAAAAAAGAAGAAGTTTCAGAAATGTTTGGAGATGAATACTATGAATTAATTCTGGATCACCCTCTCTATGCAATGGCAATGTCGTAATATTCATATAATAAAATATTACATAAGAAATAAATTAGAAAATTGTTTTAAATAGGAGAAGGTATGGAGCATAAAAGTATATTAATAAAAAATGGATTACTATTTAACGGCTCAAAAGCTGAAGCAAAAGTTCAAAATCTTTTGATCAAAAATGGAAAGATTGTAAAGCTTTCTCAAACAGAAATTCCAATAGACTCCTCTGTAAAAGTGATAGATGCAGCGGGGAAATGGGTAATGCCGGGTTTTATTGATATTCACACTCATTATGATGCAGAAATAGAAGCGATTCCTTCCCTGCATGAATCTGTTCGACACGGGATCAGTACGGTATTTTTAGGAAGTTGTTCTTTAAGTGTTGCCCTCGGAACCGCAGAAGATCTGGCCGACACATTTACCCGTGTAGAGGCTATTCCCAGAGAACATTTGCTTCCACTTTTAGAAAATAAGAAATCCTGGAATACTATAAAAGAATATGTTGACCATTTTTCAGAGATTCCTATCGGTCCAAATGTTGCTTCTTATGTGGGTTATTCTACTATACGTAGTTATGTTATGGGTTTAAAACGTTCTTTAACAAAAGGAGAAAAACCGACACCCGATGAAATTAAGAAGATTAAGTCATTAATCGAGGAAGGCTTCGATGAAGGACTAATTGGCTTATCTGTAAATACTCTTTATTGGGATAAAATGGGGGGAGAAAGGTTTAATAGCCACTGCCTTCCTTCAACCTATGCGAGCTGGAAAGAGCTGAGAGAGGTAATCAGTCTGGCTCGCAAAAGAAATCTGGTTCTTCAAACAATACCTAATATTTCTACCAAGTATGAAGTTTTTATCTATGCCTTATTCAGTGCAGGATTATTTTTTAGAAAAGCTTTAAAGATATCTCTTGTTTCGCTCATGGATATTCGATCGAATCGTATAATGTATAAGGTATTACAGGGCCTTGGCTTTATTTTTAATAAAGTTTTACGTGGGGATTTTCGTTACCAATCTCTACCTACACCCTTTGATCTATATGCAGATGGTGTGGATATCGTGGTATTTGAGGAATTTGGTGCGGGTGCCGCCGCATTGCACCTGCAAAACGCAGTAGAAAGACGGAAACTTTTAGAAGATCCGAATTATCGTTCCTGGTTTAAACGTCAGTGGAAAAATCCTCTTCTTCCAAAAGTCTTTCATAGAAATTTTAGCTTTGCAATAGTTAAGGAATGTCCGGATGATAGTCTCGTAGGAAAGTCATTTACAGAAATCGCAAAAGAAAAAAGCAAAGATGTAGTGGATACATTTTTAGATCTGGTCTGTGAATACGGAACGAAACTTCGCTGGTATACTGTAATGGGTAATGATAGGAAGAAAGCTCTGGGCAGCATTATGAATTATTCAAATTCTATGATAGGTTTTTCCGATGCAGGAGCTCACTTACGAAATATGGCTTATTATAATTTTCCTTTACGTATGCTAAAATTTATAAAGGATTCTCATGAAGAAGGGAAACCTCTTATGTCTTTAGAAAAGGCAGTCTGGCGCTTAACAGGGGAAATAGCCGATTGGTATAACCTCGATGCAGGATATATAAAAGAAGGAAGTAGAGCAGATGTACTGGTCATAGATCCCGAAGGTCTGGATGAAAGTGTAGATGAGATTCATGAGGAGGCTATGGAAGAATTTGGTTCCTATAAACGTCTTGTAAGGAGGAATCCTAAGGCCGTGCAAACCGTAATGATCAATGGAAACTTAGCTGTAGATAATTATCAACTAAACCCGAATCTTGGAAAGAAAAAAGGTTTCGGTAAATTCTTAAAAGTTAAAACTAAAGAATAAAAAATTAAAATGCGGGCTAAATTTATTCTTCCATCTTTGACAGAAGCTAAAAGCCCGTTTTTTAGACCGATCAAATATTCCCTATTTCCTCCATTAGGTCTTGCTACACTGGCAGCTTATCTGAGTGATTCAGATGAAATTATTCTTGTTGATGAGCATGTAGAAATTCTTAAAACCGATGATGAACCGGATCTGGTTTTAATACAGGTCTATATTACCAATGCTTATCGTGCTTATAAAATTGCTGATGAATACAGAAAAAAGGGAGTCTATGTGGTTCTGGGTGGATTGCATGTAACTTCTCTTCCCGATGAGGCAGAAATACATGCTGATACAATATTTTTAGGTCCGGCTGAACAAACTTTCCCTTTATTTATAGAAGATTTTCGGAAAAAACTAACTAAAAAACGCTACATTTCTACTCATGGAAGGACTTTAAGTTTAGTTCCACATCCGAGACGAGATTTGATTAAGAGAGAAAAATACCTGGTTCCAAACTCTATTGTTTTTTCGAGAGGCTGTCCCCATCACTGTGATTTTTGTTATAAGGATGCATTTTATAAAGGAGGAAAATCATTCTACACAGAGTATCTGGATAGAATATTAGAAGAGATTCATAGTTTGGGCGGAAAGCACCTGTATTTTTTAGATGATCATTTATTCGGAAATCCTAAATTATCTTCGGAATTGTTTGTCGCTATGAAAGGTATGGGAAGGGTATTTCAGGGAGCTGCGACACTGGAATCTATTATAAAATCTGATTTAATTGAAAAAGCAGCGGAAGCCGGTCTTGGAAGCATTTTTATTGGTTTTGAAACCTTTTCGGAAAGCAGTCTTATCCAGGGAAATAAGCAGCATAATATAAACAAAGACTATGAGGCTGTTGTGAAACGTTTACATTCTTTAGATATAAAAATTAATGGAAGCTTTGTTTTTGGTCTGGATGGAGATACGAAGGAAGTTTTTAAGCGTACGGTAGATTGGGGAATCGAAAAAGGTTTGACCACTGCAACCTTCCATATTTTCACTCCTTACCCGGGAACCCGGTTATTTGAAAAAATGGAGACTGAAGGACGAATTATCAGCAAAAATTGGGACTTATATGACACAAGGCACACGGTTTATAAGCTGAAAGGGATGCAGCAAGAAGAACTGGAAGAAGGCTATCATTGGGCTTATCGGGAGTTTTATACATGGAGAAATATAATCAAATCTTCTAATACTCACAAAGAATATAAACAAAAGCTAAAGCATTTTCTTTATACCGGGGGATGGAAAAAGTTTGAAGGTTTCTGGAGATTTATTGTAAATGCGGGAGGATTAGCGGTTATGCTACCTGTATTAGAAATTCTAATCGATACAGGAAAAGAGGAAATTAAAAATAAAACTTCCATCCATTAGGATAAGCTAAATACAGATGTTGCTTTAAAAGAAGTGTAGAACAATTTTTTGTAGGTTTTATCAGTAAGAAATTATAGTTAGCCCTGTAGATAGGAACTTCTTTTTTGTCACAGTAGGCTTTCCATCCCGGATAGTAGCTAAGAGAAACATATAGAAAAGAAAGAGATTCCTTCTTAGGGATTCGGATTTCATATTCAGAAAAAGGTTCTTTTTTAAGAAGTTCTAATCCTATGCAAGTTTCATTATGATTATTTTCTAATTCTTTATTTTCCGTATAAACCGGGCAGGTTTGTTTGGACTGACTCAGGGCTTCTAATAGATTTTTCTTATCTGCGTATAAGATTTTGTTTAAGCCATAAGCGAAATTTCTTTTTTTATAAGGATCTACAGCAGAAGCAAAAAATAGACCTGAACTTTCTTGCTTAGACTGTAAGACAACTTTTAGTTTTTGCTTAAATTCATAGGTTCTTAAACTTTCAAGACTTAAAATACCACCGGCATCCGGAGAACCGGAGATCAGGGGAAAGTTGGTTTCATGGAAAGAATATATACGTTGATTAGGATTTGTGCTTGTGGGATAGGGCTGAAACCGAGTAAAACGATTATGATTTAGGAATAAACCTATAAAAAGCGATGTACTGAGAAAAATGAAAGATAAACGCTTGGGTTTAAGGTAAAATAGAATAAAAGAAAGATACGATATTCCGAGAAGGCTGTATACTTCTAAATTTTTCATAAAGTTAGAAAAGTTTAAAGGCATACGCTTTGTATTTTTATAAAAAGGTAATATAGCCAAAAAAAGAAAAGAAAAAAGAATCAGAAGAATCGTTTTTTTACTGAAGTGCCTGGTTTCCGACAGTTTTTCCAGACCTATACAGGAAAAGTAAATTTGAGCCAATAAAGAAAAAAATAGATAGCGACCCGGAACTCGAAACGCAGAAAAACCCGGTATATGCTTGAAAACAAAATAATACAGAGGATTGAGAGCATGAGAGAAGATAATCCCCAGGATAAATAGGAAAAGAAAAAAGAAAGTTTCCGGCTTTTTTACAGGTTTTGAAATAAAACCAAAAAAAGGCAGGAGAATCAGGACTAAGCCCGGATAGATGTAAACTTCCATAACTCCGGGAAACGGGTGAAAGCGAAACCAATCCAGCCCGTACACGAGGTGAAAGAGGCTAAAAAGATTGGTTCTAAACCCAAAGTACATCATTTCCGGCCAGGCGGTTCTGCCGGAAGTGGAATATAAGGGATAGCTTAAGCCAAATTGAAATAGGAAAAAAGGTAGAAAAATTAGGAGAAGTAAAAAGATATTGATTAGATTCTTCTTCCATTGAATAAAAAGATGCTTTAGGGTCTTGAAAGAAAATATGCAGTAAAATAAAAAGTAAAGCAGGATAAACAGGCACTGTAAGAAGAATAAGGGACTCGAACCGCTGAGAAAACTGAAAGTCAGTAGTATGGCAAAAATAATAAACTCAAACCGTTTACCATTTAAAAATATTCTTCGGCTGTAAAGAAATAGATAAGGGGTAAAACTGAGAGTATGAATCATAGAATTATGACCCAGATGGGAAAAAGTAAAACCTCCAAAAGTAATGGAGAAAGCAGCGAGGACAGAGGACCTTGTTTGAAATCCAAGTTCTTTATAATATAAGTAGAATCCTATATTAAAAGCACCGAGATGAAAAAGCAAATCGCTTTGCCAGGCTATATAACCGAAGTGATAGGCAATGAGAGAATAAAGGAGGGTAGGAGGGTATAAAAGACTGTTTTGGATTTCAGCCGCAAAGGGATGTCCAAAATTTAATTCATCCATCCAGAGAGGAAAAAAGTTTCCTTCTGTTAACATTTTACCTAAATAATACCGAAAGGGAAAGGACTCAAAGTAGGCATCTCCTCCCGGAGTATAATTAAATAATACTAATTTAGAATAAAATAAAAAAGGAAATAAGAATAAACTGATATATAGAAGTATGATTTTATAGGGAAGCATTTTATTTAGAAGAAACAGGCTAAAAGATAGCCTGCTTTTCTTTTGATGTTTTTAACGTTCTTCAATCTTAACTTTCATCTCGACTCTATCCATCGGGTTATCTCTTCCATCTCTTTTTTCATTTACAATTTTATCAGCAACATCCATGCCTTCTATTACTTCTCCGTAAACAGTGTATTGACCGTCTAAGAAGGGAGAATCTTTTACACAGATGAAAAACTGGGAGCCAGCACTGTTAGGGTCGGCTGCCCGTGCAGCGGAAAGGATTCCTCTTTTATGGCTGGTTTTAGAAAATTCAGCGGGAACCTGATAACCCGGACCTCCGGTACCATGCATAGCACGATTATCTGGTTGTTCTTTGGTTACGGGATCTCCACCCTGAATCATAAAACCGGGAATAACACGGTGAAAGGTTGTACCATCATAAAAACCTTTTTTGGCCAGGCTTTTAAAGCTTTCTACGTGCTTGGGAGCAAGTTCTGTAAAAAAACGTATTACAATTTTACCATGTTTGGTTTCGATCACCGCTACTTCTTTATCATTATTCACGGTATTTTCCGATTTATTCTGTTCTGGCACTTTAGTCTCCAAGTTGATATTGTTATTTTCTTTTTTACAATTCATTCCTAATAGAAAAATCAGGACGAATACAGAAAGAATTAACTGCTTTTTAATCATAGGGGTTCTCCTTTAAAAGAGGCTTTTTCTCTATTTCAAGAGGATATTTTATAAAATTTTATATTGTCAACCGAATAAATCTGAGTAAGCTAGTTATGCTATAATCTAAAAAAAGGTATTCTCATGAAGGTTCGTGATAGAAAAAAGGAAATTAAAATCTACATAAACGGTACGGAAAAGATGGGAGATCAACTCCTATATAAGGCTTTAATCGATAAATTTATAGAAATTGGAGTTACCGGTTGTACGATATTGAGGTCAAATTCCGGTTATGGAAGTGACATGATTGTAAAATATGGTGATGATATCATGTCCGTCTTAATGACAAAAAGCTCTACTGTAATCATAACTGTAATAGAATCGGATGAAAAAATTGAAGAAATTGTTCATATTTTGGATTCTTATATGGGAGATGGAATCGCGACGATTAAAGAAGTCGAATTTATACGTTACACGCGCTCTCGGGTGACTCCTGAAGATAGGGAAATCGCTGACTCAATATAAAAATTGCATTGAAGAATAGCCCCAGTGTAAATTTACTGTTTCTTGACTGAGCTTATTTCTAATTTCAGTCAGAGAACGGGAGAATATGAAAGACAGGCTTACAAGAATCCGAAATTTTTCAATCATTGCTCATATCGATCATGGAAAATCCACACTTGCTGATAGGATTTTAGAGATTGCTCTGGTAACGAATGACCGAACCAAGAAAAATCAGATTCTTGATTCGATGGATATTGAAAGGGAAAGAGGTATTACCATCAAAGCTAATAATGCCTCTTTTGAATTTAAATCCAGAGATGGGGAAACCTATCTTTTCAATCTGATTGATACTCCGGGGCACGTAGACTTTAACTACGAAGTTTCCCGCTCCCTGAAAGCCTGTGAGGGAGTCTTGCTGATTGTAGATGCGAGCCAGGGGGTAGAAGCCCAGACTCTTGCGAATCTCTATCTGGCAATGGAATTAGATTTGAAAATCATTCCTGTTATTAATAAAATTGATCTGCCCAGTGCGGATGTTCCCAAAGCCAAAAAACTGATAGAAGATACCCTCGGTCTGGATCCGGAAGAAGCTATACCGATTTCTGCTAAAACCGGAGAAAATGTGATGGAAGTTTTAGAAGCTATTGTACAGCACATTCCTCCACCCAAAGGTAATACGGAAGCTCCCTTGAAAGCCCTGGTGTATGATTCATTTTTTGATAATTATATGGGGGTGGTGACAAAGGTTCGAATTTTCGACGGGAAAATTAAAAAAGGTGATAGAATCATCTTTATGAGTAATGATAAAGATTTTATTGTTACGGAAACCGGGATTAACCGTATTGTTTTAACGACAACACCGGAACTCTGCGCCGGAGATGTGGGCTATGTTGTAGCCGGCATTAAAAAAGTATCCGATGCCAGAACGGGAGATACTATAACTGCTTATAGTAAGAAAACCTCCGAGCCGGTAAAAGGTTTTAAGGATGTGAAGCCCATGGTTTTCTCCGGTCTCTTTCCTATTTATGGAGAGCAATTCGATGAACTGGCCGAAGCGATTGAGAAATTAAAACTGAATGATGCCGCCCTCGTTTTTGAAAAGGAGAACTCTACGGCTCTCGGATTTGGTTTTCGTGTGGGATATTTAGGTCTTCTTCACATGGAGATAGTGCAGGAACGATTGGAGAGAGAATTTAATCTGGATCTATTAACCACAGCACCTTCCGTGAAATACCGTCTCACTGCTAAAACCGGTGAAGTTTATGAAATTGATAACCCTTCTAAATTTCCCGATCCTTTTACTTTAGAAGTTACCGAAGAACCATTTGTAAAAGCTACGATTATTTCCCCGGTTCGATATGTAGGCAATATCATGTCTCTGGTTGTAGAAAAACGTGGATTCCAGGGAGAAACAGTATATCTGGATGAAGACAAGGTGCAGTTGACCTATGAGATTCCCCTCGCTGAGCTAATATTTGAATTTTTCGATAAACTAAAGTCTTATACACAGGGTTATGCTTCGCTCGACTATGAACCTATAGGATACAGACAATCTAAACTGGTGAAACTTGATATACTGGTTAATTCTGAACCGGTAGATGCACTTTCTATTATCGTGCATAGAACCAAGGCAGAGCAGAGAGGACGTTCTATCATAGAAAAACTAAAAGACCTTATTCCCCGTCATCAATTTGTTATTCCTATACAGGCTGCGATTGGTGGTAAAATTATTGCCCGTGAGAATATTTCTGCCATTCGGAAAAATGTGACCGCCAAGTGTTATGGTGGTGATATTACCCGTAAGAAAAAACTTTTAGAGAAGCAAAAAGAGGGAAAGAAAAGAATGAAACAATTTGGTTCTGTTGAAATTCCCCAGGAAGCTTTTTTAGCCGTTCTAAAAGCTGATTAACACTATCTTGAACTTCTATGAAAAAGTAATCTCTTCGGTATATAATACACCAATAGAAGAGTTTACTCTTTCAGAAGGTTTTAAGCTTTCTGTAAAAAGAGACGACTATTCCTTTGCTTCTTTTGGAAGCAAAATGAGAAAGTTTGAAGGTTTAAGAAAAAGACTCAAACAGGAAAATATACATACGGTTTTCTTATACGGAAACCCGCATTCCAATTACCTCGCCACTTTTACTTATTTATTCTACCTTTCCGGATTTAAAACCTATTTGGCTTCTTATAGTAGGGACTCCGGTTTGATAACACCAAATAGTCTTCTTGTTAGAAAATATGCGAGCCAATATTATCCCTGTCAAACACCGTTTGAGCTATTAAAAATCAGGGATTCTCATGTCGGAGAAAATTTCATTTTAGACGAATTTGGAATGCATGAAGGTAGTCTGGAAGGTCTAAAAAGTATATGGTCAGAAATGGACAGTGAAATAGAAGAGGGAAGTCTTATCGTTTTAGATGTGGGTTCCGGTCTTACTGCCCTGTCCTGTTTGATGTATCCCTTTCAAAACCAACCGGAAATTTTGGGAGTATCAATCGGTTACCCGGTAGATAAGATGAAAGAATACCTGTTAACGATTTGTGAAAAGTTTGAATTACAAGATAAAGTAATCGAAAGACTAAGCTTGATACCGGCCAGTATTTCTCCCGGCTATGCCAATGTAAATCGGAAACTAAAAGATTTTATTAAAGAAACGTATACCCGGTATAAGTTTCCTTTGGAACCTATTTACTCTGCAAAAACCATATATAGTTTGCTGGAATATAGAAAGCAGATAAGCAAAAACATCAGGAAAGTATATTATTTACATCAGGGTGGATTTCTTAACCACATCTCCTTATTGTAAGCTATTAGAAGACTCCGAAACCACAGAGATATCTCTCTTAACCCCACACTTAAGTGTGGGGTTAAGAGAGAACCTGCGGAAATTCTATAAGCTTCTCCCTCTTCTTTGAAACAATACAACAAAGAGACTTTTTTAGGAAGTCTTATTTATAGGGATAATTTACGGAATTTTTAGCTAAAAACTAAAAATATACTTGCCATAAATCAAAAATAAGGGTATAGAAATTAGTCTTATATGAAGCTTTTACCCTTTCTTAACATTGCAGGCTCTGATTTCGCTCCGCCGAAGAGGTTTTTCTTGTTTCATGAGACTCTTCCCTTTTCTCATATCGATAAGGGTCTGGATGGAAACAAGCTACGGGCTTCTATTTCCCATATTCAGGATAGTTTTATCCAGCAGGTGATTCTTTTTTACCCTGAAGGAAAAAAGAATGTAAGCTACAATCAAAACATACAACTTCTCATAAAAGAATTAGAAAGGATGCAAATTCGCTATAAATTTGTATCGAGTAGCTTTATTCTTCAGAAAAAATTTAGATATTATGCCGGGTTTAAAAAATATTTTTTAAATATATTGGAGAATGGAAACTGTCTTATCTGGTATCCTTCTTTGATTGAGAAAGATATGTGTAGTTTTTTCGCTTCTCTCTTAGCTTCGAGAAAGGATAGGGAATTAAATGCTTTGCAGTGCCTGCAATTGGTAAGGGGAAATTATGGAAGTGTTGAAGAAGAAAAATTGGTGAATGAATACATTTACTATTTAAAACCGGATACGAAACCTTCTTCTGAAATACTAAAAGAAGAACTTATAGATGTAAAGCAACTCAGCGACAGAACCCATATTGTTGATGAAAATCCTATTTCTGAAAAAATACAGACTTTTAAACCCTCAAAGCTATCAATTCGGGTAAAACTATTATCTATTATTTCTGCAATTTTATCGACGAGTCTTCTCATCATAATCATTCTCGCTACTTTTTTATTCAAGAATAATAGTGAAATTCTAATACAGGAATATAACTTAAGTCTTGCCAGGTTAACCGGTTTACAGGTAGAAACAGGTTTGCATAATACTCTCGATAGAACGGAAGCTTTAATCTCTTTATTGGCAGATGTGAATTTTCGAACGAAAGAATCAGAAAAACTGGTTGCAAGGTTCTATCAACGCTATCCCAACTATATCTATTTGTCTATCTGGAATCCTGCTATTGGATTAGAAAAAAGACAGGTATTTTATAGTAATTTAATCATAAAACAGGACCTGGAAAGAATCAAGAAGAATGAAGCCATGATATACAAGGAAAATTCCGGTATGATCGAAAGGGCCTTACAGGGAGAAAAAGTCCTGGTGAATGTTTCACCACTTTTGGAAAGTCCCATACTGGCTTTATTTATGCCTTACAGGAACAATATAGTTCTTTTATTAATTGATTCTAAAGAAATTACTGATATTTTTCGTTCTTCTTTAAAAACTGAGATGTTTGAATTATCTCTTTTAAGTCCTGAAGGAAATATTCTCGCCCATTCTAATGCAGCAGAAGTCTTAGCAGCAGCAAATAAACAGGATAAGCCTATTGTTCAGAATATGATGCAGAGCGGAGCGAATAATGGTTCTCAAAAATACACTTATTCCGGTGTAGAATACCTCGGTTCCTTTTATATATTAAAATTTTCTCAACTCGGAGTTATTTCCAGTATAAGATCGGATAAGGTCTTTGAAGCCGTTTATAAAATACAAAGACAGAACTTCATTATTACTATCATTGTCTTAACCCTATCCTTCTTGATTATCTACTTCTTTGCTAAAACCATTACGATTCCTATTATACGCCTGGTAGATGCAACAGAAGAAATTGAGAAAGAAAACTTTCAGGTTTCTATACAACCCAGTTCCAGGGATGAAATTGGAGTTCTCACCCATGCTTTTTCTAAGATGGCAAAGGGTCTCGCCGAAAGAGAAAAAATTAAAAATACCTTCGGTAAGTTTGTGAATAAGGAAATTGCAGAGCAGGCTTTACATGGAGAAATACGATTGGGTGGAACAAAGAAGATTTGTGCCGTCTTATTTTCTGACCTGCGCGGCTTCACAGCGATGTCAGAAGGCTTAAAGCCGGAAGAGGTGGTGCAATATTTGAATGAGTATTTTACCGAAATGGTGGAGTGTGTATATCATACAAAAGGAATCGTAGATAAATTTATCGGGGATGCAATTATGGCTCACTGGGGAGCTTTATATTCCGATAAGAACGACACTTTGAATGCAGTAACGGCCTCTCTTATGATGAGAAAAGCCCTGATTGACTTTAATAAGAAGTCAGAAGCCAGCAGAAGACCTTACTTACGCTTCGGTTGTGGTATTAATACGGGTCCCTTAATTGCCGGACAAATTGGTTCTGAAAAGAAATTAGAATATACGGTTATTGGAGACACGGTAAATCTTGCTTCAAGGATCGAATACTTAAACAAGGAGTTCGGAACCGATATTTTGATTTCCGAGAATGCCTATGAACAGGTAAAAGACTATTTTCACTTTGTAGAGATGGATCCAATAAAAATTAGGGGAAAATCTAAACTACAGGCCACTTATGCTGTTCTTGGGTTTAAAGAGGATATGAGTGCACCTGCTAACCTTCAAGAATTAAGGAAGCTTCTCGGAATTCCTGATACGGGGGTTTAACATGAAAACCTGGAATAAAACTGATAGCATTGTTCTGAGTATCTGTTTGCTAATTTTAGGAATTGCTTTTTACTTTTTGTATCTTGAAAGTAGGCCGGGCGATAGAAGGCAAGGAAAAGTTGTTGGAGAGATAAGTTTTAAGTATAGAGTCGCCCAGAGAAAACTGTCCAACAGTATGATCTGGAATGATGTAGAGCAAAACTTTCCGGCCTATAATTATGACTCGATTCGAACAGATAAGAAATCAGAAGCCATTATTCGTATAAAAGATAAAACTACTAAAATTGAATTAGATCCGAATAGTATGTTTCTCATCATTGTGGAAGATGATAGGGTTATTTTTGATTTAAAACAGGGTTCCTTTTATATTAAGAATACGGGAAAGAATCGGGTAGAAAAGCTTTCTGTGCGCACGGGAGATTATCTTGGAAATTTACAGGAAGGAGAGTTCAGAATCCATCATAACGAAGAACGAACTATCTTTCATGCTTTGCAGGGAATCCTTGAGTTTTTTATAGACGGTCAAAAAGGTACGGTTCAAAAGGGAGAAACTTATGAAATTCGAAATAAGCAAATTAGCAAACTTGAACATTCGATTGAGCTAAAGATTCCTTTTGATAATGCCAGATTTTTCTATGATAATAACTCACAAGAAGTTTCTTTTTCCTGGAATGCCGGAAATGCCGATCAGGAATGTGTTTTTATTCTATCGGAAGATAGGGATTTTTCTAAGATAATTCATAAAGAAATAAGTAAGAATACAAGTTTTCGAGTGAGTTTGACTGAAGGAATCTACTATTGGAAAGTAATCTATAAGGATGGCGGACAGGGAAGTATGGTTCACAAACTCAGGTTAATTCAAAAACCTGTAGTTGAGCTTCTTTCTCCAAAGAACAAGGAAAAGTTCTTCTTTTTTGAGGATAAAGCTTCGGTATATTTTCACTGGTTACCTTCAAAACTTTATACATATCATATTTTAGAAATATCTAAGAATATAAATTTTGATATTATCGAAAAGAAAGTGAAATTAGAGCGTGATTCTATTCGCATTTTTTTATCTGAAGGAGAATATTTTTGGCGTTTAAATAGCTATGGAAACTTTAAAGAAATAGAAACAAAAAGTGGAATACAAAATTTTCAAGTAATTCAACAAAAACCTTATAAACCTATCCTGCTTTCTCCCGCTCAAAATGCTTTCATTCAACAGGAAAAGATAAAGAAAGGTTTGCAATTTATCTGGAAAACACCCGGTAATACCGGGCATTATAATTTCTATCTTTCTTCTGATGCTTCGTTTAATTCTCTTATATTTAAAGAAGAAAATATAAAAACTAATTACATAAAATACCAGGGAAAATTGGAAGAAGGAGTCTATTACTGGAAAGTAAAGCTTCAAACCCAGGAAGCACCGGAAGCCAGCACTCAGTTTTCTGTATTTACAGAAAAAGAAAAATGGCAAGAAGAGAAAAATGAAAGTAGAAAAATCTCTTATAAGAAAAGATTAAAGAATTTATCGCTCAAAGCAAATAAAGAAGTATTTCCTACATCTAACACAAATACTCAATTTCCAGTCCGGGAACCCTTTCCCGCTGCTTCTAAAGAAGTAGAAGTTGTTAAAAAAGAAATAAGGAAGAACCAAAAACCACTGATAATTTATCCAAAACATAAAAGCACGGTAGACATGAATAATATGGAAACCTTACCTTTACGCTGGACAATGGATAAAGAAGTCAAACTCTATAAGGTCAAACTATATCAATTAAAAGGTGGAAAGAAAGTTATATTTCAAAAAGAAATTAAGTCTAATACTGTAAATATTACTGATTTAAGTATACTCGATGTAGGTGAGTTTCTTTTTGAGTTAAGCGCTGTTTTTGAAAATGAAGAGCAAAGTTCTGAAAGTATATTTAAAATAAGCTTAAATGAACAACCTGAAGCTCCTTCCGGTGTAAATTCAGGAAAGAAAAGTCAGTAAGTGTCGAGTACATAAGGATATTCTTATGAAATTGCTGGCTTGTGGTATTATAACAGCCTTATTAATGTTGAGTCCCCTGTTTCCACAGGAAGGGAAGTTATATACGTATTATATAGAGTGGCAGGAAGTAAAGGGGAGTAAGGGTTATTATATAGAAATACAGGATGAGAAATCTCAAACCGAGTTTTTAAAACAGAAGTTAAAGACGCATTATTATGAATTTAAAATACCCGGCGGGAAATACAAATTTAGGATTGCTTCTTTAAATAAATTTGGAAAGCCATCTTCTTATACCTCCTGGAACTCCTTTTTGGTGGATAAGGATAAAACAAGAAAAGAAACAAAGAGAAAAGAGGAAGAAGAGAAAGCAAAACAAGAACTTAAGAAAGCTGAAGAAAAAAAGAAAGAAACAATAGAAGAAAAAAAGGAAATCAAGTTACCTGAAACTAAAACGAAAAACTCAGGTTTTCAGTGGCAAAAACTAATACCCGGACTTCCTCAATACAGGAGAGGAGATACCTTGCAGTCCATGTTTTATCCGATTTTCTTTTCAGCTATCAGTCTTGCTGCTTATTCTGAATACCGAAAGGGTAATGCGCTGGCCCAGCAGTATCTCAATGATCCGAACAATATAAGCTTTTACTCCTATAATAATTCAGCTTTAAGTCTTTACCTCTGGCAGGCAAGAGCAAGAGATCAAGAAAAACACAGTGTCTATCAAAGAAATCAAAGATTCTTAGGTTTAGCTGCTGTACTGGGTTATGGCTTTCATCTATTAGATGTATATTATATTCATGCAGATGTAGGTTTAGATACTATAAAAACATTAGAGACATCTAAGCCGAATGTATTATATTCTATACGCTTTTCTTACTCCTTTTAAAAACAGGACTTGATTCTTTTATATTTTATGATAGACTTAAAGTATGAAACGGTATGTTACATATATGCTAATAAGCTTTATGTTTCTTTCTTGTTCTCAATCTTTCAAGAAAGGAGTACCCCTATTATCTTTACTTTCCGGTAACGAAGAATTAATTAATACTTCAACAGGAGTTGGTACGGGAACTGCTACAGGAAGTTCTACCGGAACCGGTATAGCAACGGGTACCGGGACAGGTTCCGGAACTACAACCGGTTCAGGTACAGGTACCGGAACAACAACAGGTACCGGAACGGGAACAACAAGCAATCCGGAAATCGATGTACTCATTTCTTCTGTATCTTATGCTTCCGGTTCAAATTATAGCTTTGGTACTATCCTCAGAGGAAGTACTTCTGCAAGTATTACATTTACTATATCGAATACCGGAATGGCCGATTTAACTTTAAGTGCTGCACTTAGTTTGAGTGGTGCAAATCCCGGAGACTTCATCCTGACTCAGCCCGGAGTTAGCAATATAACCGCTTCTTCTACAACTACATTCACTCTGCAATTTGTTCCGCAGGGCATAGGGCAGAGAACGGCAAGTTTGAGTATCAGTAATAATGATGCGGATGAAGGAACGTATATAATAAACTTAAGTGCTATAGGCTCCGGTAAATATATCTTTGTAAGCTCCGGAACTTATAACGGAAACTTAAAAGGAACCTTTGCAAATGGAATAGCCGGTGCGGATAATATTTGCTCGAATGAAAAGAATGCTAACTTTGCCAGTCTTCCCGGACTCGGAACTGACTATAAGGCTTTACTGGTCGATGATACCAATCGGGTAGCCTGCACTACGCCAAATTGTGGAGGAGGGGTTGCCGAACATATAGATTGGATTTTACAGGCTAACACCTATTACGTGAAAGACAATGGAGGAGTTCCCGTACAATTATTCCTGAGCGATAGTAAAGGCCTTTTTACAAGTTTAGATACTGCCTTTGATAGCACAGCCGGAAAGCTCTGGTGGACAGGTTTAAACTCCGATTGGAAAACCGATATTGCAACCTATTGTGATACATGGAAAGATGGTACTGCCTTTTTTTCAGGGATTACCGGTAAGTCTAATGTAATAAACCTGACTAGTATTAATGATGGAAATGCCTTCGGAGAAGCCTGCAATACATCCAAATATATCCTCTGTGTGCAACAATGATCAGGTTTCAATGATTCCGCATTTGATAGCATATTTAACCAGGTCTGTTGCTTTATGAATGTCTAACTTTTTCATAATATTGGCCCGGTGTACCTTAACGGTTCTTGGAGAAATCCAGAGTTTTTCTCCAATTTCTACGTAAGACTTACCTTCTGCTATGAGTTTTAAGATTTCTCTTTCCCGGTTGGTAAGCACAGCAAAAGCGTCCTGTATGGGTTTTGAACCTGCTGTTCCTTTAATACCGCTGACGAGTTGTTTGGCAATTCTCGGACTGAGGTAGATTTCATTTTTCATAACAGCTTCTACAGCTCGTAGCAGATCGTTACCTGCATCGTCCTTCAGGACATAACCATTAACTCCGTATTTCATTAGTTGTTCCACATATTCTCGGTTATCATGCCTGGATAGAATGATGATTCTTATATCTTCGTGGTATTTTTTTACTTTGCGGGCTACTTCAACCCCGTTCATTTCAGGCATGGAAATGTCTAAGATTACAATCACAGGTTTTAAGCGTTCGATTTCTTCGAAGGCGGTAGCTCCATCTCCACATTCTCCTATGACCTTGCAGGCCGGATTGGCCGCGAGAATTAATTTTAAACCTTCACGTAGTATCGCGTGGTCATCAGCGAGATAAATACTAATTGCTTCCATTATTCTTTCTCCAGTGGAATTTGAATTTCATAGGCTGTGCCTTTTCCCGGCACCGAATTAATAACGAGGTTTCCATCCAGATCATCAATTCTTCGGCGGATATTTTCTAAGCCAAAACTATCTTTTTTTAATCGAGCTTTACTTTCATCAAAACCAATTCCGTCGTCCTTAATCATGAGGTGTATAATATTCTTCTTATGATTGAGGTTTAAAACTACTTTAGTGGCATTTGCATGTTTTACAATATTCGTTATAACTTCCTGTATAATGCGGAACAGGTTTACTTCAATTATCATAGGAAGTTTTTCTGAAAGGTGAATGTTAAGACTTGCATTTGTATTTTTAAGTTCAAGAAAATCCCTAACAAAAGAACGGATAGCAGTTTCCAGGCCTAATTCTGAAAGCGTAGAAGGGTATAAGTCCTTATAGATTTCTCTTAGCTCCTGGCTTGCTCTATCGATTAAAGACATGCCTGTTTGAAATCTATCTTTAAACTTAATGGGATCATTTTGATAGGAAATAAAATTTAGTTTAGCTGCAAGGACAATCTGACCGACTCCATCGTGAAGTTCTCTTGCCAGTCTCTGCCTTTCTTTTTCCTGTAGTTCTAAAAGCCTTGAATGCAGGTTGCTGACTTTTTTTTGAAGCTTTTTTGTTTCTGTAATATCTTTTAAGATAATCCCGGTATTGCCGGAGAACAAAAACATGGTATAACCGAAAATCTTAGTACCGGTTTTAAACTCACAGTTTTGAACCCTTTCCGTTCTGGACATCTGCACGTTGCGCAAAAATTTTTCTTTTTCTGCTCGATTTAAACGTACTACATCAAAAAAACGGGAACCTTCTACCTTATGGGTTTTGCAGTAGGGGAATTGATCAATGAAAGGTTCGTTTACATAAAGAATTCGGTTGTGTTCATCAAGGGTAACCAGTGGAGAAATGCTCGATAGCAATTCTTCGAAGTATTCTGAATCCGGAAGATCTTTCTGATAAAGGTTCATTTCTTATCCATAGTAATCTTTTTAAGGGAGGTTAAATTCCACTTTTGATTGCAAAATTATTTCGTCTAAAATATTTTTTAAAAATCCCATTTTAATAGATTCTCTGAATCTTTGAATGAGGATTGGAATATTTATTACTTCTTCTATACATGACATGTAAGTGTGGACTAAGGTATCTATAGGATATTTCTTCTTTGCAGTTGATTCAATTTTGTTTAATAAGTAGTTTGGAGCCTCTGTTGATTTAATAACAAAAGTAACTGGATAGCGCTCGATCTTATCTATATCGAGAAAATATTTTGTTGTATCTAATGTTTCTGTTACTTGAAAAAATCTACCAAGAGGCTTCATTACAAAGTCTATTCCACCATCATTGGCATTTGTTCTGCCTGTTTTATAAAGCTTTAAATTGTCTTTTTGAATTTTCTCTATTTCAAATCCCCAATAGATTTCTTGATTAAAATAATAATATTTTAATATGGAATAGCTAATTATTTCAAATAATCTTGCGTCTACATTAGGTGCGAGTAGAGAGATAATAAAGTTTTTAACATCTTCATCATCCGATTCAATCGCTAATTTTAAATTTTCACAATCTCTAATAAATTTTTCAAAGGAGTCTTTTTTAGTTTTAATGTATTCATCTATTATTTCTATAATAACAGAGCATAAATTATATTTTTTATTTTTTATTTTTACCTTTATAAGGTTTTCATTAATCCAATATCGATTAGACTCTACATTTCTGATTATAGGAATAAATGCATTTGTAGGAAAATATTTTTTAAACTCTTCATTTAGTCTATGATTTAGTGCGTGATTTTGTAACTTTGCGCCAAATGGAAGTTCTCTTTGCCGCTGTAATAACTCTGAAAAAATAGCTCCTTCATATGTAGAATATTTTTGATTCTGAAGAAAGTTTTTATTTTTATAATCTTCTAATAAAACGTAAATGGCGTAGAGATTTGCGAAACTTCCCCTGGATTTAGAGCCACTATTTGCAGAGCGGGTTTTAATATTTACATATTTTAGAAGATCGTTAAGTTCAAAAATAACATCAGCTTCCTTGCCAAAACTGTTTTGTAAAATTTCTTTGATTTTATTCGTAAAATCATTCATGTTAAATTAAAAAGGCTTCGTTCGGAATTATTTATATTTTTTATTTCAAAAGATTTTTTCTGTCGTTCTAATTTTTCTCCATTATAATGTTCTAAAATGTTAAGTCGCCTTAAACCAATTTTTACGTAATCCGTATCTATTTCAATACCTATACTTTTTCTATTTAAAATACTTGAAACGTACGAAGTCGTAAAGGTTCCAGAGAAAGGATCCATAACAACATCTCCTTCCTTTGAACTGGCTTTTATGATTCTTTCTAATAGGGCTATAGGTTTTTGAGTTGGATGATTCTCGTATTCTTCCATTCTATAACGGACTCGTGGAAAATCCCAGACATTACCGGGTACTTTTTCCGCATTGTAAATTGTTGGAACTTTTTTTCTATAATCAATTAACTTTCTTTTTGCACCAGTTTTAGCTTCAACTAATATATCTTCGGAATTAAATGTATAATTTTTTTTGTCTTTTACACAAAATAAAATAGGTTCATACATAGAACCAAAATACTTTTTAGCTTGAACACCGGAACTATCATATCTCCAAATGATTCTGGAAAGAATGGTAAGTCTATCTCTTAAATATAAATCAAAAAATGGCATAAATTGTGTAGATGTCATTACATAAATGGAGCCATTTTCTTTTAATTTGGAAATACAAAGATCTAACCATTTATAGGACCAATTTAGATAATCCTCATCGGAAGCCCACTTGTCTTTTCTTCCATTAAAATTTTTACCGATATTATACGGAGGATCTGCAAAAATAAGATCAATAGAGTTATCGGGAACGTGTTTTGATAAGGCTTCGATTACATCACCTTTAAAGATTTTATGATCTTTTTTTTCAAACATTTCCATACCGGACATAGTAAACTACCCCTTATATATGTGCAACTACCTAAAAGTTACTTTATTTAAAAAAAGGGAAATAAAAAAATAGCAGGGCTGTTTGCCCTGCAAAAATGGGATTGGAAATCCTGAAACGATTACTGAACGGGAAAAACATATTTTTCATCAGGGAACTTATACCAATCTGTATCATTAGCTCCGGATGAACTGTACCAATTATAGAACTTTTCATATGCATTGTGTATATTTTGACATTCATAGGGCCAGGCAAAATCACCGGGGATAATGGCTGCCCAGGGAAATCCGACCGGATCAAGGTATTTATCTTTGTTATTTTCATCCAGGTAGCGTCCTGCGAAGTGGATTTCGTATTTTGTATTGATTACATAAAGGAAGATATCAAAGGGAATGGATTTAAAAATAGTCTTATCTACAGGATTTGTAAAGTGTATAGACAATTCGGCTTTATTTCCGGGTTTGAATACCTGTCCCTTGGAAGTATTGGATTGACTGATGGTATTCTTACTATTACCCAGTATTTCTATATCTCTTTTTTGGCTTAAGTCTCCACCAATACTTTCTAAAAGTTCTGATTGAGAGTTTAAGCGATTCAGGGTAAAACTGGCATCCCCTGCTTCTAAAGGAATTCTGAAATTAAATGTGTGGTTATATCCGGCTCCTTTGGCAACATGTTGATAGAAGCCTTTCAGGTTAACCAGCTTACCGGAAGCATTTAATTCTTCCTCATAACGGACTCTTACTACATAGTCATTGAAATCTGCATCTCCCTGCTTGGGAAAAAGATCTTCGAAAGCAACTGTATAATAGGTTCCATCAGAAGGATATTTAATGAGAGTAGCTCTTGTTGGATCATCGGGGAAATCATCTTTGGAATCTTCGATACCGTCTCCATCTCTATCCACAATTTCTTTCGAAGTAGATTGAACCAGTACCAATACTTTTCTATCTACCGAATTTACTTCCGAAACTTTAATTTCGCTTACAATCACCTGTCCGTTTACATGGACTTCCAGATAAACAACATCAGTAGTTGTATTGATAGTAAAGTTTCCTTTTACGGAACCATTTTCATTGGTAACTGCCTGAAATATAACACGATTATTATAAGGGTCTGTTTTTTCAATAATCCGTACAGCTGTGCCTTCTAACGTAGCTACAGTGTCCAAAACGGTAACACTCAATTCAATCGTTTTTGTAGTGTCGAAAATGAAATCAGTTGTTCCAACTACATCATTTATTTCGATAGAATAAACATCTCGAATAAACGAATCATTTTCTGAAGTACTGGCAGCTGTATCTGTTATATAGGTACTGTTACCTGTACCATCCGATCCACTTACTTCTTCAGTTCCTGTTGAATTGCTATCTGTTTCTCCGGTGGCTGTATTTGATAATGTAATTTCGTCATTTCCAAGGTTCAGTAACCAGAGAAGCCCCGGATCTTCTTGTGTCTTACAATTAAGAGGAAGAAGAAAAAGGAGAAAAAGCAAAGCAGTTGTTTTTAGAAATGTTTTCATGGCTTAACCCCTCCTCAAGGTTCTCTGTCATTCTATATATTTTAACAAAGTATAGCACATGATTTTGCATTTTTGCAATAACCCAAATGGACTATATTAGTCCTCAAATTATACTATTTATGCTGTTTTTCATTACTATTTATAGAAAAGGGGATGCTTTCTGAAAAAGTCAGGATGCTGTAAGATAGAAAATATATAAGCGATATACAGATCATATTATAGTAATGATACAGATCATATTATAGTAATGATACGAAACGTTTTATTATTATATACAACCTGTATTTAAGTTTTACTGGAATTATACTAAAATTTAAAGCTATAGGAAATTCCGAGATGGCTTTCTGCTTGAAAATTAAAACTGGGCTTTTGGGGAAGGTATTGTATACAAATACCTTCTTTTTCACCCGGTAGCCTGGGAACAGGAGAGTAGTGGGCATCAAAGAGGTTTAAAGCATAAATTCCTAAAAGAAGCATGAGATTTTGATTTCCAGAATCTGCATGGTGATTAGCAATATCTTTCAGATTTGCTGTATAAAGAAAAAGAGCAGATTTCGCGACTGCATTCCCCCCTAAAGCCGGTAAAAAACTCTGAGAATTATAATTATTTTTAGCTGTATTATAGTTTTCTGAATTATTATATAGGGTATAGGCAAGGTATAGAGTTCCGGTAAAGAAAAGGACAGATTTCCAGGTTTCTCCCTTGGAATACTGACCCCAACCGGGCAGCAGGGCAGAACGTAAAAGGTAATTAACCTGTGTTTTTGCTTTTTCTTCGGGTTTTAATTTGAGTTTTTTCCAGTGTTTCAAGACCTTACCGCTAACTTTTAGAGAGTAGGTCTTCTTTGCTTCACTCCCGGCGAAAGGGATAAAGGCAGATTCGGAAAAAAGTCGTTCTTCTTCTCTATTTTTATAAAAGTGGGTGTTAATGACGTATCCCTCTTTTAATTTCTCAACTTCATAGATCATGATAAAATCAATTTGCAGGGCTTTTAAGATTTTCAAGCAGTCCTTTTCTTTGCAATTACTGGCTTTTAGTTCCCTATTTAGTTTTTCATTGTCATTGGACTGGAAAACTCCGATTTCTTGAATCGAGCCGGTGAGCGTATTTGTTAAATCCTGAGCCTCCTTATCCTTCAGTCCATTCGGTTGTAAAATCGCCAGAATGGGCTTTTCTTTGGGGTTTTCTAATTGGAACCCGGAGTTGGATAGAAAATAGGAAGCAGCCCGGATATCGTCATCATCCAGACTATGTCTATCCAGAGGTTCCGGTTGGATAAATTCCAGTTCTTTCAGGGGATAGGTATTTGATTCTTTTAAAGAATTCTGTGTATGAAGGCAGATACCGCTGAGTTCTGTTTTTATATCAGTGAGAAGGGTCCCATTTTTTAGTTGAATTGTATCTGCAAATAGGGAAGAAAAGGAGAACAAAAGGAAGTATATCAGGGTTCGTTTTTTTATGTGTAGTAACATTTTTTATCTCAAGAATTTCATATGGGACTGTAGGGGTAAAAATGCGAAACTTTTTTTTAAAAAAAAGGAACCTTTCTCAATTTATGCTTTCTAATTAATCATAAAAAGGAGCTTAACTTTATGAAAAAACTTTTGAGTATCTTACTTGTTTTGGGTTTTGTTACAGTTGTTTCGGCCAAAGGCCATGGAAAGCATTTTAAAGAGATGGATGCCGATAAAAACGGAAAAATTTCTCTGGATGAATTCAAAAATGCAAAGGGCAAATGGTTTGAAAAAATTGATGCAAACAAAGATGGCACTCTAAGCAAGGAAGAAGTCCAAAAGCATCACGAGTCCAGAAAAGGTAAAGGCAAAGGAAAGCACAAAGGAAAAGGAAAAGATAAAGGCAAAGATAAGAAAAATTGCTTTGATGAAATGGACAAGGATAAAGATGGAAAAGTAACCAAAGACGAATTCGTAGGTCATAAAGAAGGTCGTTTTAAGAAAATGGATAAAAATGGTGATGGCTTCATTACAAAAGATGAAATGAAAGGAAAGCGCAAAGGCCATCATAAAGGAAAGGGTAAAGGAAAGGGAAAAGGTAAAGGAAAGAATAAGGATAAAAACAAAGCTAAAGATAAAGACGACGATAAAGACTAATTCCCCTCTCCGGACCGGTGGTTTAACTGCCGGTCTATCTCGATTTTTCCTTCCAAAAAGACGGGTCGTTATTTACCTCACATTTCCCATTCAGAAACAGGCTGAAAAAGGTCGATTTAAGCATTTATCTCTGTAGGAGGAATTCGCTACGACACGGTCCCGGATGTTAGATACTATGCTCTTACTTTCGCCTTTAAGAAAAGTAATGGAATTGAGGATGAAAGCACAGGAACTTTCAGGGTATATAATCATTAGCTTATCATCTATAAAGGATGGTACATTAGATAAGTTTATAAAAGCTCCTTCTTATGTGTTATCCGATCAGGTAAGTTATTATTCATCTAATATATTCTTAATTTCAAAAATCTCTCTTAGAATTTTTGAGTAGACATTAATGTAGACTATTATATAGCTAATATAATACTTGTATGAAAAGATATTTTGAATATTGTGATGAGAAATCTTCGAAGTTTTGGGAAATAGAATTTACAAAAGAAAATGAATATCAAATTCGGTTTGGTAAAACAGGTTCGGAGGGAACAACTCAAATAAAAAGCTTTGATTCAAAAAAAAATCGTGATACCGAGGCTAATAAATTAATTAACACGAAAATTAAAAAAGGTTATCAAGAAACTAAAGACAGGTTAAAAAAAGCTTCACAAGCCAAAAAGGATTTAATAAAAGAGACACATAAACCGGAAAAAGTATTTAAAACAGTTTCGGCATTTTTGAAATCCATAAATAAGCTTTTAGTTGAATTTCAGGTTGGAGATTTCGATTTAAACTACGAACATTATTGCGAAATGGGTGTTAGCGATTTCTGTGTTACTTCGGGGTACTGGCTTTGTTCAATCAGTAATACCGGTCATGATCACATTGGAATCATGCCCGTTTTAAATCGTCCGGTAAATCAATGGCCTGTTGGATATCTTGATCAAAACGAAGGAACTCTAAGTACGTTTGCTTCAAGTGTAAAAACATGGTTGCCAGGATACTTAATTGCCGAATCCCAAAAAGGCTGGCATTTTCAGGAAAACTTTGAAGAAAATCGGGATGAAATTATTAAAATATTAAAACCATTTTTAGCCAAACGTTCTAGGGAGTTTGTAGATTTATTGATTGCAAATTCTTCAACTTCAAAATTATACGAAATTGTAGAACCGGGTTCCTTTCTTCATGAGTATCATATACTACTTGAAAAAGAAAAATTTAGCTTAAATGAGTGGAAAAAATATCTTAAGAAATATCCATTTTTTAATGAACCACTTTTACATATTCTTAACTTGGATAAAGCTGATAAGGTAATTTACGAAAAACTTTTAAACTGCATCTTACGTCATGATTTGGGTAGCTATTCGTTTAAACTTTTAAAAATGAATGCCAAAAAAATGTGCACTCTATTCTCAGAAAATGAAACCCCACTTTATCCTTTACTTTTAAATTTTAAAAATAATAAGAAAAAATACATTCCTATGGCAGATGCCTTTTTCGAGGCCGGGAAATATTATCAAAAATTAAAACAGTATTGGAAAGCTTATTGTTGTTTTGATAATAGTATTTGGGCTGAGCGATGTGAAACAGAAGAGTTTAGAGAAGATGCATATATTGAACAAATTAAAGTAGCAAAACTTTTAAATGATGAAGTATTTTATTCTCAATACGAGGGGGCCTGTTTGCCCGAAAAGTTAAAGAGTGATAATAATGATGAATCATCGACAACTTTAAAGGAATTAATCGAATCATTTAAAGAACATCGGGTTCCTGAGCCCCTGGCTAAACTTGCCGTTTTTTGGGATGATTTAGGAACCTACTTTTGCGATGAGTTTGAATTACAGGCAGATAAATATGATATGGCGAAGGCCTGGTTTAAAGAAAATAAAAAGGGATATTCGAAAATTATTCCGTTCGGAGTTGATGGAACGGGTGCTTTATTTGCATTTTGGTTATATAAAAGTGGCATTACTACAGAAAACGCTCCGGTGGTTTATCTTGGCTCGGAAGGTATTGGAAATACGGTTTTAGCCGAAAATATTCTAGATTTTATGCAGATTTTAACCGCCAATCGTGCCTATATTCCATACGATAAAGCTTTTTTTGAGTACAACGATGAATATAAGACTGAAAATAACAAATACAGAAAATGGCTTAAAAAGGAGTTTGGTTTAGAAGTAATTAAAAACCCTACAGAAAAATGGAAGCAAGCGGTTGCAAAATTTCCATCTTTCGAACAATGGATTACAACGATTTTGAAATGAATTAATTTGTTTAGTCCCTATTATTCTCGGTAATAAAACCAGATTCGATTCAAGTATTTATCTCTGTAAGAGAAATAGCCTTTTTCTATAAAGCTATATTCCGGCTGAAAAAAAGCAGGAAGATCGGGCTTTTTTGCCCGGTTTAGACTGAATGTCAGATTCCCCGGCTGTGCCGGGCAGTGACCCTCAAGAGAATCAAAGAAAATTCGAATTTTATCATCCAGTATAATTTCAGCATGTTGTTTTTTGCATACAATAATTTTTCCCTGAAAGGTTTCGGAATAAATATTTGCAGATTCTTTACAGTCTGAGGATGCAAGGTTTACTGCATAAAATGCTATATTCATGCTTTATAATCAATATGATCCTTATAAAGGATTGTCTTTAATATATCACTGCGTGTGACAATGCCCAGAACTTTTCTTTCTTCATTAAGAATAGGTAGGGAACCAATTCTTTCTTCCAGCATAACTCTTGCCATATCAGGAAGAGGGGATTCGGGTTTTGCAGTTAGAACGCGACTTATCATGACTTCTTCTATCAGTCGATTTTTAACATAAGAAATATCTTCCGGATAGTCTAAGAAATTTTGCAGAATACCTCTTTCGGAAATAATTCCGATTAACTTCTTCTCATAATTAATAACAGGGATGTGACGGATACGATTCTTTCTAAAAAGATAAACTGCTTTTTCTACTGTAAGTGATGGTTCAACTTCTATAACCGGAGAACTCATGACATGCCTTGCTAAAATTGCCTGGACTGATTCTGCTTCTTCTGCTTTAAACTCCATATCTTCGTAGGGGTTTAGTTTGGGTCTGGAAATACTGCTTGTATCCCGTCTTTCAAAAGAATCTTTTTGTCCCTTATCTTCGGGATGTTCTTTTACTACATCATCACGGTTAGTAGTTGATTCATTAAATTTATGTACCTTATGAACCCTATCTTTTCCCGGTTCCGGTTTATAACGGCTCGAAACCCCACTATCTATCCAGATGAACGGCATATATAGATCCTTATTTTAATTCTTTCAATCTCTTTTCCAGACGACATTTGGGGTAATTTCCTGGTTTTAAAGGAGTACCCACATAGCCATAGGCTTCTTGCTGGGATACAATTTTTAAATCCCAGCCTCTCTCGTAGAAAGGACAACTCTCTACATTATTTTTGCACAAAACCTGTGTGGCCTGAGGTTTGGGATAAGCCCAGGCGGCAGGAGGATACTGGCATTGCTTTTCAATTTTGGCAATAGCACGCATTCTATCAATTATAGCTTCATAGGTCTTAAATTTCTTAATAAAAGGTTCTGCGATTTCTTCCTTGAATATCTTCTTTTCAAGATTATAAGCAAACATCGTTAAAATCGTTTTAGATGTATTTTCATTGTCCGGCACTTTTTTCATGGTTTCTTTAAGAAAGCGAACGATTTTAAGTATTTCTATTAAATATTCTACAAGTTCCGGTTCCACTTCCGGTTCTTTGATTTCTTTATCCTGAAAAAGTTTAAATGGATGGTCAGATATTCTTTCCATATCCAGTTCTAACTCTTCCGGACCACCACCTCCCCAATACATGCCCGGTATCCAGTGGCGACGAATGGCTTCTTGAACGAAAGAGGGGAGACCGATTTTTCTTCCTAAAGAAGAGCTGAAATCGGCCAGTTGCATCATTTGTGCATCCCTTTGAAGGGGAATTTTCCAGTATTCATTCTCAGAAAGAGCCAGATCCATAAATAAACCGGCAAGAAAAGCATAGCGATGCAGGTATTTTATGGGCATTTCGACTGAGTAGGCAATTCCCATGGAAAGTAAGGCGGACTCTATGCTATAGGAAAAATATTTCTTTTTCTCTCTCCAGAGTCTATAAGAGGAAATTACAATGAAGGAGTCCCGAAGAGAATGTTCTATTACTCCTTTATAGGAGATGGTTCTTTCTGTTTCTGAGTTAAAAAGCATAGAAATCATGTCTTCTACGCTGTCTTTGTCCAGTCTCGTATAAATAGACTCAATAAAGCGGCTTTTTAGACGTTCTACAAGCTCAAAAGTAATTTTAATATGAAAAATAGGTTCATACTGGCCATGCATGGTTTCCAGTTTGCTTATCATCCCACCTTTCAACTTTGCATTTTCCTGTATAAGGACTTTTCCATTTTTATCCTGAATTGGATTGGCCATTTGTGCTATTCCAATCAATTCGTTTTCATATAAGAAACTGGCAAAAGCCGGAAAATCTTCAAATTCTATGTATTCAGGAGACAATTTCATGAACTCAAAATACAAGAATACCCGGAATAAGAAAAGAAAAAATAAATAAATTATTCACGATAAAGGAAAAAGATGAAAAAATTTAATAATAGTAGACGCTCAATCCTAAAAAAGCAAACTAGCACTAAACTAGGAAAATACTGTATTGATGACTGAAAACGGCAAGGTGGATGGATACAAATAGAACGATCGTAAACCCGGATAAGCTTTCAGAAGAGTCCCTGCATGATATAGAACGAAGGGTAATTCATGAAACAGAAACCGGGAAGTGTTACATGGAGGTTCCGGACTACAAAGCCTTACATCTTCAGGTAAACCGATTGAAAGTTCTCATGGATGTTGCCCGTTCTATCATGGCTGAAATCGGTCTGGATTCTCTTCTGGCCCGGATTATGGAAAGTGTAACCGAGGTGATGGGAGCGGATCGTTCTTCTTTATTTTTAATCGACAGGAATACGAATGAACTCTGGTCCAGGGTTGCCCAGGGAGCACCGGAGATACGCCTTCCTCTGGGTTTTGGCATTGTAGGGGATGTGGCCCTGAGTGGAAAGACCGCTAATATACCCGATGCTTATTTGGATGAGCGTTTTAATCGAGACTTTGATAAAAAAACCGGTTATAGAACTCGTTCTATTTTATGTATGCCTATTAAAAATCCCAAAGGCGAGATTATTGGAGCTATCCAGGTCTTAAATAAGCTTAAGGGAGAATTTTTTACGGAAAGCGATGAGGACTTGTTGGCTGCTTTTACTTCTCTTGCCGGTATTTCCATAGAAAACGCCAGGGCTTATGAAGAACTGGAGAAAGAAAGAAATTCTCTTGAAGTGAAGGTAAAAGAAAGAACAAGGGATCTGGCCTCAGCCAAGAAGAAATCCGATGAACTCCTTTTGAATATTTTACCGGAAGAGACAGCCGAAGAACTAAAAACACACGGAAAAGCTAATACTAGAAAGTATGAAATGGTAACGGTTTTATTTACAGACTTTAAAGGCTTTACCATGGTAGCTGAAGAAATGAAACCGGAAGACCTGGTGAACGAATTGCATAATTGTTTTGTTTATTTTGATGAGGTCGTAGGTCGACACGGTCTGGAGAAAATTAAAACTATCGGGGATTCTTATATGTGTGCAGGTGGTATACCGAAGCCTACGAAAACCAATCCGGTAGACATTATATTAGCAGCTTTTAAAATACAAAAATTCATGGAAAAGACTGGCCAGATAAAGAAGGCCTTCAACGAACCTTTCTGGGAACTGCGAATCGGAATACATACAGGGCCTATAGTTGCCGGGGTGGTCGGTAAAAAGAAATTTGCTTATGACATCTGGGGAGATACAGTAAATACTGCGAGTCGGATGGAGTCTTCAGGTTTTCCCGGAAAAATTAATATCTCCGGTTGTACTTATGAGCTTGTAAAGAAATATTTCGATTGTACTTACAGGGGGAAAGTGCAGGCGAAAAACAAGGGTGCTATTGATATGTACTTTGTTGATGGGATAAAAGAAGAATATTCTGTCGATAGAAAAGGAAAAGTTCCTAATAAGAAGTTTTTAAATGAATTAAAACGGATTGAAATGGGAAGGAATAACCCCTTTTTAGACATCCTGCATAAGCGTAAACAGTATTCTTAAATATATTAACATATTCTTAAATACTTTATAATAAGCTGTTTTTTTCCTATATACTAATTTTTTCTTGATCTTCATTTTTCTTGAGATATTATGAGTTATACAGAGTTTTAAGGAGACAAGAATGAAAAAAGTTTTCATACCAATTTTGGCGATTTTTATTTTAAATACCTGTTCGCTCGTTCAAAATGATGACAATAATAAGGATAATGAAAAGGTTTTATTATTGGCAGCAGCTTCTATGAATGCAAATAAAGGTGCGAGTACCTGTTCTACACCTAATTATTCAACACCTACCACCACCACAAGCAGTACGGCTCAGTACAAAGTTCCGGATACTGCCCAGACGGACTGTTTTAATTCAACATCAGGGGCTGTGACTGCCTGTTCGGGTACAGGTTATGACGCTGATTATAATACTGTAAATCAGCAGAGTTATACCGATAATGGAAATCAAACGATTACGGATAATGTTACAGGTTTGATGTGGTCAAAGTCACCGGATATAAATGGAGATGGAACTGTAAATGCTTCGGATAAGAAGACACAAACCGCCGCGGTAAGCTATTGCTCCGATTTAAGCCTGGGCGGATACACAGACTGGCGTTTACCGGACATTAAAACACTTTATTCTCTCATGAACTTTACCGGTAAAGATCCCAGTGGTAGTACTACAACCAGTACAGCTTCTCCTTTTATTGACTCTACAAAGTTTATAGTTGGGTTTGGAGATACTTCAGCCGGGGAAAGGTTTATCGATGGACAATATGCGACAACCAGTATCTATAACTCTTGTACTAATTTAGGAGGTGGGTATGCTGAAACAATGTTTGGTGTAAACTTTGTAGATGGAAGAATAAAAGGTTATCCTACTTCAAATAAAACTTATTATGTTTATTGTGTAAGGGGAAATACGAATTATGGTTTAAATAACTTTGTAGACAATAATGATGAGACGATTAGTGATAAAGCAACAAGTTTAATGTGGCAAAAAAATGATACCAAATCTACTGATTTTGAAAATGCAGTTTCTACCTGTGAAAAGGCAACAACAGGAGGTCATTCAGACTGGCGTTTACCCAATGTGAAAGAATTGCAGAGTATTGTTGACTATTCCCGCTCTCCGGATATAACCAATAGTGCAGCAATTGATGCAAAATTTAATGCTACTTCCTTTACCAATGAAGGAGGGAAAACTGACTACGGTTACTACTGGTCTTCTACGACCCATGCAGCTTATAATCAGGATGGAAGTTCTTATACAGGTTATGCCGGTAGTTACGTTTGTTTTGGACGTTGCCTGGGCTATATAGGTTCTGTGTATGATGTTCACGGTGCCGGTGCTCAAAGGAGTAATTATAAGCAGGATGTATCCCTTACTCTGGGAGCCAGTTCAGCTAAGGATACGGCAGGGAACACCTTTTATTATCACGGTCCTCAGGGAGACATCTTAAGAAACTCTAATATGGTTCGTTGTGTGCGAAACTTTTAATTCTCTAATAAAATAAGAGACATAAAAGAATAATAAAAAAAAATGGAAATATGGATTTATTGCAGGGTTTAAATGAAGCACAAAAAGACGCTGTATTGAGGGTGAAGGGGCCGGTTCTAATTCTTGCCGGGGCCGGCTCCGGCAAGACAAGAGTCATTACTCACCGTGTAGCTCACCTCGTTCGGGAAGAAAAGGTTCATCCTCTTCAAATTTGTGCCCTGACTTTTACTAATAAAGCAGCAGCAGAAATGCGGGATAGGTTGCAGGGCCTTTTAGGATCGGATGCCAATATGGTGATGATGAAAACCTTCCATTCCCTTTGTCTTTACATTTTGCGTGTAGAAGCCGAACATACCGATAGGAAGTCGGGTTTTACTGTTTATGATACAGCCCTGCAAGAATCCCTGTTAAAAGAGTGCATGAAAGAATTGGGAGCGGATCTAAAGGATATGAAGCCTTCTTTTGTGGCAAACCGTATCAACTCTGCCAAGGATGATTTTCTTTCGCCCGAACAATTTTTCCATGCTCATCGCTATGAACCAAGGCGAGAACTATTATTTGATATTTATGAACTCTACGAAGCTAAAAAGAAAGAACGTAATGCTGTAGATTTTGGAGATCTAATTTATAAAACGGTTCATCTATTTTTGGATAAACCGGAGGTTCTACAAAAATATAACCATCGCTGGAAGTATCTTATGGTGGATGAATATCAGGATACAAACAAAATTCAGTATGAGCTTACCAAATTGCTTTCCGGAGAAGACAAAAATCTCTGCGTGGTTGGAGATGATGATCAATCTATTTACTCCTGGCGGGGAGCTGACATTCGGAATATTTTAAATTTTGAAAAGGATTTTCCTGATACCTATGTTGTAAAATTAGAAGAGAATTATCGTTCTACTCGCAATATCATTACAGCCGCGGCTTCGGTTATCGCTAATAATTCAAACCGGAAAGATAAAACTCTTTATACAAAAAAAGAAGAAGGGGAACGAATTAGTTTAAAGCAATATTTGAATGAAGCAGAAGAAGCCTTTGCTCACGTAAAAGAAATTAAGAAGTTATATGCAAAGACAGGGAAATATTCCGGAATGGCAATATTCTATAGGACAAATGCACAGTCTCGCTACTTTGAAGAAGAGATCCGTAAAGCATCAATTCCTTATAAAATCTTTGGTGGTTTTCGTTTTTACGATAGGGCAGAAATAAAAGATCTGGTTGCTTATCTGTCGGTGCTGGTAAATCCATTGGATTCCACGTCTTTATTAAGAGTGATTAATACACCTCCGAGGGGAATCGGACAGAAAAGTATTGACTCAATGATTGAGATTAGTATTCACGAAGGTGTTTCTTTATTTGAAACATTAAATTCCGATAAACTGGAACTCAGAAAAAATACTCTTACAAAAGTGAAGGAACTGTATCAAAAACTTCTAAGTTTAATGGAATTATTAGAAAGTCCCGATGTTCGTCCTTCTGAAGTGGTTGAAAATACAATTACAGTTCTTGGAATCGAGGAGTTTTACAAACAGGAAGGGTCGGATGAGTCTATAAGTAGACTTGAGAACATTCAAGAATTCTTAAATGCTATTGAAGAATATGAGGAAAACACCGAATCACCCAGTCTTTCTGAATATTTAGAAGACATTAGTCTTTTGACCAGCGAACAGGAGAAGCCGGAATTGAATGATTACTTGACTTTAATGACGGTCCATAATTCTAAAGGTTTAGAGTTTGACTATGTGTTTTTAAGCGGTATGGAAGAAGGAACCTTTCCTCACCAGATGTCTATTGAGGAGGGAAATATTGAAGAAGAGAGAAGGCTTTGTTATGTAGCTATTACCCGTGCCCGTCAAAAATTATATATCAGCTATTGTGAAACCAGTAGGAAATATGGTATGGTGGATTATCGGGATCCTTCGCGCTTTCTGGCTGAGATTCCGGAAGAATACCTCGATAGGTCTTTTGCTTCCAAATCGGGATCAAGAGTTGCTATTAGAAAGCCCGAATTTGTACCCAGAGCCAGGGATAGTTTTTCATCAAAACCTTTTCCGACAAATAATAAAGCAAATACTAATGTATCAAATTCCGGAGGAATACAAAAAGGTTCAAAAGTTCGACATAAGATTTACGGAGAAGGGGTTGTGCTGGAGGTTTCCGGCTCAGGGGATAATCGTAAAGTAAAGGTAGCATTTGGACATGCTCAAAAGAACTTTCTTTTACAATATACTCCCCTGGAGTTAATATAGAAAATGGAAATTCTAAAATTCAGTCAACTTTTAATATACGGTTGAGTTTTTTAGATATATTATTATAAATATTATATTTACTCAAAAGTCTTCTAAAAATATAGTAGTCGATTAATTTAAGAATTTTTAGACCTAATGAAGATATTACAAAAGTGGAGATCAAGATTATGAGCACGTTTAGGGTGCCATTTTGATCTCCCTTAAAAAATAAACCTTCTGTGTTCATTCCAAAAAAACCTACAACGAGGTTTAAAGGAAGAAATGTAGCCGATATAAGGGTAAGGTAATAGATGTTTTTGTTAAGACGATCATCTTTTAAAGAAACATAATAGTGATGAATACTATCCAGTTTATGTAACTGATTTTGTATGCCCACAATATAAGCATTGATATCCTCTATTAAATCATAAAAATTAGTTTTTGGGAAATTTTTATGAGTTTCATATTCTTTGCAAACATCTTTCAGGACCAGAATATTTCTTTGATAATAACGTTCAAATTTAGTTAAGTCTTTTTTTGCATCAAACCATACATCCATAAAATATCTGGATATCTTATTAGTGTAGAGTTTATCTTCCAGAGCATCGATCTCATTGGTATAACCATCTATGAGTTTTTTATGTTCATTATGAATCGGAACGATACTTTGCAGAAGACCGGGAAATCCATTCGGGAGTAGTTCAAAACTGCTTTTCTCCCGATTATATATATGAATAGTTTCATTTTGAATTATAAAGCCTTTGCTTTCATAGTTTAAACCAGACTCAAAAAGAGATAGATGTCGGAGTATGAGAACTCTATAATCTTCCTCTCGAATGAAAGAGGAAGGGTGTTCCAGAGATTTTAAATCTTCAATATGTACTTCTTTTATTGTTTCTATCGGGTTTTTTAAATTCATAATATAACGCCTTATGGAAAGGATAGTTCACAGGCTTTTCGAAAGCCTGCAAATATCAATCAAAATTAGATTCAAAATTTTGTGAATTTTAATTTGTAAACTACCATAAATCAGCATTTTTTATTAATACGAAGTTGTTTAATTACTTGGCATTTTTGGGATTCTAAAGAATAGGGGTTATATGGCAAGAGAAAAAGATAATCCGGGTTTACAGGCCTATGATCTGAGTTCTTATACCGGACTCAGGGGAAAGAATTTTTATAAAGTGGACAGGACAATTCAGAGAATCGTAGAACGTTATTCGGAAGGCTACACTCCCGAACATAAAAAGGCTATGATTTCCCATCTTGAAGGTTATGGAGAACTGGTAGGTGGAAAGCTTGATGAATTAACAGAAGCCTGTCATAAAGAAGGTAAATACGGCGAGATTGAACATTATGATAGAACCGGTAAACGAATTGATGCAATTCGCTATTCTCCGGAACAATTAGAATCACGTAAACTTTCTTATGAATACGGGATAGTTAATTTGGACTTTCATACATCCTGGAAACATCCTTTTACATTTTTACATCGTTATGCTTTGACTTATCTCAATAACCTGAATGGAGAAGGAGGAGTTGCCTGTCCCCTGGCTATGACAGAAGGGATGATTTTCGCTTTAAAGGAAATCGGCACGGAAGCACAAAAAAAGAAATATCTTCCTCTGGTTGCGGGAGAGAAAAGTTCTTCTCACTTTATGGCAGGACAATACGTTACGGAACGGGTAGGGGGAAGTAATGTTCAGGCCAATCGAACTGTAGCTAAAAAGTTAGAGAATGGTAAATGGCTTTTGAATGGAGAAAAATGGTTTTGTTCAAATCCCGGTGATCTCTGGGTAACTACAGCCAGAGTAGAAGGAACCAATACGATTGGTTTATTTTTAGTTCCGAGACTCAAGGACAATGGGGAACTTAACGGTCATCATATATTAAGAAAAAAAGATATTATTGGTTCAAGAGGAAAGGTAACTACTGAAATTGTCTATGAAGACCTGGAAGCTGAAGAATTGGGAAGAACCACCCACGGACTTGCGAATCTTGTAAAGTATGTTATCTCTATTTCCAGAATCCATGTTGCTGTTGGAGCTTGCGGGAATGCCAAACGTGCGGTGATGGAAGCAGCCGAGTATGCCAGGTTTCGCACGGCATACGGAAAGAAAATTCAGGATTTTTCCGCTTATACAAAACAATTAAGTGAAATTGCCGTTTTACAGGCAGCTATGGCTTTTTCTGTATTTCGCTTTTTTTCTTATGTCGATAAGGGGATAGAAGCAGAAGCCATATTAGCTCCTCTTTTGAAATACAAATCTTCCTTGCAGGCTTCTCACGTTACCCGTGAAGCTATGATCTGTCTCGGAGGAAATGGAATTATTGGTGACTTTTCTCCCGTTCCGAGATTACATAATGATTCTATCATAAACGAAACCTGGGAAGGCACTCACCTGATAATTACCGGACATTTCTTGCAGGCAATGAACCGAAAAAGAAAATACACTTCTTTCCTGAATGAAATAGAAAACAATGTAGATAAGGCCAGAGAGATACCTTTTCTACATTATCCTTGCTCGACTTTTGAAACGAAACTTGTGGAGTTAAAGGATCTCATGGAAGAACCTAAAGACTGGAAAGAAGCCAATCGTACTTATCTTGCTGAGCTGGCTTATGAAGTCTTTGCTCTTTCAGAACTCCTGGAACAGGCTGCTTTTGATAATAAAGCTGATTCTGTCTATACTGATTTGGCTCATGCTTTTGCGGAAATCTGTGCTTTTGGCCTTGTTGGAAAAAGAAAGAGGAATAGTATCTTTTTAAACCATGAAAAAATGCAAAGAATTATAGAACTTTAGGATTATAAGCTTGTTACATAGATATTTTACAATCAATTGGATCGTAGGTCCCCGCTACGATCTTTTCTTTTTCATTGGAAGTTTTATTCTAACTTTTCTTTTTTATGGACTATATAAATGGCTTGTCTATCTCGGATTTGCAGCAACCGGAACTTCTGCTTTAGTTACTTATTTTATATTTACAGCTTTTTTTGATCAACCTCATATTTTTCAGACTTTCTCGAGGACACATGCGGATAAGGAAGAATTTCAAAATCGTAAATATACCTACACAATAGGACTTTTTTTACTTATCCTTGTTGGTCTGGTTCTTACGGCTAAGGGGTATATTAAGGAATTGGTAATATTTACAGCTATATTTGGTTCTTATCATGTTATACGACAGCACTATGGATTTTTGCGAGCCTACCACAGAAAAAATGCAGATAATCATCCTATAGATTTTTATATTGATTCAACGATGTTCTACTCCGGTATGTTTGCATTTTTCTTTGGTAATTTTACAAAAACTGATAAACCTACACTTATATATGGAGAGCTAAGTGTTCATTTTCCCGGAACACCGGAGATCGTGTCTCTTATTCTTTGGAAAGTATTTCTTGCAAGCCTAATAGTATTTCTTTTAAGACAATTCCATCTTATTTCTATTGGTAAGAAAATTAATCTTCCCAAATTCCTTTTACTCTTTGCTGCTTTATCTTCTCATTTCTTTGTATTTTTTGCAACTGAGACAACATTTTTGGTAGCAGAAGCTTTAGAAACTTCTTATCATACAGTTCAGTACCAGGGCTGGATTGCCCAGTACCAGGTAAAAAAGTTCCCGGAAGTAAAAGCAGTAGCTTACAAGTGGTTTTTTGTTGCGGTTGCTTATGGTTTGCTTTCGGCTGTTATTGAAGTTTATGAGCTTTTATCTTATACCTGGGCTATGTATTTATTTGTTCCTTTCGCTATGATTATATTGTTTCATTATTATATAGATGGATTCATCTGGAGGTTTGGAAAGGATAAACCTATGAGAGACCTAATGTTGCGGAAATGAAAAATTAAGCCAACTCTTTTAACTCGTTCGCAAGATTCCTGGCTCTCTCTTTTTCACCGGTTTTCATGAAAATATTAATTGCGAGTTGAATACCCTTTTTATCTTTAGGTTTGTCTGTAAGAAAATCTTCGATTAAAAGTTTGGATTTATCTAATTCATTCATCTGGTAATATACCAGTGCCAGTTGATATTTAATACCGGCATAAGAGGGGATTAGTTTCTTTGCTTCTGCAAAATTAAATAAAGCGTCTCTAACTTTATTTAAACGTAAGAGATGAATACCGGAATTATATAGTTCAATAAATTTTGACCAATTAGGCTGTAATTCAATTGCGAAGACTGAAATATCATCTTTTACTTCTGCATTTTTCATAAATCGCTCCAGATCGTTAATCACAGCGTATACTTGATCCTGTAGATTTAAACTCTGTGTATCAAAGAGCATTTTTATAAGCCTATCCTGACCGTATTCTTCTTTTTCCGGATTTTTATGTTCAATGAGTCCATCTGTATACAAATATACCCTGTCACCGCTCTGAAGTCTTGTATGGCGGCTTTCATAAGTGCTACCTGCATCTTCTAAGGCTCCTATAAATATCCCATTGGTGTCAAGGAGTTGAAATTCTTTTTTACTATGGATAAAATGAATAGCTTTTGTATGAGAGGCATTTGCATATTCCATACGGTTATTCTCACTTATCCGTAAAAGAAAAGCAGTCAAATAGTCACTGGTTTTGATTTTACTACAGAGTATTTCATTTACCTCTTTAAAGACTTCTGAAGGTTGTATATTTTCTTCTATAGCATTCGAAAAAGCCTGTTTGGCGGCCATTGTAACCAGGGCTGCCGGTACTCCGTGTCCGGAAGCGTCGGCAAGAAGAACGTAAAGACTACTTGGATAGCGATATACATCATAGTAGTCCCCGGAAACTTTACCCATTGCTTTATAGTAGGTTGCAAAGGAAATTCCATTCCAGGGTTCGAGATCTTCTTCGAGAGGTAGGATTCCCTTTTGAATATTCGCTGCAAAATCTAACTCGGTAGCAAGCATCCTGTCTTTTCTTGCTAATTCTCCAAGACTTTTGTTAAGTTCCATCGTTCTTTCTTCGACTTTGTTTTCAAGATTTTGCTGATATTCCCGAATCGTGCTGGCTGCTAAATTTACACCATTAGCGAGGTTCACAAATTCACTATCTATTGTTTTTAGAAATAACTGGCCTTTTCCACCTTTCATAAGATCATAAGTTGCACTTTCTATTTGCTTTAAAGCGCTATAGATGATATAGAAAATTAGAAAAGCCATAAACAAGGAAGCGGTTACTGCCAAAAAAGAGAAGCTATAGACCTTATTTAAATTTCCCCTGTTGGAGTAGGTTATAGAGTTAGAAATTAAAAGATTGATGATAAATAGTATGATAAAATACGTAAGCTTTGTCCTTACTGTATAGATAGCATCCTCTCTTAATTTATCAATAGATATATTTTTTTCATACATGATTTCCATACACTTAGCTCTTAACTCTCCGGTTAAGATTTCTGAAATGACCATACTAAAGCAGGTGACAATAAAAATGGCAATGAAAGCTACTGATAATATTATTAAAGTTTTTTGAAGCTGTAAACCTTCCAGGCTTATCTCGAAGGTAAGAAGACCGATCAGGATAAGTGTAATTCCTATATTTATAGTTAGAGCTATATTTTTGGGAAAACGTATGAGAGCTTTAAATAATTCCTTATACTCCTCATCCTGCAAGTTTTCTTTTATTATAATGTTTCTATTTCTATATTCTATAAATTTATGAATGGTTTTTAGGGTTTTTCCATAGGCACCTTTCAGTCCGAGTCTGTAAAACAAACCGAATTGATAAGCAGAACCGGTCCACACAGTAAAAATGCAAATTTTAAGCAGAATCATAAAATAAGAGGAAAGTTCAACCTTAACTGCATCAAAAAAGTATAGGGCAAAGAGACTGGCAGTTACACCACCTATCCCGGCAGAAAAAAGTGTAACCCCTAAAACATAGGAGGTATATTTTGAAATGAAAATAATTATGGCTCGTATATTATTTTCAATAATAGCTGTAAATCTTTGTGTACGCAATTTTAGACCTTCTTATTCTTAGATACCTATATTTGAATCAGGAATATTTTCTAAATATCGGATCCTCTTTAATGTGCGCTTGGCTTTTTCTTTCATTCCTAATTTGCTGTATACATTTACAGCCAATTGCAAGGCTTTGATTTCATCAGGTTTTTTATCAAGAAAGATATGTAAATATTCTATCGATTTTTCATATTCTTTTAGCTGGTAAAGAGCAAGAGCTATCTGGTAGTAGATACTCGGATAAGATGGAAACAATATTTTGGCTTCTTCGAAAAGTTTAAGTGCATATTCAATATGGTTTTCTTTTAATAACTTTAAACCATTATTATACAACTCTATAAATTTGGTCCAAAAGGAGGGTAGCTCAATAATTAACATACTTATATCATCTGTCAATGGAGCTGTTCCGATGTGCTTGTGTAATTTCAAGCGAATTTCTTCTAATTGAGATTTGCAGGGGAGTTCAATTGTACTCAGGATGAGTTCATTTAATCTATCCTGACCAAATTCTTCTTTGTTTAAACTTTTATGTTCAATAAGACCATCGGTGTATAAATAGATACGGTCACCACTATTTAGGCGGGTGGTTCTATCTTCATATAAATATTCAGCTTCATCTATAGCAGCGATGAACATTCCATTTGTATCTAAAAGTTCCAGGTTATTCGTATTTTTGTGGTAGTGAATAGCCTTGGTGTGAGAAGCATTGCTGTATTGAATTCTATGTTTTTCATCGATTCGCAGTAAAAAGGCCGTTAAATAGTCACTGGTCTTAATGCGTTTCAAAAGCTCACGATTGGCCATTTTAAAAATTTCTGAAGGCCTGTCATTTTCTTGAATATTTGAAAAAACATGTTTTGCTGCCATTGTAATAAGGGCGGCCGGAACACCATGTCCGGATGCATCTGCCATAATTACATAGATGCAGGATGGAAAACGAAAGATGTCATAGTAGTCACCGGAAACTTTTCCGAGGGGTTCATAAAAAACTGCAAATTGTAAACCTGAATAAGGTTTGATTTCAGCGGGTATTATTCCTTTTTGAATATTAGCAGCGAATTCTAATTCGGTTTCAAGAAGTTCTTCTTTATGGTTTAGTTCTGCAAGAGTCATTTGCAATTCGGTTACTGCTTCATTTAATTTCTTGGTTCTATCTTTAACTTTGTTTTCAAGACTATTTCTATAATCCTGTATAGTGACCGAAGCTTTATTGATGCCTTTGGCAACAGTGATAAATTCTTTATCCAGGGAGCGAAGGAATAAAACCCCTTTGCCTCCTTCTATTAGTTTATAAGAGGCATTTTCAATTTGTTTTAGGGATATATAAATTGTATAAAACAAAATATAAGCGAGAAACAATGAGGTTAAGAAGGCAAAAAACGAAAAGGTCCAAACGCGGTTCAAATTCTCTTTATTATGATAAAGTAATAAATTAGATAAAAATACAGTTAATAAGAAAAGGGAAAGAAAAAAACCAATTTTAGCTTTTACGGTAAATAGAATATTATTAGAAAAATTATTGAGTTGTATTTCTTTATCATTCATTTTTTTCAGACAATCTGCCCGCATTTTACCCGATAAAATTTCACAGAGAATCAGGGTAAAACAGAAGGTTATGAAAATTTCTATAATCCCGGCGATAAGAACATAGGTACTTGTAATTTTATTGAATTCCCCGGTGGCAAAACCCACACTTACCGTGATTGAGAATACACTCAAGACCATAATAATTATCCCTATCGATAAAAATATGGGTAGGTGAGACAATGCTTTTAAAAGATCAAGATATTCGTGTTTTTTTAAATCTGAACGTATCATGATATGGGGAGTTGATATAATACAGTTATTAATTACACGGATAGTTTTTCCGAATGCCCAGCGAAAGCCCAGACGGTAGAAAAGTCCGTATTGAAAAGCAGCAAATAGCCATAAAAAGATAATCAGGGTTTTTAAAAGTCCCATAAGGGAAGGGCTTACTTCAATTTTTAGTGCATCAAAGAAATAGATAATAAATAAGGTAGCGATACAACCGGCAAAACCACCGGAATACAGCGTTGCGGCAAATACATAGGACGTATACCTGGCTGTGAAATCGAAAATTTTTGAAGCAGTTTTCGAAAGAAAAGTTATAGAGTTTTTTGCTGGCAAATATACTTCCTTTGTTTTTTACTCAAAATACAGAAACTTATACAAAACTGTAAAGAAATAAAAATTTTTAGTTGAAGGTTAGCTTTGTATCGAAAACTTTTTTTTCCAATACTTTTTTCTTTATTCTACTCCTGTAGTTCAGCTCCGCTTTATCTGGCCAGGCAGGGTACTCAATTTGGATTTACAGATGAAGAAGGCATTTTTCAAATTTCTCCACAATTTGAAGAAGCTTTTCCATTTCGGGAAGATAGAGCAAGGGTGAAAATCGGAGCCTATTTTGGTTTTATCAATAGATCCGGAAGAATCGTTATAAACCCTCGTTTTGAAGAAGCTTCCGATTTTTACTCAGGTCTGGCCAGGGTAAAACTAAATGGAAAATGGGGTTATCTTCGACCGAATGGAAATTTTGCCATTGAACCTGTCTACGAAAGTGTTTATGATTTTTCGGAGGGTCTGGCCAGGGTTTTTGAAGGAGGACGTTGTGGTTATATTAATCTTTCCGGAAAAATGCAAATTAGTCTTCAATTTGAATACTGTGATGATTTCAAAGAAGGACTGGCTTCCATCAAACTCAACGATAAATATGGATATATAAATTTCTCAGGAAAGATGCTAATTAAGCCTCAGTTTTCTTTTGCAGCTGCATATTCTGAGGGTTATGCCATGATTATGGAGAAAAATCGCTTTGGCTTTATAGATAAAAGGGGAAATTTTATAGTAAATCCTGTGTATAGATACGCAGGAAGCTTTTCCGAAGGACTGGTGCGTGTTTGTGAAGATAAAAAATGGTCCTATATAAATTATGAAGGTAAAGAAGTGATTCCACCTCAGTTTCAATTCGCCAGGGATTTTGCCAATGGCCTGGCAGCGGTTCAATTGGGTGATAAATGGGCTTTTATTAATCGGGAAGGCAAAATTCTCATTAATCCACTTTATTCAGAAGCTGGAGATTTCCAGGAAGAACGGGCCTTTGTAAGGCTTGATGCAGTTCCGGGTTTTATTAATAAGGAAGGTAAATTTTTTCCTCTAAAAAAATAATGTTCTTACTGACCCTTTCCAGGAGTGAAATAAACGAGATTTTGATGGCTCGCTTACGAGGACTCCAGACTTTTTAAAGGGATATGTTCACGGGAGTATCCCTTTAAAGGTTTTTCATTGAAAAAAAAAGCCCGATTTTAGAACTATTCTTATTATGATAGAATACGAAGCGGTGATCGGGCTTGAAGTCCATGCTCAATTAAATACAGAATCAAAGATTTTTTCCGGTGCTCCAACTGAATTTGGAAATGCAGCCAACACCCAGGTTTCACCTGTTTGTTACGCTTTACCGGGAACTTTGCCGGTTTTGAATGAATTAGCACTGGAAAAGGCGATTTCAGCAGGCCTGGCTTTTGGTTGTAGTATTTCGCTTTTTACTAAATTTGACCGGAAAAATTATTTTTATCCCGATTTACCCAAAGGCTATCAGATTTCCCAGTTTGATAAACCCATTTGTCTTGGCGGAAAGGTTACATTTCAAATGAAGGACAAAGAAGGGGAGAATTCTGTTAATCTTACTCGTATTCATCTCGAAGAAGATGCCGGGAAACTTATCCATTCTCAGGACTCAAGGCAGGTATCTTTTTTAGATTTAAACCGTGCCGGGACACCTCTCATCGAAATTGTTTCTGAACCGGAAATTCGAAGTTCAGATGAAGCCTACGCGTATTTAAACTCTTTAAAAAATGTCTTACGCTATGTGGGTGTGTCGGATTGCAATATGGAGGAAGGTTCCCTTCGCTGTGACGCGAATGTTTCGATACGTCCGAAAGGTTCAAATGAGTTAAGAACCAGGGTGGAAATAAAGAATTTAAATTCTTTTAAAGCAGTAAAAGCGGCTATTGACTATGAAATCGAATGGCAAAAAGATATGTATAGTCGAAACGAGGCTTTTAAACAGCAAACAAAACTATGGGATCCGGATTCGAATAAAACCGTTTCTATGCGTTCCAAGGAAATGGCCCATGATTATCGTTATTTTCCGGATCCGGATTTGCCTGTGATTCTTTTAGAACAAAAATTTATCGATGAGTTAAAATCTAAATTACCTGAATTACCGGATGTGAGAAAAAAACGCTTTCAAACAGAACTTGGTTTACCTGAATATGATGCATTGGTTCTTACTTCTGAAAAGGAAATTGCAGATTATTTTGAAGAGGCTTTAAAATATTCGAAGGATTCGAAAAAAACATCTAACTGGGTGAAAGATGAGGTTTTGGGAATTGTTAACAAAGAAGGCGTGAGTATAACCGGGTTTTCTATTGAACCGAAACGTCTGGGAAGGATGATAGAGTTAATAAACACCGGTGAGATTTCTGGAAAGATTGCAAAGACAATTTTTGAAGAAATGCTTACTTCCAAATTTTCACCTGATGAAATTATGGATAAGAAAGGTCTTCGGGTTGTGCGGGATGATAAAGCTATAGAAGAATTATGTGATAAGGTTATTCAAGATTTACCTGAATCTGTAGACTCCTTCAAGAAAGGGAAAGGGAAAGCACTTGGTTCTCTGGTTGGAGCGGTAATGAAGCACAGTAAGGGAAAAGCGGATCCGAAACTTGTAAACGAAATACTAATAAAGAAATTAAATGAACTTCCAAACGTTTGATTGGAGTCTGTACTAATATATAAGAAAGGTGTGAATATGAGTTCGTTAACTGAAGAATTGAAGCGGGAGCATGAAATTGTAGTTACCAATTTGGCTAAAGTTAAACAATTGGGGATAGCCTCTAAGGAAGCAAGGAAAATTCTTTTTGAAACAAAAGCGGCCTTATTAGCTCATTTAAAGAAGGAAGATGATAGGTTATATCCACCTCTTATAAATGCCTCTCATACTGATGATGATCTGGGACGTATTGTTGAATCTTTTATTAAGGATATGCAGGAAGTATCAGTTATTGTCTTAGATTTTTTTTCCAAATACCAGGAAGAATCCACAGGAATGGAATTTGCGAAAGATTATGGTTATCTAATAGCTAAATTAGGAAGTCGTATTCATCGGGAAGAAAATATTCTCTATAAACGATATGATGAATTATTTGGAAACTCATGACTAAGGTGCTTTAGAGTTTTTGAATGTTTGAGAAGCGAATGAATAGATAAATTGCCAGTGAAAGAAGACGCCTATGATAACAAAGATGTGAAATATTTCATGGGCTTCTAGTACACCTTTTATTAGTAGAGGCAGCTTAAGAAAGTCTGCAATGGCTCCAATAGTATAGGCATAGGCTCCGTATAAGAGCGGACGAATGAAGTTGTATCCATAGGTTTTATATACCATGGTTCCTGAAATTGCACCTATCCAACCGAGACCGAGATAAAAGCTTAAACCTAAAAGTTCCGGGATAGAGTCGAAAAATATGGTTTTCAGACTAATTCCAGAAATGGCCAGACTCCAGATAATTCCCAAAAAACCCCAGCGCTTAAAACCTCGAAATAAGATTCCATGAACCGGAGTAAAAGTTGCTGCTATCATTAAAAAAATACCTGCATGATCGAGTCTCTGCAAAACCAGTCTGGGAGTTTTTCCGGGTTCTAAAAGGTGGTATACCCCACTCATACTAAACATAAAAAAAACAGAGATGATGTAGATTAAGTGAAAGAGAAATGTTCCCCTGTGTCCGTATCGTTTTATGAGTAATAGTATAGCTAAAACCAGAAAAAATGGGGTTATGAAAAGGTGTGTAAATGAACTCACCGGCTCGCTAAAGCCGGGAATGGGTATTATGCCTGTATTTTCCATGAACTAAAAAACAATAGACATACCAGCATTGATCTGGCGGGTAGGGCCGGGTTGTATACCTACAGGTAGTCTACCTGAGACATATTTTCTGTCCTGTAAATTTTTTGCATTAATAAAAAGAGACCATTTTTCAACCGGATGACGGTATCCTATAGAAGCATTTACGAGTCCAAGCTCAGGAATAACACCTGTATTTCCATCCGGTGTTTCGTCGTTTGTATTCCAAACAAAATCATAGCTGATTCCATTATAATACTTATATTGAAAACCACCGGGTTGTAATTGCCTGTAGTTAGAAAGACTTGCATATTGCTTTCCAACATATTGGTATTCAGCTCTAATATAAAAACCATTGCTGTTTCTGGCACCGAATGCAATGGTTCCTGTATGTTCAGGAACATAAGGAAGCATTTTCCCATTGGTATCGGGATTAATAAGTTTACCGTGTTGATCGAATAACAGAGTCGGGACATTTAAAAAAACAATATTATTATTCTCATCGATGATATGGGGATATTTTTCATAATCCAGAGAAGTCGCTTTCGTGTAGGTATAGATCAATTCTAAAGGAAGTTCCCATGACCAGTCTAAAAATTTTCCGAAATCAAAAGTAATACTGCTTTCAAAACCGCGGTGTAAGGTATTACCGGAGTTTATGGGTCTCGAACCTGTTTCATTAGCTACTTCGGAGGTGTTGATTATCTGATCCCTAAAAAACATTACGTATGTTACTAATTCAGTATATAAGTAAGGCTTAATATCACCTCTCAAACCGGTTTCATAATTAGTCGAGGTTTCTGCACTCAGGCGGTAATCCTCTCCGTAAGGACTAATGGCTGTTCCAAAAGTTGGTGGGGAAAAACCCTTATGAACCCCTGAAAACCAGGTAAATGTATTTGTAATATCATAAGTAATTCCAAAACCGGGTAGGGCGATTTTGGTATGACCTTCTGTTCCCTGATTAACAAAGATAATATCTCCCACTTTTGAAGCTTTTTGCTCCTTTACATCTTTAGCTGTTGCATGTCTTCTGGTTGTATAAACTCCCTGAGACACATTTTCATAGCGAGCTCCCGGAATGATTTTCCATTTGGGGTTTAAGCTAATTCTGTCTTGAAAGTAAGCAGCATAAGCACGGATAAGTCTTTCCTGCTGGCTATAAGAATAACCACTTCGAATAAAGGGATAGTCGGGATATGGATTTAAAAAGTCAATATTATTTTTTTCTCCATGAACTCTAAGCCCCATATCAACTTTATGTTTTAAGGAAGCGGTCTTAAATTTGCTTTGCAATTTGGTTTCAACTCCTCCTGTCTGAAATCCCTGGTTTCGCATTGGAGCCGAATTCTTCATATACATAATATCGCCCGGACGGTTTCCTATAGGGTAAGCTGCATAGGTCCTGTAAAGATTAGCGGGTGGAGGAGATGGAACTCCATATTTTGTAAGGTTATTTGTACTGAAGTCTTCTCTCTGCCAATCTCTTGAAGCAGTACTTGCATAAGCTTTGGTTATGAGTTTATGATCTTTAGATATATCATATTCGTGACCTAAGACTCCTGCATTTCTGTCTACCTGCTTATAATCAAATTCAGCGGGATTTATTTTTTCACTTTTCCAAAACATTGCCTGTGTAATCCCATGATAACTGGCTCTTGCTTTTTGTTGATGAATTCCAATTTTAAGAGAAATACTATGTTTCTCATTTAGCTCCTGGATAATTTTTATATTTCCTTCATTTACATTGAAAAAATTATAATCACGAAATCCATCCCCATGCTTATGTAAGAAAGAGACATCGAGAGCTGTCTTTCCAAAAGTTCCACCATATTGGGTAAAGTTAGAGAAATATCCATTTTCTCCGCCTATGGCTTTGGTTGAAAATTCAGGTTTCTTGGGAGGTTTTCTTGTGATAAAGTTAATTACTCCTCCTATAGTAGAAGGTCCGAATAAAATGGCACCGGAACCCTTTACTACTTCTACACGCTCCATTCTATCAATTTGAGGAAAATAGTAGCTTTCCGGCTGACCGTAAGGACTTAAAGAAACTAATATACCATCTTCTAAAAAAAGAGTTTTCCTTGATTCCTCGTTAGAGACTCCTCGAAAGCCAATGTTGGGAGTGAGACCGGCTGAATCCATAAAGCGAACTGAAGCACCGGGAACTCTTCTTAATACTTCCATGGCTTCTACCGGTTGGGTTTCTCGTAAAAACTTCTTATCTATGAGAGTAGCAGAACCCGGGATATTTTTCATATCGTCTTTATTTTCGCCAATAACAAAAATTTGGGTCTTTGTTGAAAGTTTATCCCACATTTTATCCTGCTCTTCCGGACTTAAGGTATTTTTTTCTTCCTCTTTTTTTTCTTCTTGAGAAAAGAGATAAAAAGGGGATATTAGTAAAAGAAAGATTATTAAAAAGTGTTTAATATTTATCATATTAGTCTCCATCTCCCCTACCGAGACCGGAATCAAAATTAGTACCTGTGACTCCTGCTAATTCTACAGTCAGGAGTATTTTTAATTCATTTAAAATCTTAATTAAGTTTTTTATATTACTTATGTTACCTGTAGATATATCAGAACTTAAATTAATAATGGCTTTAGTTTGAGTGATGGCTTCACTCATTTTTCCTTGAATTCGTTTGTCGAGATCAGGGTTATAATAACTAACATAAGTAGAAAGTCCTTCTCCTGTTCCACCGGTATAGAACTGTTGTAAACCGCTGAGATTCATCTCTATATCAGAAATACTCAAATTTGAAAATCGGGATTCAACATTTGTAGATCTAATAACTCCAGCCGAGTCTACTGATATTCCTGTCGGATATCCTAGCTTACTGTCTTTTATAGTTTCAACAAGATTAACGATTTGTTTAATGAGTAAGTCTAATAATTCTTTTTCTGTTTTATAAGTTGTATTACTTGCATCACCGGCAGTTTGCATAATAAGGGAGTAACTATTATCTGCTTTTGGATTCCAGCGAATAAGAAGATTTGCAATACGGTTATAATTTAGTTTCATAATTTCTTTTAAATAACTAAGTTTTCTTCCGCTTAACGATAAGCAAATACTGGCTGCATCACTTGAACCCGTTCCATTATCGAATAGTAGGAATTCTATTGCCGGAAGGCCGGTTTCATTTCCACTTTTTGTTGCAATCACAGTTTCATCTATAGTTTCTGTACCCGAAATAAATGTATTGATCGAAGTTGTATTAGGAGGATTAAGTTGATAACTCGAAGGCCAGGAATCCAGAGAAGTATATATACTGGAGGGACCAAATTGTATTACTTCACTTTTCTTCAAAGAATAAAAAACTTCTTTCCATTGGTTTTGTAGAGTTAATAAATTGCCGGTATTGGAAGAGCAATTATCCTGAAGACTATCAATACTGTTTTTAAGGACAGTCGTTTTTTGTTCAAGATCAACATAGGATGTATAAATAATATTTTCTGATAGGTTTTTAAAAAGGGGTTTTGCATTAAAGCTATTGAAAAGATAAGCGAAATAGCCAAAAATTCCGGCTTCACCAGATTTTTCTCCTTTTTTTTCGGAACAATTACTGAAGCTGAAGAAAAGAATAATTATAAAAGTGATAGTTCTCATGTAACTCCTTAAAGAACAAGAAGAAGCTGCAATCTGCAGCTTCCATTGTATATTTTGAAAGATTTAAAGTCCTGTAATTTTACGGATCGTGCTATAATCATCTGCAGCAGCTTCAGCAATCTTTTTTGAAGCTACATCTGTAATGTAGAGTGTCTTGTTGTTATAGTAGATACCAATCGGATTGTAAAATTTAGCACTTGTTGTAGAACCATCCTCTCTTCCTTTCCCTTTACCACCTGCTATTGTACTTACAGTTCCATCTTTTGTAATTTTACGAATAGCAAAGTTTCCGGAGTCAGCCACATAGAAGTTTCCACTTTCATCCAGGGTAATCATATAAGGGGAGTTAAATCGAGCAGCAGTTCCTTTGCCATCGATAAAATCTTTTGCAGAATCTCCACCAGCATCGGAACCGGCAAAGGTAGAAACCTGTTTTGTAGATGGGTTATATTTTCTAATACAATGATTTCCTTTATCAACAATATATACATTTCCATCGGAGTCTGCGATTACACCTTTCGGACCGTTAAATTTGGCTGTAGTGGCCAGTCCATCAGTGGCAATTGGAGTTCCGCCGGTAGGAGAACTACCTCCTGTGGGTTTTTCTCCGGCAAGTGTAGTTATGGTACCATTGCTGATGTTTACTTCGCGAACATTATAGCCACCAGCTTCACCAATGACCAGTTTATTGTTCGCATAACGTATACCTTCCGGTTTAAAATACCTGTTGGTTCCATTTGAACCATCAATTGTTTCTCTTACGGATGGTTTATCTTTTCCACTGAACAGAGATATGGTATTGTTATTGTTCGTATCAATTTTAATAATGTTATGACCTTCGAAATAACCATTGCTTGCAGTGCTGCTTCCTGTATTGGAAACAAAGACAATACCATTCGGTCCGGCTGTAATTCCTTCCGGGTTATTAAAAATAGATACATCAGAAGAATTGCCGTTTGAGCTAAGAATAGTGCTTACTGTGCTTTCATTTACAACCTTAATAACCCTATTGTTTTTGCTATCTGCTACATAGATAATACCATTTGAGTCTACAGCCAGATCTTCGGGCTGGTTTAAAATAGACTTTGAGTCCTTACCACTTTCGCTTAAACTTAAGGTACTTACCTGGATTGTACTGCTGCTGGTATTTTGGCTTGAGAGTAAGACGGCAGCAATGGCCATATTATTATCATTTTTCTCTTTTTTGGTATTACATACAAGCAGTGTAACGCTTAGTAATACAAGCATAATAAAATTTAGAATTATTCTAATATTCATATTTTCCTTCCTATTTAAGAGTCTTGAACTCTTTTTATCTAAATGAGAATGAGTATCAATAGCAACTAAATAAGGAAGAGGATTTTTGTCAAGGAAAAATAGGAAAAACTGTTAATAAAGGACTCGACCTAATTTAAAAAGTCAGGTCTTTCAGTGATATACAGTCCATATCATAGTAATAATACAGTCCGTATTATAGTAATGAAACGGTCTGTATTATAGTAATGAAACGGTCTGTATTATAGTAATGAAACGGTCTGTATTATAGTAATGAAACGGTCTGTATTATAGTAATGATACAGTCTGTATATCAGTTATATAGAAAAAAGGAAGGGCGATATAGGGAATCGCCCTTTGTATCTTCAGAGCGATTTTTTAGTTTGAAAGCTTCGGCTTTCTAAGTAAAAAAACCATGTAAAAAGAAATCAGCACTACGGGTAAACTCAACCACTGTCCCATAGTAAAAGTAGGGCGAATCGCCATCATTTCACTCTGGTATTCCTTTACAAATTCGATAAGGATTCGAATCATGAAGTAGATTCCGAGAAAAAGGAAGAGAAAGAAGCCCGGTTTTCGTTTTTCTTTCTGTTTTTTATACAGGAAGTAGAAGCTCGGAAACATGATAAAGAGGGCTATGGCTTCGTATAGCTGGGTCGGGTGCCGGGGAAGGTTATCGACTTTTAAGAAGGTGATGGCCCAGGGCACGTCGGTAGGTCTTCCGATAATTTCTGAATTAAAAAAGTTTCCCATACGAATACAGGCCCCGGTGATTCCTACAGAGGAGGCTATCATATCGGCAATTTCAAAAAATGATTCTTTATATTTATGACAAAAAAGCCAGAGACCGAAAAGGGCTCCCAGTACTCCACCGTGGCTTGCAAGCCCGCTTCCGATTTCGAAAATTCGCATGGGGTTATGGATAAAAGCTGAAGGTTCATAAAAGATCAGGTGAACAAGGTGGGCACCGATTACAAGACTGATGACGATCCGAATAAAGATCTTGTCGGGATAATCGTTTGGTAGTCCTTTTTCTCTCAAGAACTTGGATACCAAAAAATAGGCAGCAAAGAGGCCGGTGGCAAAAAGTAAGCTATAATAGCGTAGTTTGACAATTTTTAAATCTAATAAAACCGGGTCAATATTCCAGTTCATTTTCCAAAGTCTCCTTTTTAAAGGTTTATTTTTTGTTTTTTAGTGAAGGTGAACCTTACTTATCCTGTGTCTCACAACAGAAAAACGAAGGAACTATTCTCGTTTACTTCTTGCTTTTCCAATTTTTTCGAGAATGAAAAGTGCCAGAAAAGCCCCCAATGTTGCCACAATAATATTTACCCTTGAAAGTTGTGTGGTACCAATTTTGGGTGACATGAGCCACATGACAAAATCCCGTATGGGACTCTGTGTAAGCAGGATGAGCACGGCTCCAAAGGAAGCGATGATAGTACCTCCCAAAAAGCCACCGAATATTTCTTTTTTCTGGTAAAAGAAAAAATACCAGGAAACGATGGAAGAAATGCTCACTAAAAAAATAATGTCAATTAAGAAGATAAACGGGTTCTGAAACGTAGTAAGTATGAGCATAAAACAATGAAAAATACACAAAGTATAAATAGCAAAACAAAAATTTTTGGTATCTTCGGATATCCTTTAGGGCATACTCTTTCTCCCCTGATTCATAACGGCCTTTTTCAGGAATTTGAGCTGGATGCACTATATCTCGTCTTTGAGTCAAAAGAACCGGCTAAGATTCTGAATGCCTGTAGCGGAATCGGTTTAGAGGGTGTTTCGGTTACTATTCCCTTTAAAGAATGGGCCTACGAAACTGCTACTGAAAGGGATCCGGCTTCTGAGTATATGAAAGCTGCTAATACTCTGATTCGAACCGAAACGGGTTTTAAAGCCTATAATACCGACGGAATCGGGGCTTTAAATTCTATCCTTCGTTATGTTCCGGGTTTTTTTGAAAATACGGTAGGAGATATTTATCTCGTTGGAAGCGGGGGAAGTGCAAGGGGAATTGCTTTCGCTCTCGTTTCTCATGGTTTGCAGGAAAAAAAACTAAGAATTGTAGCTCGAAATCAAGAAAAAGCTGAAAATCTGATTCAGGACTTAAACCAAATCAAAAAGAATGCAGCTTCTTATCTTCCTCTTGAATCCCTTCTTGATACAAAAAACACAGAAAACATTTCTTTATTGATTAACACCAGCCCTTTAGGAATGAAAGGAGTGGAAGGAACACTTCCTATTTCCAATGAACTTTTAGATAGAACCCATTCCGTTTTTGATATCGTTTACAATCCTCTTGAAACAGCACTTTTAAAACAGGCAAAAGGGCTCGCGAGGGTTTTAATTCCGGGTTACGAAATGCTCATCTACCAGGCCATGGAACAGTTTTTCCTATTTACGGAGATTCGACCGACTGAGGAGCTAATTGAAAAAGTCCGAAATCGGGTGCTCGATGCTTTAAATAAGAAGTTGTAAGAAAATACCTAGTTAATACTCTGGTAATGTTTTGAACACAGAATACAGGATCGACTCGGAAAATAAATGGATTCCCGATGGTTTCCATTTCCTCGGACCCGAAGCTGCAAAGAAAAGAAGAAGACTTCTCTTAACAGCCCGGACCTTTTTTGAAGAACAGGGCTTTTTAGAAGTAATTCCTCCCGCCTTCGATTTTAGTTCTACATTCTATTCACATCTTTCTTCGGGAGAAAGAGATTCTATTTTAAAACTCAAAGACTTGAATGGGTATGAAGTTTCGCCCAGTGTAGATTTGACTCTGCAAGTCGTAAAGGGTATGGCGGGTTTTGCCCGTAAGAATGAGGACAACCGGGTATTCTACACCGGAAAAGTCATTAAGGATAATCGCAGAGAGAATGCAGATAGACGGGAGTTTCAACAATTTGGTGTAGAAATTCTCGGTAGTTCCGGCTATGATACCCTTTTGGAGCTTTTCTTTTCTATCGATGGACTCATGTCAAAGCTCGGAATCGAGGGGAATCAATTTACTCTTGTATTAGGAAATGTGCAGGTTTATTCCGGTCTTGCCCGTTGTATGGGTCTGGATACTGGAGATATGCAAAAGCTCTCTCAACTTGTCTATGCCAAGAACAGGCTGGATATGCACGCATTTTTAGAAGAAAAAGGTGTAGGAAAAGAATTTGGAAGAACTCTGGATAAGATGCTTCTTTCCTTCTCTTTAGATGAGATTAAACCGGATCTTCTTAAAGTTTCCGAGAAAAATTCTCTGGGTCTCGAAGTCTGCATCGCTGAAACAGAAAAAATTTTACAGGCAAATTCTAAGTTAAAACATTTGGAACTCTGTCTGGATTATTCTTTACTTCGGGATTTGGACTATTATACAGGCTTTGTATTTCATGCTTATGTTAGTGGGATTCCTATGCCTGTTTTTATGGGAGGTGCTTATGATCACCTCTACGAAAAGTTTTCCGGGGTTCAAAAAAACGCCTGTGGTTTTGCATTAAACCTTGAATTATTACAGATTCTTTTAGATAAATAAGAAGGAAGTTTAGAGTAAGGAGAAACTTATGTCCGCAGATTTAGTAGTAGGAGCACAATGGGGGGATGAGGGAAAAGCCAAGGTTATCGATTACCTGAGCCGTAATATTGACATTATTGTACGTTATCAGGGAGGAGCTAATGCCGGTCATACAGTAGTGGTAAAAGGGAAGAAATATGTATTTCATCTTGTTCCTTCCGGTATTATTTATCCCAATGTGAAGTGTGTGATAGGCAATGGAGTCGTCATTGATCCGGATTTCTTTTTACAGGAGTGCGAGAATTTACAAAAAGAAGGCTTTGATGTTTATAAGCAAATCCTTGTAAGTGATGCCAGTCATATAATCTTTCCCTTTCATAAGCAAATTGATGAACTTCGGGAAAATGCCTGCAAGCCCGGTGAGAAAATAGGTACTACCAAAAGAGGAATCGGAATTTGTTATGCTGATAAAATGATGAGGATAGGGCTTCGTATCGGTGAACTTTTGGATGAAGATTTGATGAAAAATCGTTTATCCTCTTATGTTCGTCGTAAAACCGAAGAACTAAAAAAGCTCTATGAAGTAGATACCGTTTCCGAAGCTGAAGTTGTGGATGCACTGAAGCGTTTTGCAGATAAAATGCGTTCTTCTATCATCAACGTATCTTATTATTTAAACGAAGAATTGAAGAAAGGAAAGAAAGTTCTTTTGGAAGGGGCTCAAGGGACAGGTCTGGATATAGACTTCGGAACCTACCCGTTTGTAACCAGTTCGAACCCGACAACCGGTGGAGCTTTGAGCGGTTCCGGTATTAATTTTCGTTATTTAGATAAGGTTTATGGAATCACCAAGGCCTATGCAACCCGTGTAGGAGAAGGTCCATTTCCTACCGAATTATTCGGTGAAGAAGGGGAAGAGCTACGTAAGAAGGGACATGAATACGGAGCTACTACCGGTAGACCGAGGCGTTGTGGCTGGTTCGATATGGAAATGCTGAAACATGCGATCCGTGTGAATGGAATGAACTCCATCGCCTTAACCAAGATAGATGTCCTGTCTGAGTATGATAAGATCCCGGTAGCAGTGGCATACGAACTGAACGGTAAGAAGTTAGATTATTTTCCTTCTTACAGTCTGGATAAGGTTAAGGCTGTGTATGAATACTTACCCGGTTGGAAAGAGGACATCTGCGGAATTACCGAATTTGATAAACTTCCTTCTCTGTGTAAGGATTATATTCATTTCTTAGAAAAACAACTCGGTGTGCCTATGGAAATTATCTCTACAGGTCCCGATAGAGAACATACTATCTTAAGAATGTAGTAAAAACGGGAACTATTGGATTTACCGATCCCTGAGTAGGTCGCCATGGTTCGATACGGCTATCGCCACTCACCAATCGGCGACCGTATCGAAGGGCGGCAAAACAGTTCAATGTTTGATCTATATCATTTATAACTTACTTTTACCGGAACGGGGTATTTGGTTCTCAATGTAAATGCCAGTATGGAGTCCGTATATTGAAAAGAAGCATCTTTTTCTAATTTACAAAGTTGGAATATACGGAAAAGGATTAGCCTGGCTTCTAAAATACCGAATCTTCCCCCGATACAGCTTCGCTTTCCCGCACCGAATGGAATAAAGGCATTCGGTTTATTCTCCAGGTTTAAAAAGCGGAAGGGATCAAAGGTTTCCGCAGTTTCACCCCAGGATTCTTTTAGTCTTCCTGTTATATAAGGCGAAATCAGGAGTTTGGCTCCGGGCTTCAGGATATAGGTTTTATCTTTTAGGTTAATATTATATTCTTTATTGCTTAAAGAGATTCGGCTGAAGATAGCTCCGAGAGGATAAAGACGCAGAGATTCGTTCAGGATAGAACTCATAATTGGAGAATTCTTCTCTATTGTATCGAGGATAGTTCTGTAGTTTATATTTCCTGTATGGCTATCGAGATGAGGTAGGATTTTTGTTATAGATTCAATTTCCTTTTGAAAATCATCCGAGTTTATTAGAAGATTAGATTCAAGAATTAAAGACAGGGTAAATATTACCAGGTTGGCGGTGGTGTCGTGTCCTGCTCCCAGTAAGTCCATGAGTAAAGCCTGAATATCTACATCATCCAATTCCGGGTATCTGTGAAAAATGAGGGCAGCGAGACATTCCTTATCCCTATTATTATTCATTTCTTTTTTTACTTTATCTAACAAAATAGTTCCGGTGAAAGCAAGGTTGTGAACGGCTTCATCCAGTTTTTTTATTGCCTTTGTCTTAAAAAATGAATAGAATTTGGCAGGAAAGGGAATATAGATATAAGCCTGAATCGCGTGTAACATGGTAAGAACGGAATTCACCAGGTTTTTAGAGTTTATTTCTGTTGGTTTAGGATTTTCTTGAAAAATTTGTAGTTCGGTTCCAAAAACTAATTTTCCAACCACATCAATTCCCAGTTGGCTGAGATATTTGTTTATATCTTGAGTTGCTTTCTTACTTCTTATCATAGATTTTATCATATCATCCGTTGAAGAAAGAATGGGTTCTATGCTATTCTCCAAAAATTTGGGATCGTTCATAACTTCCAGTCCTATCCTCCTATTACGTTTCCACTCTTCTCCATTGGAGAAAGTGATTCCTCCCATATTAGTTTTAAGTTTTGGCTCTGTGCCTTTCAGGGTATTCAGGTGTTTTATAAATTGAAAATAGATATAATCTATAATAGGAAAACCGGATCGATTCTGGTATTCCAAATCTTTCAAAATAGGATGGATTAAAGCGATGTCTTTCACGAGTAGCATGGAATCAAAAGGATTAAATAAAATAGGTACAAAACCTTCAGGAGAATTGTTTGCCATTTTTAAAAGTAATTTATGAACTTCTTCCGGTTTTCGGAAAAATTGAGGTACCTGTTTAATAGCTAAGATTATGGATTTGAGAAGGCCCGGGTGAGGTGAGATATTTTTGGTTTCCATTCTATTGTTATATTATTAGAAACTAGAAACTTTGCAATAATATCTTGAAATAGTACGTAAAGTTTTATTAAGTTAAAAAACGGGTGTTAAAATTATAAAAATCTATAAGGCTTGGATATTATGAAAGAACTATCTACTCAAATTTACGATGTTGCAGTATTCGGAGCCGGGATCTCGGGTTTTTCTTCTGCCTTGAGATTACAAAAAAAAGGTTTAAGTACTATTGTTTTTGAATCACATACTCAGGTAGGAGGATGTGCGGGTTATTTCATAAAGAAGAAATTTTCCTTTGATGTGGGAGCAACTACCCTTGTGGATTTTGTGGAAGGAGGAGTTGGAGGAAACTTTCTTAAAGAAATCGGTCTTGCGATTCCGGAGGGTGAGTATCTGGACTATATAGCCTGGCTTCCTGACAGGCAGGTCGTGCTTTATAAGGATAAAGAAAAATGGAATCGGGAACGATTGGAAAAATTTGGTAAGAGTGATAATTATATTCAATTTTGGAAATTAATGGATAGAGTAACGGATGTTTTCTGGGAAGCAAGCCGGAAGAATATAAAGCTTCCAATAAGAAATATTAATGAATTCTTACATACGATTCAGGTGATTGGTTTAAAAAATCTGCATTTTCTAAAATACTATAATACTACTATGCTGGATATTTTAAAAAAATTTAATCTTGAAAAAGACAAAGCTCTTATAGGCCTTTTGTCTATGCTAATCGAAGATACGATCCATAGTAAAATAGAAAAGGCTCCTTTTATTAATTCATCATTGGGGACTACAATTCGCGGTGCGGGTTTAATGAGAGCCAGGGGAGGCATGAAAGGATTCTGGAAAAATTTATCTGAACATTATCTGAATCTCGGAGGTATAGTAAAGAAATTGCATAAAGTTACTTCCTTTTGTAAAGAAGGAGATTGTTGGAAAATCACAACAGATAGGGGAAACTTTTTTGCCAAAAAAATTATCAGTTCTCTTCCCTTAGATGTAACGTATGATCTTGCCCCGGATTTTATTCAAACAAAAGTGAAACCTTATATTCTAAAAAACAAAGAGGACAGGGGAGGTGCTATCGTTATATTTTTAGGAGTACCGGAAGAAGAAGTAAGGGATCATACAATCACTCATCATCAGATGTTATTAGACTACGATGCAGAACTCGGAAATGGAAACAATATGTTTATTTCTATTTCTTCTAAGGATGATAATTTGTCAGCACCACCGGGTTATCGTTCTGTTATGATTTCGACTCACTGTGAGCTTTCCGATTGGCAGGGTTTATCGGAAGAAGAGTATAGAGTAAAAAAGCAACAAATAGGAGATACAATGATTCATTATGCAAGAAGGGTATATCCAAAGCTTGCTACAAATCCTGTAGTTTTGGAAGTAGGCACACCCATTACCTATCAGAAGTTTACCAATAGAAAAGAAGGAAGTGTGGGTGGTTTTAAACAAACCTTTGCCAATACAAACTTCCATGCAGTACCTCAGGATATAGGAATACCAAATTTCTATTTAACCGGGGATAATACCTGGCCGGGTCTCGGAACGGTTGCCTGTCTTGTTTCCGGTAGAATTGCAGCAGAAGAAGCATACAAAGCTTTTTAGCTGAGAGAAAAAGTGAATTATTCTAATACTGATAATAGTATTGGAATTATAACGGATACGTTTGCTCTGACAATATCTTTCAGAAAATTACATATTCTACACTTTTCTACTAAGGGATGAAAATGGAATTAACAGTTGAATTTTTTGAAGTATCAACAGGAGTAAGAGCATTCCAGGTGCCATTTTTCCAATAACCGGGAACCTGCACACTACTGTTATTCATGCTATAACCTCCGATATATATGTCCGAACTAGATAGAATAAGGCTGCTAACACCTGTGTTTTTAGTTGAATCAATAGAAGGAAGAGAGGTCCAGGTACCATTTTTCCAGTAACCAGCAACATACACACTGCTACTATTCATATTAGAGCCTCCGACATATATATCAGAACCGGATACAGCAATCGAATTAGCAATCGAATTTTTTGTAGAATCAAGAGCAGGGAGCTTTGTCCAGGTACTATTTTTCCAGTAACCACCAACAAACACACTACTACTATTCTGACCAAACCCGGCGGAATAAATGTCCGAGCCGGATATAAAAATAGCATTCACTTGCGAGCTTTTTGAAGCATCAACAGGAGTGAGGTCTGTTCGCGTGCCGTTTTTCCAGTAAGCAGGAATACCAAAAACATTCGCACTATTTCCTCCTGCATACACATCAGAACCGGAGATAAAAAAAGTATTCACTACCGAGCTTTTGGAAGTATCAATAGGAGTGAGAGCATTCCAGGTGCCGTTTTTCCAATAACCACCAACATTTATGCTACTGTTATTTATACTATAGCCTGCAGCATAAACATCCGACCCGGATACAACAATAGAATATACAATTGAGTTTTTAGTTGCATCAATAGGAGTGAGAGCATTCCAGGTGCCGTTTTTCCAATAACCGGGAACCTGCACACTACTGTTATTCATGCTATAACCGGCGGCATAAACATCGGTACCTGATACAAATATAGACCGAACATCTGAATTTTTAGTTGCATCAATAGGAGTGAGAGCATTCCAGGTGCCGTTTTTCCAATAACCGGGAACCTGCACACTACTGCTATTGATACTCCAACCGGCGGCATAAACAATCAGTTCTTTACAGGTTATATTTACATTTGTAACATTGGCAGTTGCCGTTCCAGTACCACTTGATACTGAACAGGTCAGACCTGTAGGCTGTGTTTTTACACTTACAGAATAAGCTCCACCACTGGACACTGTTGTTTTAAAAGAAAAATTTGTAGAACCACTGGTTACTGTCAGATCATCAGCACTGTTATTTTGTAAAACCAGACCGTCTGCTGTCAGTCCGGAAATTGTACCACCAATGGTGTATCCAGCAGATATATTTGCAGTACAGGTTATATTTACATTTGTAACATTGGCAGTTGCCGTTCCAGTACCACTTGATACTGAACAGGTCAGACCTGTAGGCTGTGTTTTTACACTTACAGAATAAGCTCCACCACTGGACACTGTTGTTTTAAAAGAAAAATTTGTAGAACCACTGGTTACTGTCAGATCATCAGCACTATTATTTTGTAAAACCAGACCGTCTGCTGTCAAACCAGTAATCGTACCACCAATGGTATATCCAGCAGTAGCAGAAGATGAAGCAGGGTAAAATGCCATTATACAAAGGGGTAAGTATTTTCCTTCACAACCTTTATCTTTGTCTTTTTTACAATTAGACATTTGCAATAAAACTAATATTGTGAATATTATAAATTTAAATATTCCTTTTCTCATAAAATCTCTCCTTTTTTTGCAGTATAAAACTTTCAATGAAGAAATCTCAAGAGATAATAAGTGCTATATAAAGGAAAATACTAGGTAAAATACCTAGTATTTTAATAGATATAAATATATAAGAATATACTAAAATATCAGTAACTACTCATTGTGAGCTTTCCGAATGGCCGGGTCTCGGAACGGTTGCCTGTCTTGTTTACGGTAGAATTGCAGCAGAAGAAGCATACAAAGCTTTTTAGCTGAGAGAAAAATCAAATCTTTCTTGTCGGATAAAGCCTATCGAGAAATAAAAAAACTTTGTCCTGGCAAACGGACAATTTTTTGCAAAATTTAGTATTAAAAAAGATTGACCGGATTTGTATCCGCTCAAAAAATCAGGGAGAAATTTCCTTGACTACCGGTTTAAACCGGTAGTCAGTAGAGTGTCCCGGAAAAATTGAGCGGATACCCGGATTTTTGAAAATTTTATTTTCAGAAGAGGAATACCTCAGGTCCGCAAACCAAAAATTTTATCGAAAAAAAAACAAATTTTTCGGCGAAATTTTAAACTTCCAGCTCCGCTATTTCGGGTCTTTAATCTGTAAAGAGGAATAGGACTTGTGGTGAGCCTGTCGAACTACGACAGAGATTCTCCATGAATCATGGGAGATTTATATGTATATGAGAGACTATTTTCTTGAAATAAAAAAAGGGTAATTTTGTTTTTGTTATTAGGAGAAGCTGGAAAATTTTTATCCATTATAAGTCTGTCCATATCATTCTTTTTATGCTTTATATTTTATTTTCGTTCAAAAGAAAATACAAATTCTCGATATCTTTCTTATATCCTGGGGGTCTATAGTATTGTCTTTTGGGTAAGAACCAGTTTCTTCCTGAGTTGGGAGGGCATTATTTATTTACCTTTTTTATTTCTTCCTGCTCTATTTTATCTGGGCCCTTTTATATATTCTTATTTCTTTTCAGGAATCCAAAAAGAAGAGATAGCAGTTTTTAAATATCTCCCATATAACATATTACCTTTCCTGACTACAATCGGTTTTGCAATATCCTTTCTGCTTATAGATGATTTTCAAAAGCCAGCTAATGTGCTACAGCAAACATTCATTGTTAGTATGTTTACTATGAGTTTTATATTTATCGTTTCTCTTCATCAATTGTATTTTTTGTTTAAGTCTCATAAATTACTGCTAAATTATCTAAATAATTATCCTAAATATTTTGCATCGATTAACAAAAGCTATAATTGGTTTTATCAATTTTTATTTTTTAACTATTCTTTTGTTTTCATTTATTTAGTTTTATTCTTTCTCCAACTTTTTCATATCTGGAAGATTCCGATTTCACTTTTTGAAATTATTTTAGATACACTATTTCTATATTTAATACTTTATAATTTGATTCAAAGGCCTGAATCTTTTGTATTGAAAATTCCCATTTCAGAACCGGAAAAAAATTCCAAATATTCTAAACAAAGTATAACTTCTAGTGATAAAAAGAGATATTTACATAAGATTAAAGACTACATGGAGAAAGAAAAACCATATTTATTCGATGAAATATCTTTGCAGGAACTATCTGATAAATTATTGATACCGGTTCATCACTTATCTATCACGATTAACAGTGAATTAAACCAGAATTTTTTTCAGTTTATAAGTCTCTATAGAGTAGAAGAAGCAAAAAAAATGCTTTCAGATACGGATAGAAAGGATGATACCATTTTAAATATAGCTTTTGCATCCGGATTTTCTTCTAAAGCAAGTTTCAATAAGGCATTTAAAGAGATAACCGGATTGACTCCTTCCGAATATAGAAAAAAACATCAGAAACTGTAAAAAAAATGGTCTATCCTTCCAAGGAAAGACGACTTTTCTCTTTTTCACCTGTATATTTACAACAGAATAAGAAATAATTTATTATCGGTTGTTTATATATATGGAAAACTCTAAGATTAGTTACAGGTTCATCCTCATCTCCTTACTGTTATTGTTGGCTTCAGGTTGCAACAAGGCTGCAAATTCCGGAAGTGATAATTTCATACGATTTCTCGCTGTTTCCAGAAATACAAATAGCACCAAGTTGGGTCTATCGATCTCCGGGACATTAACACAGGATGGTAGGGTATTAAGCAATACTCTTTTGACTACATCTGCAGGGATTTCCACCTCCACCTCTGTCCAGGGAAGAGACGCCTCACAGGAAGCCATTCGCTGTGTTGATTACAATCTCAATTCCGATGCGGTGACCTGTATGCTTATAATAAAGACTGGCAGTTTGAGCGGAGCTACAGATGGATGCTTCCATATTTATTACGGTTCGGATTCTAATCTACAGTTAAAGTCCATAGCAACCTTCCATTCTATTAAGGTAGGAACTGAGATTAAGTTTGTGGAAAATACCAGTATTCCTTCCGGGGCAAATAAGCTATCTGTATACTCCTGCAATAGCGAAGAAACATTTCTTGCATCTGCAAATCTTACAGATTATAAGAAAACAGATGGAGTTATTACAGACAATAATGGTTCTTATAATGTTTTTTTGAGTTCCGGCGAAACTCATACTTTAAAAATTAAAAGAGCGACCGCAGATCTCGGAAACATTACTGTTGACCTGAGTAGTGTTATAACAGAAAGTGAATTACAACAGATAAAGGATAACCCTACAAGCCTTATGGTTACAACTCCTACAGGTCTTACGCTCAATGTGGTGATTAACAGTATAACAACCGTTGATGCAGAAACGACAGCCACATCTTCTACGAGTACATCTGATGCGACTTCCTCTCCATCTACCTTAACAGATACTGTAACAATGATTGATTTAACAACCTTTATTACAGAAACTCAAAATGATAACCAGTTTAGCAACAATACTAACGGAGGAACTCAAAATGATAGCTATACTATCGGAGGAATTGCTTCCGGGATTGTGGGAACAGGACTTGTATTACAAAACAACTCGGGCGACAACCTTACAGTGACTGCCAATGGCAACTTTACCTTTCCAACCCCGGTAAGCAGTGGTTCTGCCTATTCCGTCACGATTCTAACCCAGCCAACCAACCCGACTGCAACCTGTACAGTCAGCAATGGAACGGGAACGGCAACTGCCAATGTCAGCAATATAGCAATTTCCTGTATTGGAACTTATACTATCGGAGGAACTGCTTCGGGGATTGTGGGAACAGGACTTGTATTACAAAACAACTCGGGAGACAACCTCACAGTGACTGCCGGTGGTAGTAGCTTTACCTTTCCAACCTCGGTAAGCAGTGGTTCAGCTTATTCGGTTACGATTCTAAACCAACCAACCAACCCGGCAGCAACCTGTACAGTCAGCAATGGAACGGGAACGGCAACTGCCAATGTCAGTAATATAACCATTTCCTGTATTTGTGGAACTGTAACCCGCAATTGGGGAACCTTCACCGACATGTGTGACGGAACTATAAAATTAGAAGTCACTGCCGGAACATGGGGATCAGTTGCCTATTCTGCCCAGACTCTATATTATGCAAAATGCACACACGGTCAGTCCTTCAACCCAGCAAGTAATGATTGCCGGGGTACAGGAAGTTCCGGAGATAATTATGGAGCGACAACAACTCAGTATTGTAGTTCGTATAGTTTTGACTGCAATGGGGGTTCTGTTTCAGGAATTTTATCCCCACCTTTTTTAAATGGTAGCACAAGTACTGCTTATGATGCCTGCAATGGTTCCAGCCTTACCGGTAAAACAGACTGGCGTGTTCCGGCAAAAGACGAATTACGGCTTCTCGTTGAATGCACTACAAACACAAATGTTCCGGGTGATGGTCAGGATTGTGGTACGGCTTCACTTGGAGGAACTTCACCTCCGGCAGTTAATAGTCTTTTTTCAGATACTCCAAATCATGCTTCGAACTACTATTGGTCAGTGAATCCAGATCCATCGAATCCACCCGATATTTCGGTTGTTCTTTTCAATACTGGTGGCATTGTTAGTGTTGGATCGACTAATAATAATTACGTTCGTTGTATTCGCACCGGGCCGTAATGGGATACGCTGCTAATTGGGATGTTGCAGCTACTCACTACAAGTGATTAAGGGTTGGGTGATTTTCAGTATGGTGTAGATGAAGCGACACTTTACCGAAAAGGTGAGTATACCAAAACCTTATGAATTTATATCGTAAGCGTTAAAATATACCCACCTTGAAATAATAAAAGAATTATGCGAAAGTAAAAGCATAATGGAACATGAAAAAAGATTAGAACATCTATCAAACTGGCAACGAAGCGGGTTGAGTATGTCTGCCTACTGTCGGAAAAATTCTCTTCCAGTCTCTACACTACGAACCTGGAAGTCAAAATACTTACCATCCAAAGAGTTATGGAAAGAAGGAAGAATCAAAACTGAATCAAAAAACTTTTCCCAGGCAGTTAGTGAGGCAAGTCTGGAAATAGAGATACCGATTAATAAAGAGTTTAAAATTACAATAAGGTATTACTCATGATATTTAGAAATCCACAGAGATTAAAGATATATTTTTATGATAAGCCAGTAGACATGAGGAAGTCATGGAATGGTCTGATAGCACTTGTGAAAGAAAGCATGTGTCTCAATTTGTTTTCAGAAAGTCTATTTGTTTTTTCTGGTAGGAGTGGCAAGCAGGTAAAGATACTTTACTGGGATGGGAATGGTTTCTGTATCTGGATGAAGAAATTAGAGCAGGGAAAATTTCTATCCTTTAAAAAAGAAGGTTATGCTTTGAGCAAGAGAGAGTTGGATTTATTTCTGAGTGGTGTAGATATGAGAAAAAAACATCAGGAATTGCATTTTCAACAATAAAAAAGCTGTACAAAAAGAATAAGGATAATATTCACTTATACTCATGCTGGAAAGCTTACCTGATGATATTTTAACTTTAAAGCAAAAAATCTTGGATTTAAGTGCAGAAAAGAACTCTATAGAGGAGAAATTTAAAAATTCACAAAACAAGATTTTACAGTTAGAGAATGAAATTAAGGATTACAGGCGGATTTTGTTTGGAGCAAAATCCGAAAAGATGAGTCTTTTAGAATATGAGCAGTATCTTTTGTTTAATGAAGCAGAACATGGTCTTGATGATGAATCTGAATTATTTGAAGGCCTTAAAGAATCCCATGTAAGAGAACACAGGAGAAAGGGGCGAAGAAAGATTTCAAAAGATATACCTCGAAAAGAAATTGTTCATGATGTAGAGGAAGAAGAAAAAATCTGCAATTGTGGTTGCAGGATGCATCAGCTCCCGGATGAGATTTCTGAGAATTTAGTAATGATTCCAGCAAAACTGTATGTAGAGAGGCATATATACAGAAGATACGCCTGTAAAGGTTGTGAAGGTGACGAGAGAGACGAAGCAGGGAAAATTATCCTCACAGCAAAGAGACCTGAATCGCTCTTGCCGGGAAGTATTTTATCACCCTCCTTAATGGCCTATGTTCTGGTATCAAAAGTTGTTGACCACATTCCCTTTTATAGAATGAGTAAAATATTTTATAGGTATGGTCTGGAAATTCCAAGAGCAACTATTTCAAACTGGGTAGTTGGAGTATATGAGAAATATAAAGAATTCTTCTCATTTCTCAATAAGTATCTATTGAAAGGGCCCATAATAGGGATAGATGAAACAAGTCTCCAGGTTTTCAAAGAAGCCGGGCGGAAGAATACCACAAAATCATTCATGTGGGTTCTACGCGGTGGAACCGTTTCTAAAAGAATTATTCTTTTTCAATATTCACCTACGAGAAGTGCGGAATTCTTAAAAAATGAGTTAAAAGATTATACAGGTTTCGTTCAAACAGACGGTTATGAAAGCTATGATACACATTTAGCTTCTAATGAGAATATTATTCTTTCGGAATGTATGGCACATGTAAGAAGAAAGTTTTATAAGCTATATCATTCAACAAAAGATAGGGTTGCAGCAAAAGTATTGTATCTGATAAAAAAATTGTATGAGGTTGAAAAGCAAATTAAAAAATTAGAACTTTATGAAAAAGAAGAATATCAGAAAATTGTAGAAATCCGTCAAACAAAAGCAAAACCTGTATTTTTAGAACTCGAAGCATATCTGAAAGAACAGGCAATTCGTTTACCGAAAGAATTTGGAGTTGGTAAGCCTATTCAATATGCTTTAAACAGATGGGAAAAATTACGACCTTATCTCCAACATGGAGAAATCTATATCGATAACAACTTTGTGGAAAATGCTATTCGCCCTTTTGTTGTAGGACGAAAAAACTGGATGTTCTCAGGCTCTCCTCGTGGAGCAGAAGCTACCGCTTTCTGGTTCTCTTTTTTGGAAACATGTAAAGCCAATAATAAAGAACCATATGAAACTTTACTCGATTTCCTTGAAAAATTACCACTTTGCAAAAATTCAAAAGATTGTGAAAGAATTTTCTCTGAGGTTATGGGGTGGGTATAATTTAACGCTTACTCCTGTACAACCAATAACGCTTATTGGAGTTCCACTACGAGGTCGAGTCTTACTTCCTACTCGTGGTTCGTCAATTTCAATGACGGCTTTGTCAGCAACAACCCTAAGACGGGTTATAATTATGTTCGTTGTGTATCCGGACCCTCAGAGGGGACTGTATCCTTTACGGACAACGGTGATGGAACTATAACAGATTCGATTACAGGGCTTATCTGGCAGAAGTGTGGACTTGGCAGAAATAATGATTCAAGTTGTAGTGATGATACAGGAGTAGCAGATATCACCTCATGGCAATCTGCGATAGACTATTGTAATAATTTAAATCTTGGTTCAATAACAAACTGGAGACTACCCAATCGAAATGAGTTGCAAAGCATTGTAGATTATACTACAGATAGCCCTGCAATCGATACTACTGCTTTTCCTGCAACAGCCTCTACCTATTATTGGAGTTCTACTACGAAGTCGAGTTTTACTGGTACCGCGTGGTACGTCGATTTCGATGAAGGCAAAATCTACCAGGGCTTTAAGACGAGTAGTTATGATGTTCGTTGTGTATCCGGACCGTAGTTAGGGAGTTATGGATGAGGAGAGCCGAATGTTTTATAAAAAATATGAAAATTCGATAGTATTAAGTAAAGGAAATATTATAATAACTATGAGTAAACTCTACATCATCCTTCTTTTGTCTGTCCCTATTTTTCCGGATACCTTATTCTTGAAAAGCGGTAAAAAGTATGAGAATGTCATTGTTAAAATCCAGGTACAATCCCTTAAAGTGTCTTTTCAGAATCAGAGTTCACTGGAATTTGAGAAAAAACTGGTAAAAACCTTAAAGATACGACCTGTAAATTGGCCTTCAAAAAATTCAAAAAAAGCTATAAAAGAAGAAAGACTTCGGGTGGCAGAAATCCTGATGACTAATACAAATTGGAAGCCGAAAGAAGGGGAAAAACCAAGACTTGCCATTCTACCCTTTGAGGATACAAGCCGGGTCTCCAAAGCAGAAGCCAAACTATATTCACAGTTAATTAAGGCCAGTATCATTCAGAAAAAGGTTTTTCATGTCGTCGATGAAGTGAGTTTTTTAAAGGCTATCCGCGAAGGTAAATGTAATGATAAGAAATGTGCCGGGGAAATCGCTGAAAAGTTTAAAGCGAATAAACTACTTGTAGGTAGTATTTCACGGATAGGTAAGGATATCTATATCAGCGGTGATGTGATTGATATTCATAAGCGTACTGTGGATTTCTCTGAGACGGTAAAAATTGAATCCGGGGGCGATATCCGGGAGTCTATTGAGGAATTTTCCCGTTTGATAACAGGAGGAACACTCGAATACTGGAACTATGAGGCACTGAATCCCTACCAGGGAGAGCCATCCCACATTCCCTATCTCTGGCGTTCGACAATTTTGCCCGGCTTCGGACAATGGCATAAAAACCAACCCTTTCGAGGAGGCTTGTATTTCTCTCTTTTTGCAGGTAGTCTTGTATATTTAAACTCAAAGAAAAATGTGTACAATTCAAATTATTCTTCTTTTGAAAATGCAAAAAAACTCTCTTACCTTCCCGGGTCTATAACAGGAGTTCCTTCTATTTATCTCTTTTTATATGCTGAATCTTCCAGAAATAGTGTTAAGACATCTTCCCGTGCCGCAGATGCTACCGTTACCCTTGCATTAGCCATTTATTTAATGAATGTCATTGATGCCTATGTGATAGATATACCTAATGATGTGCTTATAGAAGAAGGCGAACAACCCTCATCTCCTTCCGAACCAGCATCTCCCGAAACACCTTCACAGGAACAGGGGTTTCACTTTTTTCTTTTCCCCCAGGACAAATTTGCTACATTTTCCTATCCTTCTCTCTCAACTATGAAAGCAGGAAGAAGCATGGAAGTAAGCTATACCTACAGGTTCTAAAAGTGTAAGTCATGCGAGTTCTCAATATCATTTTTGTTCTTCTTCACCTGAAATTTTTTCGGTTTTGACAGGATCGCATAATCAAACCCTGCTTTACACTTGACAAAAAGTAGATTTTCACTCAGGCTATCCCCTATGAAGCGGCTACCCCTGGGAATTCAGACATTTTCTAAACTTATTTTAGAAAACCACTATTACGTGGATAAAACAGAATTCGTCTATAAACTCGCTAATATAGGCACATACTTCTTTCTCTCCCGCCCCCGCAGGTTTGGAAAAAGTTCCTTTTTAGATACCCTGAAGGAAGCATTTGAAGGAAATGAAAAGATTTTCAAAGGTTTGTTTTTAGAAAAGAACTGGGACTGGTCTAAAAAATACCCTGTGATTAAAATCAGCTTTGGCGGAGGGCTTATGCAGACTCCCGAACAGGTTGATGAAATTATTCATGGTATTCTCCGTTACAACCAGAGAAATCTGGGCATATCCTGTGAGAAGGGATTGCCTGCATCTGTATGTTTGAAAGAATTAATTGAACAGAGTTCCAAACAATTTAAAGAAAAAGTAGTCGTTCTGATTGATGAATATGATAAACCCATTTTGGATAATATAGAAAAAGAAGAAACCGCTATCAAAATTAGAGAAATCTTAAAAGGGTTTTATTCTGTTATCAAAGATTCAGATTCTTACATCAGGTTTGTATTTATAACCGGTGTGAGTAAGTTTTCCAAAGTGAATCTATTTAGTGGCCTGAATAATCTAACAGACATTACCTTAGATCCACGTTTTTCTACTATTTGTGGATACACTCAGAATGAATTGGAAGATACCTTTCAGGAGCAACTTTCCGGTATTTCTCTGGAAGAGCTGAAAGAGTGGTACAATGGTTATAGTTTTGATGGAACAAAAGTATATAACCCCTTTGATGTATTGCATTTACTAGATAAAAGAACTTTTAAAAACTACTGGTTTGAAACGGGCACTCCTACTTTTTTAATCAAGCTCATCGAAAAAAGAAAATTCCCGATTCCAAAATTAGAGGATATAGAACTCACAGAGACTTCTTTAAATAGCTTTGATGTGGGTTCAATAGAACTCGAAGCTCTTTTGTTCCAAACCGGTTATTTGACGATTAAAGAAATAGAAAGATTAGGGGATATGATTATCTATCATTTAGTCTATCCCAATAAAGAAGTAAAGAGTAGCCTGAGTGATTCTATTTTGAAGTATCTTGCAAATAGCTTTAGTACGGATAAAGAAAGAAATAAAAGCACACTATTCAAATTATTACACAAAGGCGATGTTGGAGGATTAAAAGAACTGTTCCACTCCTTCTTCGCCTCGATTCCTTACAACTGGTATACGGGTAATACGATAGCCGACTACGAAGGCTACTATGCATCTGTCTTTTACACTTATTTCACAGCAACCGGTGTTGAGGTTCATGTGGAAGATGTAACCAATCTCGGCAGAATAGATATGGTTGCCATTCTCAATGGTCATTGCTATGTTTTGGAATTCAAGGTGAACGAACTAACACCAAAAGGTAGTGCCCTTGCGCAGATCAAAGAAAAAAAATACCACGAGAAATATATAGGTTATGAAAGTTCACACCTTTATTCCGGATCAGTAAAAAGCATATATCTAATCGGTGTGGAGTTCAACAAAACAGACAGAAACATCACGTCATTTGATTGGGAAGAGGTGGTATGCTAATTACTATTCCCTATTGGATGTTTTACTTATATTCGCTTTTTTACTCAATTAAATTCTTGATTTGATAATTCAATTAGTCTAACTTAGCAATAGGTAAGTCATGCGAGTTCTCTATATCATTCTTATTCTTCTTCAGGCCTGTACCTTTTTCCCTGTCCCCGAAAGAGAAATACCTTTTATAAGCTATTTCTTAAGTTCCTAAAATATTACCCCTCTGTCTGTGATGCTCTGACTATCACAAAAGATAATATATTGGTTTCGGATGGCAATCTCTCTTGATAGGACGTGCTGTAAAAAAACTTCCTCTCGATTGTTCATGACCAATTCAGATACACACTGAACACGATTTCTTTATTCCATCAGGTAAACTAAATCAATTTGAATCGTATTTACGCCGGGCTTCAATGTAAACTCTGCTTTTTCATAGCTCGGTGGTCCGAAATTAGACGGTGGATTATTAGAAAAACCATATCCTTCTTTGGGAATCCCTATCATGTTTGTGTCTAACTTATTATTGTTATTCTCATCATGAATAAGGGCGATAGCATATTTTTTGCAGGGTAAGCTTACATTTGCAAGCGATTCATTTGCCTTTATTACAATTTTTTTGTATGGTTTTGAATTTGCAAAATTCTTAACCTTTTTATTATGAATCCCTATTAAGATATTGCCTTTCTGGTTATGAACTTTTTTTAGTTCTATTTTCAACTCACAGGTTGTGGGTTTTTCTGCAAAGATACTAAATGGGGATACGATACCCAGTAAAAGAAATAAAATTCCGATTTTCATTCTATGCTCCTTTCTATTGTTTAATAAACTTATACACAATATTTGTAAATCCTCATTTTTTTCGGGAAGTAAGCGAGCCACCGATGGCTCGCCTGCGATTAAAAAATACTTCCTGGTTTTTTGAGCAGATACCAACATTTTCCTATAAACTAATTATCTGTATAAGTAATCTGTATTGAAACACTTTCCATTTCATTTGTAACTTTAAATTTAGCTTGTTCCCAGTTGGGCATACTTTTTGTATTATTACTTATTCCGAAACCTTCTCTGGGAATCCCGGACTTAAAAGTATCCAAACTGCCATTACCATTTTCATCATGATAACAAAGAAAAGCGTATTCTCCTTCAAAGAACTTACCCTTGAAAATAAAATTCATTTCAGGTTTGTAAGCTTTCCTGTATGCCATGATAATAGCTTTATCAAATTTCATGAACCTTTCTTCTTTGTCAAAGGCTACAACATTTAAATATCCTCCTTCGCTTCGCACACCTTTTATACTAATACGGATTTCGGCACTTTTTTCTAAGGGCGTAAAGAGTGGTTCAACAGAAGCACAATTTAATATGCTTCCCAACAAAAGAATACTTAAAAATATTAGATTTTTCATTTTATTCCTCTCACATACTCGAAATAATAAGCGGTATAGCTACAAATAAGAATCCATACCTTGCATACAGATAAAACACGTTCAGGTCTACTTTTTGCTCCGGTTCATTGAATTCAAACATAGCATCCTTGAACTTTGGAGTTATTAACACCGGCCTGTTATACGATGAAAAGCCAAAGCCCTCTGTTGGCCATTTAGGTATCAGATACAGGTATTCCTTATCCGGAATCGTAAGGTCTAAGTCATTATTAGATGATTCATCGTGGATAAGAAATATTACATACTTACCAAAAGCTAAATCTGGAATTTCAATTTGTATATTTTCTTCCACATTTGCAGGAAGCCTGTAGGATACACTTGCCCTTTTAAAGTTTTGTGGATAAGAAGTCCGGGCTCCTTCAGAAAATAGGAAAAACATGATATTTCCCTTATCATTTCTCAAACCCTTTATTTCCACACGGAGATTTCCTTTGTCTAAATTTATTTCTTTTTTGGGTACAACTGTTTTGCAGGAGATAATAAGAAGTAAGATAATGAATTGAATGAGAGCTTTCATTTTTATCCTCCGCTTAATAGAGCATTTATCAGAGCAATGGAAAGGATTCCATACCTTCTCCAGAAATAGGAAGTATAAAGTTCAAAAGTTTTTGAATCTTTATCCAGAATAAAACTGGCCGATTCAAATTTGGGTGTTCCTATACTCGGTCTATTTACATTGCTGTAACCATAGCCTTCCACCGGCCAGTTAGGAAGGAAGAAAAGCCATTCTTTTTTAGGAAGTAATAGGTCAAATTCGGCATTAGCGTTTTCGTCGTGCATATAAATAATCGCATAACGTCCATAAGGTAGGTCTGAAATTTGAATCACCATTTCCTCTGAGATATTCGCGGGAAGGATGCAGGCATATACTGAACTTCTCGAATCACCCGGGTAACCTTCTTTTCCATCCTCGTCAAAAACTATCATACGTATAAAGCCATTTCCACTTGAGAGATCATCTATTTTCAAAATAAGCTCTCCCTTTTTTTCTTTATCGTATACTGTTTGTGTTGAAGAACAGTTAAATAATCCTGATAATAGAGCTATAAGGAATATTAAGATTTTCATTTCTTTTCCTCCTGACAGGGTAGTTTTTCAGGGTAGTCGATTAGGAAATCCTGTGCCTGCTTGGGTAGTACATCCCCCCAGTTTGCATAGCTCAAAGAAATGATTTTCTCATTATCTTTTCTTGTATAGTTCTTGAAATCAGAGTTTACTTTCCCCATTTTTTCATAGTTCACATCCAATGTTTTTACAGGGGTTTTGCAGGAGAAATCAAAAGCTTCAAGAGAAACTTCTTTTATTTTATTGGAGTCTTTGCTTCTAAAGTGGATTTCTTTTTTTTTCGTGTTATAAACAATATTCCAATAAGAATAGAGTAAGGGATCTTTAAAAAGGAAGTTTCTCAGTTTATGGTACCAGTTAGGTTCAAATTTCACTTCATTTAGGGTATGAAATGAATACTTAATGCCATCTTTTTCTTCTTTATAATTTTTTATAAGATGCGATATTCTACAAAAACGCTCCTCTGAACTGAATCCTTTGGGAATGGACGTATACTCTTTATCAGAGTAATTAATATCTTCCTTTAACATTTTGGGATAGGGTTCATTTGTTAATGCAATAGTAGGTAAAGTATCTTTTGAATATACTATCATCTTTCCGGCTTCAAATTCGAAGATGGCACAGTGTTCGTTTGTATCACAGGCAAGATAGTGTAGTTCGGATGCGGTTCTTGAAATTTGTATTTTATTACTATTGTCTATCATTTCCTGTACACTTTTATAGTTGTCCAGGTTATACTGAATCCACTGAAGTTCGTTTACAGTTGGTTTAGATTCTAAATCCGGATATTTCCCATCGATTAGCCACATGAGCTCTATACTTAATCCTTTTTCGTTCATGCCACCTGAGGGGAGTTCTCTTCCAAATTGGTTAAAGGTAACACTTCCATATTTGGATATCCATTCTGCCGCGTGTTTTGCTACTTTTTTCTCCATTACGAGACCCATTTTCATTACATTTCGTTTATTTGTAATTAAGAGCCCGTGTCCAAAAGTGAAGTCATAACTTTTTCCCATAAAAAAGTCATCCCCGGATTTGAAGCCGAAGGTAGAGCAGGGATAAAGTTCCGATGCCAGGATAATAAATGTAAGGGCCAGAGTGATTATATAGTATTTGGTTCGCATGATTTTTCGTTCCTTTAGCAAACACTATATCAGGTAAAAACCACCTGTCAAGAGGCGTTGCTATGAAAGCTACATATAGGGAATGAGTGCTACGATTGTTTCAGTTTTTCTTTTAAGTGGGGGGCGAATTTTCTTCCTACAGGCAGAACAGTTTCTTCTTCGTCATTTAAGTATGCCAGATAGCTCCCTCCCTTATTGTACTGGATATGGGAAAGTCTTTGGAGGTTTATGATATAGCTTTTGTGAATCCGCATAAAGTTTTCTGGTAAACTATTTTCGATGCTCGAAAGTAAGCTGGCTTTTTTATACTCCTTCTCTATAGTATGTACGACTATATTCTTACCATGAGATGAAATGTAAATAATATCTGAACTCTGTATTGTATACATATTTATACCTTCCTTAATGCAGAGACTTGTAGACTTTGTACGTTTCACAGGGGGGTCAGGAGGAAAATGAAGGTTTTCTAATTTATCATGGAGGTGCTTCTTTTCTTTTTCGAGGTGTTCAATGCGGCTTGCAATCACGGCTATTATGAGAGTTATAATGGATGTATTTTTAAAAATATTTATAAGAATGTCTTTATGAAAAACTTCAGAGGAAGGACCGTATATAATCAGGTGGTATAATAGTAGGACCCCTATTCCACAAAACGAGGCCAGGCAGGCTACGGGAATTACAACGAAAAGAATACCGGAAAAGCTTCTCGGACTGAGTTTGCTTGCAAAATGATAGGAGGAAATCATCGCAAATAAAGAAATTACCTGGAAAGAAAAAAGGGTATCTATAAATTTTAAGAGATTGAAATTACGAATGGATTCTTTAGCAAACTCCAATTGTAATAGGTAGATAAAACCGGCTATCAGAGTGTTTATAATTACCCAGTTATATATTTTTTGTTTCATACTATTTTCTAAGATGCTTATTATAAAAACTTACAAACAGTATAATTCCAAAAAACAATAGAATTATATAATTTACTAAATTACCGAATATTATATAAGGAGTATCTTTTATAGTTTCTCTTACAGGAATTTTAAATATACGAATATCTTCTGTATTGATTTTCGTTTCGCTTATAACTTGATTTCCGATAGGACTCGTTACACTGGAAACTCCGGAAAGAGATGAACGGATGAAGTATCTTCCGGTTTCTACCGCTCGTACAATAGCTATCCCGTTATGTTGATGGTTTTCCCAGAGGTTACCGAACCAGGAATCGTTTACCTGGTTAATGATGATTTCCGGTTTTTCTTTTTCTAAAAAAGCTTCTCTGACAAACTCAGGAAATATAGCTTCGTAGCAGAGCAGGGGAAGAAGTTTGATTTCTCTATCATAATTCTGTATATTCATAGAATGGAATATACTTTCCGGTCTGTTGATTTCTCCAAGTTTATCAGGGTTTATGTCCTGAGGATTTAGAGAAAGGTTTTTATGGTTTATAAGTTTTAAACTAAGACTGCGAATTTTTTTCTGGGACTTTTTATATTTAGAACTTTCCGGAAAAAGTTTTTCTAAAAATGAAAAGGGAAGACTTTCTCCGAAAGGAACTAAAATTTGTTTATGATAGATTTCTTTTGTCTTATCGGTTCGGGAGAAGAGAGTAGCTGAATTGTAGGCAGATTGGTTTTCAAAATTGACTTCATTATACAGGATACTCACAGAAGAAATCCGGCTTAAAAAAAGAATAATTCCCTGAAAGGTAGAAGAATACGCTTTTTTTTCCAGATTGTCTTTCGTGGCTTCTGTGCTAAAGAAGGGCACAGCCGATTCGGGTAATATCAATAGATCCAGACCCTCTTTTCCTGCCTCGAAAATAGCCTTTAAGGAATAGTTAAAGACTTTGTTTAAAGCTTCTTTTGCATAAGCTTCGTCTTCACGTGCCTGAAGGGTTCCTACTGCTGTATTGGTTTGTACCAGGGCTATGTTTAAGTTTTCTTCCGTACCTTTTGGAAAAGATATAACTCTTATAAAACCATAGAGATAGACAGTAAAAATAAGAAGCAGGGGAAAGTAAAGGGATTCTCTCTTGAATAGAGGAAAGTCGATTTGTTTCTTTTTTTGATAGAGTCGGCCAAATAGGGAAAGGAGTACGGAAGGATATAAAAAGGAAAGAAAGCTTAATCCGTAGATTCCGGTAAGAGATGCTATTTGTAAACTAAAAACATCAGAACTGATAAGGTCTCCGAAATGCCAGGGAAAGAGCTGGTATAAGAATAAATCGAGACTCAAAGCAAGTGTCGGAAAGAAAAAGGTTTTCGAGATTTCAGTTTTTTTCAGGACAAAATGAGAGAGGAATAAAAAGAGAAAAACCTTGGAATTTAAGAATATAGAATAGAAGAGAAAAGCGAGAAAGGATACAAATAGATTGGAACCGCTTAAATTATGGACTCCTATCCAGATAAAGTGAAAAATACATAAGTTAATTATAATATTCAGGAATAGGGAGATTTTAAAAGCACGGCTGGTTTTTTCTTTAGCTAAATCGGATGCCAGTAAAATAAGACCTGCGGTGCCTATAAGCCCGAACAGGGAAGAATGCAGAGGTTGCATTCCTCCGAATAAGCCTATTATAATACAAAAAAATAAGAAGGGAAGTTTTAGTATTTTTAAATCCAAGACTCTATTTGTTAGTTTTTTTGTTTTTTAAAGATTCTTCATATTGCTTTCTTCTAATATATTCTTCAGCTCCCTGTTCTCCCATATACTGAATACGCAAAGCCTTTAGTTTCTCCGTTTTATCTTCTTCAGAAAGACCTGTATTGTCCTTTAGGAACTTCTCTTCAGCTTTTGTATACTCGGATTCTTTTTGTTTTTCTTCTTCTAACTGTGCATAAACCTTCTGTATCCTTTCGGCTCCTTCTTTACCGAAATACTTTGTTTGAAGTTCGATCATTTTTTGTTTTTTATCGTCATCTTTCAATTTCTTAAAATCATTTTCTCGTAGGGAAATTTCGACTTCGTAATTATTAAAAGGAGTTTCCCGTTCTTTCATCGAACTATAATAGTCTCCGTAGACGGTTTTTTTGAGTTCTTCGTATTTCTTGATTCTTTCTTCGCCGGATAAATCTTTGGTTTCCTTATAAAAGTTTCGAGAAGCTTCCGAAAAAGTTACTTTAGACTCTTCGAGACCAAAGATTAATTTGGCTTCTTCTTCGCTGAAAAGTTCTCTACGCTTTTGCTTGATAAGTTCGTACCGTTCGGAAAGTTTGAGATTTTCCGGTGTTTTGAAATCTCTCATCTCAATTTCATACTTAAGATATTTGCTTAAAAGTTTTTTCAAGGTTTCATTACCGGGAGGAGGAAAGTTTTTATCGATAAAGACAGACAGCATATTATTGCACTGTTCAAAGCGATAATCTTCCGGACATTTCCTCCTCATGGCCCAGAGTTCCGAGACAAGGTTAATTTTGCCTTTGCGGGCAAGCTCTAAAAGTTCATTAACGTCTGATATCATATTTTTATCATAGAAGATAGACTCAGCCAGATTTCCGAAGCTTGATTCTCCTATCATAGCCATAGGAACAGGGCTAACGGATTCTCCCGGAAAGCGAAGTTTTTTCTCTTCTATTTGGACTTGCTCGGTTTTGGGTGCAGATTTGTTAGAAATAAAATAAAACAGGATAGAAGAGATTAAGAGTATCGTTAGAAGAATGAGTGTTTTTTTTCCATTCATAGAATTGAAAAATTATCCTTATACAAAATAAAAAGCGGGAGAAAACTCCCGCTAAACTTAACTATTGGTTTGCTTTGGCGTTTTGGGCCATTTTGAGGTAATAGCCTTCAACGTCATACCAGAGTTGACCGGTCCACTCAAAGTTAGTGGCCTGAAGATGGTCTACACCGTTTGTAGTAATCGGGATAGAAGGTCCACCTTTCCAGGTTCCCCATTTCTGAGAGGAATAAGGTACAACACCGTCATTGTCTCCTCCCTGACCATTGAACACACCACCTGCCCAGGTAATTGGATACAGGACAAACATAATTGGGTGTTGAATGATAGTGGGAAGAACGTTTATTTTTGAACCATAGGAAAAGTATTTCACGTTGGATACGTTAGGAGTAGTTTGATTAAAAACGGCAAGAGTATCTGTTGAAAGAGAAACTCCCATAGCAATAACATCCTGCTCTCCACCACCGTAAATTAATTTTCCAAATTCATTTAGTATAGAGCCTACAAAGGGTTCAATCCAGTCCGGAAGAACATCCAGAACAAAGTCAGCAACCGGGCTTCCTCTATGAACAGAGTTCAGAGTGGTCAGGGTGGAAATTTTATTGGAGATACCGAGGTTACTTATCATATACCTGGAATCCAATCCTCCCTGTGAGTGGCCTATAATGTGAACCTTAGAGTAGTTATTGGCTGCCATCCAGACAAGGATTTGCTCTTTTTGCTCCTGAGCCCTGTAGGGAAGACCCTGCATTGCCGTTTTACCGGGAGTCAAAACAGCTGCACCCTGTTCTCTGAGATAATCGTCCATGCCGCCCCAGTATTTCACGAGGCCATTCATTAGGCCCTGAGTATCATCGAAACCGAGGATACCATGGGATAGAACGATTGGATAGCTACCAGCTAAAGGCTTAGTAGAACCACCGCCGGAAGCGGAAACTGCTGTCGTAAGTAAGGCTGCTAATACAATTGTTAATAAAGTTTTCATTTTCACATTCCTCTCATTTTTGGATATGACCAGTTTACCGGATTTGTTCTAAAAAGGAAAGTAATAATTTTTAAAAAAAGAAGAAATATGATAGAGCGGTCATTTTTTATTTCATTGCTTTCGATCTCGTTGCAAAAATAGGAGGACAAACTTTAGACAGGCGTATAAAAATGTTTTATATGCACTTTTTGATAGGCTATGCTTGCTCAATGATTTTGCTATTTTTCCTTTTTTCCTGCCAAATTCCTGAAATGGATTTTAAAAGAGTGGAAAAGGGAAAGCTACAAATTACAAGGCAAGAATTATCAAAGGGCATTCTTCGTCTCGATGGTTTCTGGGAATTCTACTGGAAAGAGCTTTTAAGCCATGAGGATTTTTTAAATCCAGAAAGACTTCAAGTAAAGCCTTTTTACCTTAAAGTTCCTTCCAATTGGAGTAATCATGAGAGCGGAGAAGTTCGTCCTCAGGGTTATGGGACTTTCAGGTTAATTCTAGATCTACCCGATATAGACAACGAAACCCTGGCTTTTAAGATTAATCCTATAAGTTCGGCTTATACACTGGAAATCAATGGAAGAGTTTATGTATCGAATGGAAGGGTAGGAAAGAGCCGGGAAGAAATGAAGCCTTCTTATCGTTCTCAGCTTATCTCCTTGCCCTCTGCGAATTCTTATGAAATTATCATCCGGGTTTCGAATTACTATCATGGTGATTCAGGAGGAATTTGGGAATCGATTCTTTTCGGAAAAGAAAAAGACATTCATGAAAAAAATAATAAAGACCTTAGCTTTGAATGGTTTCTGGTGGGTAGTCTTCTTATCATGGCTTTTTATCACTGGAGTTTATATTTAATAAGAAGAAAGGATCGTTCTCCCTTATGGTTCGGACTCTTTTGCTTTTCTTTGGTGCTTCGAACCTTATGTACAGGAAATCGTTTTTTATACTGGCAATTCAGTGAAGAGTATTTCTCCTTTGTTTACAGGCTCGAATATTTAACCTTATACCTCGGAACACCTTCTTTTGTATTATATACCTATTATGTTTTCGAGAAAAAATTCTATCGAAGTCTTACTTATTTATCTTTGATTATAGGGATGGTTTTTAGTTTATATGTTATATTTTTTCCTACTTACTATTTTACGAAAACTCTCGTCTATTATGAATCTTATATTTTTCTAATCATATTGTTTATTTTAGTATTTATCATTCAAGAATTAAAAAGTAAGATGGAAGAAATCTATATATACACTTTAGGTGGTATTCCTCTTATTATCGCTATCATTAATGATATTCTATTTAGCCAATTAATGATTAATACCGGGTATTATAGTCCTCTCGGTCTTTTTCTCTTTATCTTTTCCCAGGCGGTTTTACAATCTCGAAAATTTTCAAGGGCTTTTTATGTTAGTGAAATTCTCTCTTTAGAACTAAAAGAGTATTCAAAGAAGCTGGAAGAGCAAAATGAAAAGCTACAAACTCTGGATAAGATAAAAGATGAATTTTTAGCGAAAACATCTCATGAGCTTAGAACACCTCTCAATGGAATTGTAGGAATCGCCGATTCTATGCTGGATAAAAGCTTTCAACTGACCGAAAGGGCAAAGGAGAACCTATCTTTAATCATATTGAGCGGTAAACGTTTGACAAACCTTGTAAATGATATATTAGACTATTCAAAATTAAAGAACAGAGATATAGTTTTACAACAAAAAGAAATAGAGCTGTACGGTCTTGTTGACTTTGTCTTTCGTTTACATCAACAGTCAGCAAGAATAAAGGATATTCAATTAATGAATCATGTTGAAAAAGTCAAGGTCTATGCGGATGAAGGAAGAATACAACAAATTCTCATGAACCTGATAGGGAATGCGATTAAGTTTACACATGAGGGAAGTGTAAGTGTCCAAACAAAACAAGAGAATGAAAAGGAGCTTATTATTCAGATTATGGATACCGGGATTGGGATTCCGAGAGATAAGTATGAATATATCTTTCACTCCTTCGAGCAGGTGGATTCTTCTATTTCAAGAAAATATGGTGGAACGGGTCTCGGCCTAAGTGTCTGTAAACAACTGGTAGAGCTATATGGTGGTAAAATTTGGGTAGAGTCAACACCTGGAAAAGGTTCCTGTTTTTCCTTTACCCTGCCGATTCGAGATTCAGGAATAACTCAAGCAGAAACTATAGATATAGCCTTATTTAAAGAAATAGATTTTATAGACAAAAAAAGAGAAGAAGTAGTTTTTCCGGAAAAACTTTCAGGAAAAATTAAGGTGCTTATCGTAGATGATGAACCTATTAATCTACAGGTTTTAGAAAACTATTTGGAGACAGAAAGTTTTTTCATAAGCCGTGCTGATTCGGGTAAAAAAGCCCTTCAACTATTAAAATCAGAGAAGCCTGATTTAATTCTTTTGGATGTGATGATGCCGGAACTTTCCGGTTATGAAGTGTGTAAGGAAATTCGGAAGAAATATACTCCTTTAGAACTTCCGGTGATTATGTTAACAGCAAGATCAGGAGATTTGCATGTGGTGGAGGGGATGGAATCGGGAGCCAATGATTATTTAACAAAGCCTTTTTTAAAAGAAGAGCTTTTTTCTCGCATTCAATTACATCTGAGAAATGCAAAGGTTTCCAGACAATTCAGTCGCTTTGTGCCACATGAGTTTTTAAGAATATTAGAAATAGAAGATTTCTTAGATATTGACTTAAACCAGTATATAGATGTAGAAATGGGAGTGATGTTTATTGATATAGTTGGATTCACAAATATATCAGAAGTTCTAAGTCCTTATGAGGGTTACAAAATGATTAATAATTATCTCAAGCTTGTTTGTCCTATCATTCGAAAACAGGGTGGTATAATTATTAAATACCTCGGAGATGGAATTATGGCTATTTTTCCAAAGAATCTTGATTTAGCAATACAGGCTTCTATTCGTATCCATAAAACTCTTGAGAAGGCAAATCAAATTTTCCGATTAGATCCAAGTATAAAAGTGAAAATAGGTCTTCACTATGGTGATATGACTTTTGGAATTGTAGGTGAAAGTAACCGCTTACAGGTAGATAGCTTTTCGGATAATGTGAATCTGGCTGCAAGAATTGAAGGTCTTGCCGGCTATTATAATGCTGCAACTCTTGTTACAGATAATGTATTAACGCAGTTAGTACAAAAAGACCGGTTTCGCTATCGTTTTCTGGATGAGGTGATTGTAAAGGGAAAAACAAAACCGGAGAAGTTATACGAGGTTTTAGATTCTTTTTCAGATGAAGTAATTCAGAAAAAATTGAGTGTTGTCGAACAAATGCAACCTGCCTTAGAACTGTATCGCAGAGGAGAATTTGAAGAAGCCTCGAAGTTTTTTCATGTTCTCTTAAAAGAGTTTCCGGGGGATTTTCTCTTAAAGATTTACCTGGAACGCTGTATTACTATGGAAGATGTGGGAGCATTACCCGGTTGGTCCGGAATCTGGATTATGAGAAATAAGTAATGGACTTTTTTTAGGGCAGAGGCTGTGACAGAGCAGCCCCTGCATTTACTTCAGAACTCTTACTTGCTTGTCATCTGGTAAACTCCGGTCCAATCTTTGGGTGGTGGATTCTCAGAATAATCTTTGCAGCGTTTTATAAAAACTTCAGAAGCCAGATCATCCGGTCTGAGTTTGAGAGATTTTTCAAAATTCTCGATAGCCTGTTTCCAGTTTCTTTGAAGGTAATTTTCCAGGCCGCTTTCATAAAGAGCAATATGGTCTTTTAACTCTTTCGTAAGGGAATTTTTTTCTCCCAAAAGTTCATAGACGGTCACCATTGTTGCCTTGCCTTTAACAGCTACAAAATCTAATTTACGGGTGTCGAAATCTTCTTTCACCAGAGCATGAGTTGATTCACTTATCATAATTTCTGTTCCGTAGTATTTATTTAAACCTTCGATACGACTGGCCAGATTCACACTGTCTCCAATAACCGTATAGTTCAAACGATTATCGGAACCGATGTTACCCACAATCATTTCACCGGTGTTTATACCGATTCTATCTTTAATAACAGGTTTTCCGGTTTCTTTCCATTTTTTTTCAAGTTCCTTACGATTACTTTTTACCAGAAGTGCAGAACGACAGGCAAATTTTGCATGTTCGGGTAATTCAGCAGGTGCACCCCAGAAAGCCATGATAGCATCACCGATATATTTATCAATGGTTCCTTTATTATCAATGATAGTGCGGCTGGATGAAGCCATATATTCCCCGAGATGTAATACCAGTTCTTCGGGTTTCATGGCCTCTGAAATAGAAGTAAAACCTGCGATGTCAGAGAAATAGATAGTAAGAGTTTTCTTCTCTCCACCTAAGTTTGCTTCTTTTCCCATGGATATTAGCTCTCGCACCAGGTCTGCCGGAACATACTTCTTGAAAGATTGAAGCCCTTTCTTCATGTTTACGAATGATTGGGCCATTTGTTCCACTTCAATTAAAGAAGAGGATATTTCTATATTCGAATCCAGTTGGAAGTTCTTGATATTATCCATTTCGGTTCCGAGTTGAGAAAGTGGTTTGGATATTTTCCTCGAAAAAACAACTCCAATGATTACAGCTATAAAAATTAGAACAAACGAAATGATTAAGATAATCATATTATTTCTTTTGGCTATATACATGAAGTCATCTTCCGGGACAACAATACCTATCATCCATTCATGATGACCGCTAAAAGCGTAGTACATATTTAAGTGCTCTTCGCCTTCATGAACATGCTCAAAGAATGTATGTTTGACTTTTAAGTCTTGAAAGGTTTTTCCCTTTGCATATTCTCTAAAAGCATGAATGGAATTAATAATTTCATGGTCTTCCTCGTCGTCACCATGCGACTCATCTAACTCATGGAATTTTTCTCCTTCATAAAGAGGGTGAGCGACAATCTTATAGTCCTTATTTATAATAAATGCCTTTCCGGTTTTTCCTATTTTAACTTTTCCTAAAAAATAAGAAATACCTTCAATGCCTATATCAATGCCCAGAACACCCAGTAGCTTATCTCCTTTGATAATCGGTGTGCTATAGGTTAAACCGGGCTTCTTCTCGGTTTCAAAAATATAAACATCAGTCCAAATATGGTCCTTTTTGGCTTTAGAATCCTTATACCAGCTTCTTTTTCTGGGGTCATATCCTTTTTCATCTTCTTCGATTTTATCAGTGTATTCTTTGATAAAGGATTTATTTTCATGTTTCCAGGTGGTGATCGCTTTCCCGCCTTTTCGTAGTATCTGTTTTATACTGATACTATTATCCGGCATTTTTTTTGCCATGATGAAGTTGCCGCTTATTTCATCACCATACATAACAGAAACAAACTGGGTGTTCGCTTTTAGTATGCTGTGAAAGTTTCTTTCCAGTTGGCTAAAATTATTTGCCTGGAGTAAACCTTCTGTAAACATAAATTCAGTAATTTCTCCATTTACCGGTGCATCATGCAGGTAAGATAGGGTCTTATCAATGGTGTGATGGCTTATTTTTTCCATCATGGATTCTACTAATTCATGCACGGAGTGTTTGGTGGCATAGTGGTAAAGAAGACTAATTAAACCACCGGAAAGTAAAATGACTATCGTTGCCAGAGAAACAACACTCAGGCGAACGGAAAATTTTAAATTTTTCATAATCTACAAGCTCCCCAAAAGCGAATCGTAATTAAAAATTAATTTTTGTAAATAAATATTTTATATTTTGATTAAAAATCTTCTATAAGATTTTTTTTAGCTCATCACAGGATTTTTTACTTCCTTTAGAGCAAGCATCCAGATAGTATTCTTTTGATTTTTGTTTATCTCCCTTTTTTAAATAAAGAGAACCGAGACTTTCATAAAAGAATATCTGGGGTTTTAATAAAAGCGCGTTTTCAGCATACTGAATAGCTTTATCATAATTTTTAGATTTTTCTGCTAATCTCACAAGCCAGGTATGTAAATATAGGTTATTAGGTACTTTTTTGTTGGCTTCTTCGAGATAAGTTAAGGATTTATTATATAGTTTTTCACTATCATACATGCTGGCAAGCAAAACGTAGATATTTAAAATAGAAGGAAAAATGCTTACAGCTTTCTCGTATTTCTCTTTGGCTTCTTCCATAGCATTAAATTTTTGTAGCCAGTAGCCATATAACTGGTTGGAATAAAACAGGTTGGGGTTCAGGTTATAGGCATCTAACATTTCCTGCTTGGTTTCGAAGTTTTGTTTATCTATAGTATTTATAAAAGTTAAAAATACTTTAGATAGGGCATCTTCCGGTTTAACTTTTAAAACTTTTTCAAAGTATTTTTTAGATTCTTTCGAGTTTTCTTCAATAAGGTCATAATAAAGAGCCATTGCACGGTTGGGTTTGTATTCATTAGCTGCAAGTGCTAAAGATTTCTGTGCTGCTTCTTTTGATAGAGATTTATACTTTTCATAGCTACTTTCATTATAAACGTGGTAAAGGTAGTAGCGAGAAGAATAAACTTCAGAGAGTAGGGCATGAGCTTTGTAAAACTTGGGATCCAGTTCTATTGCTTTTTTTAGAAGGGTTTCAGATTCTTCCAGGCTCTTTTCACTCATTTCAAGATATTTCTCATTACCTTTAATATAGGAAATGTAAGCTTCTTCGTTGCTAGTTGCAAAATTGGAAGGTTTAGTTTCTACATTTTTTGTTTCGGGAGCCAGAAAATTATATTTTTCCAAAAGAAGTTTTTTCCATTCTTCTTCTACTACAAATACATCCTTTCCTTCAAGGTTTATTGTATAGTCGATATGACTTCCCTGAATAACTTCACCATATTTATCTTTTAAGTCACAGTAAATCTTGGCTTTGTTACCGGCGAAGTAAAGTTTACCGGAAAGTAGAGTATTGGCACTGAGTTCATTGACAATAGATATATCTTCCATATATTTAGATTCCAACTCTTTCTGTTTGCTGCTTCGCTCTTGAACGCTTACCTGTAGTTCGTGTAAAACAGATACGGTGGCCATTTGCAAAAATGTTTGATATTCTTCCTTCTCTTTATTATTGGATTCAAAGGGTAGAACAACGACTTTCATCTTTGTTTCACTTTCACTCGGAACAAATTTTCCATCATAACTTCTGAGTTGATAGCCAATATAGACATCCTTCCAGAAAGTAAATTCCTCTTCTCCTTTTTGGATACTGTTTTCTACACCCACCTGCAAACCCGGTAATTGCTGATTTAGATAGGCCTTCGCATCAAAATCGACTCCTTTTTGGGTTTTTAACTTTACTTTAACTTCATCTGCATACATAACAGAAGAAATATACTTCATCTTCTTCATATTTTCATCATTTGCAAAAGAGTTTAATATTTTAGGATTTTCTAAAGTTTCCACACGAGGGTTTATTAGTTCAATTTCTACTTCTTCTATTAGATCCAGCTTAGTTCCAAAGGAAAACATTCCCTGAACTCTTGCCGAGGCTCCGAGCTTAGTTCTCGAATCATACTTCTTTTTAAAAATGCCTTCGGGTTTATCTTTTTTTACCATTCCTTCATAAACCATACCCGGTGAAAAGCCATTCTTATCTTTTACGTATCCCAAAAAGTTACGTTTGGTATACAGATCAAATTGTTCGAAGCCCTGAATGGTATTGTCGAATTTTTGAAGGTCTTTTCGAAAAAAAGATTTACAAGTTACTTGTAAAACCATAAAACTGAGAAGGAAAGAGAGGAAAATTTTGTTTTGAAGCTTCATACGAACTCCCGAATAGTAAAGAATTTGATAGCATTTTTGTAGAATATCTCTTGAGCTGTTTTTTTGCTTATATTTTTTTCTAATATACTTTTCACTGCATGACTATAGGAATAGGGAATATTCGGAAAATCAGAGCCAAAGAAAATACGTTCACTGTATTTTTCCAGGAGAAAAAATACCTCATCTACTGATTCACCGGTTGCTAAAAAGTCCACAAAAACCATAGTAGTATCCATATACAGGTTTGGATAAATAGCAAAAAGATTTGCATATTCTTCTATTTCTGCCGCCCCCATGTGTGCAACAATTACTTTTAGTCTCGGAAATGTTTGCATAAAGGGAGCAAAATATGAGATACCTGTAAACTCACCCTTTAAGGGAGCCGTTCCCGTATGTATAACAAGGGGAATTTGCTTTTCTTCCAGATATAAAAAAACAGAATGGAGCTCCGGAAGATTCAAATTCAATTTGGAAACCTCACAATGAAGTTTGAAACCTTTCAATCCATACTCTTCAACAGCTTTTTTTGTATATCTTAGAACTCCATTTTCCGGATAGAAAGTTCCGAAAGCCAGCATACCCGGAATTTGAAGACAATTTTCATAAACCCAGAGATTTAGCATTTCTGCCATATTCGGTCTGTGAGCATAATTTAGGCTCGTAAAATAGGAAACACGATTTTTCTTAAGCTCCTCCAGGCGTTTCTCCGTAGAAAAACGATAAGCAATATCCCATTGAACTTTATCAAACCATTTCCAGATTAATCTCATAATGTATTCCGGAAAAAAATGTGTATGGATGTCAAAAATAAAAGGAATATTATATTGCTCTAATAAATCGATATGAGATGGATCTTTTTCATATAGGGGAGGGAGATTTTCACCTTTCCAACGAAAAAATCCCTTATTTTTACGTTCAGCATCTGAATGCTGGCAGGCATAACAGGGTAACATTTGTATCCTTTTTGGAAAGATAATTTAATATGGCTTGATAATAGGCAAAGGCTACCTGCCATATTCTTTTAGAAGTTTTTATTCCGAAAAAATCATAAGTCTCTTTAGATAGTTCCGGATATTCTTTTTCATTATCCTGATATAAGCTCTCTCCATAAGCAATAGGACCATGAATCAAACGGGTCAGACGAAGATTTCTTGAGTAAACTCCTTCTTTACCGGAATACAAACTAAATTTAGTTAGATAGGATAAATTATAACCATTAGGAACCGGGAGAATTTTCAATTCCTTTTTAAATTGTTCTTCCAGGGATGAGGCCAGTTTAATCGATTGTGGCATATCCTCAGTCAACAGTAGTCTTAAAAGCTCGATTCTACCTTGAAGAGACTGTAAGGTTTCCCTATCTAAACATCCGGGGATAAATACCATGCTATAATTATTTTTCGAAATAGGAAAAAATTTGGGTATTTTTTTTATCCCCCTCCAACTTTCTTCATCTATGTTGAAGTGAATGATAACACTTAAATCCGGATGAAAATCATTAATGAGTTCAGCTCTTTTTTCTAATTCAATATGTTTAAAATATTCATGGAAGAGTTTTCTATCCTTAGCATTTAATAAAAAACGATATTCCTTGTCGGTAATTTTCCCTTCATCCAGAGATTTTTTTAAAGAAAATTCTTTATCTGATTTTTTCCATTCTAAAAAGCTTTTTCCAAAAGCCGTATCTCCATTTTGTTGTCTGGTGAGAAGCACTGTAGCCCCTCTATCTTCCAACATTTTTTTCAAGATATAAGCAGTCTGGAAGGCAAGCTTGGCTTCATAAAAAAAGTATTCTTTTTTATCAGGAGATAGAATACGAATATATCGGTCTTCTAAAATAGCAGTATCTTGATCAATGCCTGTATGTCCCGGATCGATGGCAACTTTTAAACCGGCGAGTTCTCCTCCTCTCCTTTTTTGTTTCTCTTTCCAGTCTTCATGCTTTTCTTTTCTTCTATTCAGCTCATTAATAATAGCAGGAGATAATTTTTGAGATTTCTTGGATAAATAAATATCTCTTAGCTCTGTTTCTTCGAAATATTTAAACAGATTTTGAAAAGTCGTAAATTCTTCTTTGAAGATTACAATTTCGGGTTTTATATTTTTATGGCCGGGAGAACTGGAATATATTTTGAGTTCAGATTCAGAGGCTTTATAGTAAGATTTAGCGGATTGAGAATGAAAAATTAAAGTATCATAATACTTATGTGGTGTATGTTTACAGGATAAAACAAATAAACTGAGAGATAGGAGGGATAAAAAAGAAAATACACCGGGCTTTGCCACCCGGTTAGAGTAAGAAGGACAGAAAGTTATCAATAGGTTTTAAATAAGATGACCAGGTTTTTACTGTCATTGAAATTAATCTTTGCCGGACGATTATTCGCATCGCCTTCACCATACAGCAAAAGTCTGTAAGGGTCAATGAATCTGGCAAGCAATTTCACGGTTTCAGTTTTTTCTCCTTTGGTCTGAGAAAAGTCGAGATGAATAGGGTTTTGGTTAGCATCAAAACTGTATTTGAAAGAAGTCTTGAGTCCATCTTCCGTACCTGCCTGTCCACCTATTACTTTTTTACTCGTAATAATGGTTAGATAACCTTCTTTCTGAAATAAAAAGGCTACTTTTCTTCCCTGTTGATCAATTCCTTCCCACATCCCTACAAAATCTTTTTCTTCAATAGCGTAAAGAGATGAAAAGAAAGAAGAAAAGAGTAGGGTAAGGATAATAAAAAAATTTTTTAAATTCATAAATACCTCTAATCGAAAATTGTAAAGAAGCGTGTGTTAATGCACGCTTCTTAATAAAATTTAAGTATATCTCAAAAAGATTTAGTTCTTTTGATGGCTTCATTCCAGGCTTTTATTTCTTCTTCCCGCTTAGCTTTTTTCATATGAGGTTCAAATTCTTTAAATTGTACCATTTCTTTTTTTAAAGCGTCAACAGAACTAAAAAATCCTGTTTGTAAACCTGCAAGATAAGCAGCACCTAATACAGTAGTATCAATATTATCCGGGCGTAAAACTTTTGTATTCAATATATCCGCCTGGAATTGCATCAGGAAGTTATTGCTGGTGGCTCCTCCATCAACCTTGAGGTTTTTCAGTTTTTTACCTGTATCATTTTCCATGGCCTGAACTAATTCATAAGATTGTAAAGCTATAGACTTCAAAGCTGCACGGACAATCTGGTCAGGAGTAGTATCTCGGGTAAGCCCGTATATCGCTCCTCTTGCGTTCATATCCCAGTGTGGTGCACCGAGCCCTGCAAAAGCGGGGACAAAAACGACTCCATCCGAAGAACCTACATTTGTAGCGATCTGCTCTGAGTCAGAAGCATTTGGGAAAAACTTCATGGAATCACGTAACCATTGAACCACCGCACCACCAATAAAGATAGAACCTTCCAGTGCATAAACAGGTTTTCCTTTACCGGAACAGGCAAGGGTGGTAACCAATCCATTTTTAGAAATCTGGAATTCGTCTCCTATGTTAAACAGAAGGAAACAGCCCGTTCCGTAAGTATTTTTGGCTTCTCCAACTTTTGTGCATAACTGTCCAAATAGGGCTCCCTGCTGGTCCCCAACGAGAGAAGTAACAGGGATACCATCGATTAAACCTTTAACCCCGTTCGTTAAGCCAAATTCTGAGCGAGAGGACTGGACTTCCGGTAAAATGCTTTCCGGTATTTTTAATGCTTCTAAGAGTTCTTTATCCCATTTTAAATCTTTGATATTATAAATCAGGGTACGGGAAGCATTTGTATAATCGGTTTTATGACTTTTCCCACCGGTAAGCTTGTAGAGAAGCCAGGTATCGATAGTTCCGAAAAGTATTTCGCCTTTTTCTGCTCTTTTTCTAAGCCCTTTCACATGATCCAATATCCATTGAATCTTAGTTCCACTAAAATAGGCATCTATTACAAGACCGGTTTTTTTACGAAAATCTTTTTCCAGACCACTCTTCTTCAAATCTTCGCAGATAGGAGTAGTTCTTCTACATTGCCAGACAATAGCATTATAAACAGGCTCTCCTGTATTTTTATCAAATAGGACAGTCGTCTCTCTCTGATTGGTAATTCCAATAGCTACAGCATCTTTTTGTTTAAGTTTTCCCTTCTCTATAGCTTGAGAAATGAGCCTTTCCGTTTTTACCCAGATTTCCATAGGGTCATGTTCTACCCAACCCGGCTTGGGAAATATTTGAGTAAATTCCTCGTAAGCCATGGATAGAACTTTACCTTTATTATCAAAGCAAAAAGTTCTTATCCCTGTTGTCCCTGCATCAATCCCAATAATAAATTCAGTCATTGTTCCTCCGAATGTAATAATTTTATATAGAAAAAAGCGATTTTAAATATCCAGAACCAGGCCCTCGTAGGCCATAATGATTTCGAGTTCGTTATTTCTATCAAACATATGCTTGTAGTTCAGGGCTCTTAAATAAACAGTATCTAATTTTTCATCATCGTAGGAGGGATCATGGTGAAACATAACAAGTTTTTTTACACCGGCTTTTAAGGCGATATCCGTAGCAATAGAAGCTGAGCTATGTCCCCAGTCAATTTTATTCAAAGATTCTTCAAATGTATACTGGGTGTCAAAAACAAGGACATCTGCATCCTGGAAATATTCTATATAGGATTCAATGTTTTCCATTTCATCAATATTGAACTCCGCATCGGAGCAAAAAATGAAGGATTTACCTTCTTCTATAAATTTATAGGAAAAGCTTCCTCCGGGGTGACGAACCGCTTTCGAAGCGACAGTAATATTTTCACCCAATTTATACAACTGCCCTTCCTGCATATAAGTGAAATTTCGGGTAGCATTAAATCCTTCGTAAGGTACCGGGAAATGTTTTTCGTTTTGCTGGTATCTAAGCCTATCTTCCATGCCGGGAACACAGGTAAAAAATTCAAAATGATTACCCGGAATGTAGAGTGGAACAAAAAAAGGAACTCCCTGTATATGGTCCCAGTGGGAATGTGTAAATAACCAGTGTGCAAAACCTTTCCCTTCCAAAAAACCCTTTCCTAAAAGAGAATTTCCTAACTCTCTAAGGCCTGTCCCACCATCGATAATGATCACATTTTCATCTTTATCCCGTAGTTCTACACAAGTTGTATTTGCACCAAAAGTACTTCGAGTAGAAAAAGATAAAGACTCTAAAAAGCGGTCGATAGAAGTCTCACTCTGAATATCAGAGGGTTTAGCCAGTGAAAGTATACGCTTAATTTTCTTTTTAATAGCTGTAGCTGTAAGAGGAGCTGCAATAGAGCCCCTTACTCCCCAAAACTTTACTTTCATTGGATTTATAAGCTAATTAAAACACTAATCAGTGCAAGAAGAAATTTTTGCTTTACTATTATTTTTAGAAAAAGATTTGTATTTTTAAACAAAGTAAATAAACTTAATTTAAATACGTTTTCTGGTTTACAATAAAACAGAAACAAATAAAGTGATGGGGAACATGTTAGATACTAGAGTAGAAATTCAGGATTCAGTCTGCACAATACATTTGAAAGGTAATATTAGCCTAAAAAATGCGATTCAGCTTAAAGAAATGATAACAAAGTTAGCTGATGAAGGGCATAAGGAAATCATTCTTGATCTGGGTGAAAATGTCTATATTGACTCTTCAGGAATCGGCTCTCTTTTTAATTCTCAAAAATACCTCGCAGATAATGGTGGTGTTTTAAAAATCAAAAACATAAGCCATGAAATCATGACCATCTTAAAAATTGCAAATCTCGATAAACATCTGAATATTATCTAACCGGGATTTATCCCGGTTTTCTCCTCCGTTTTCTCCCAAAATTTCTAATAATTTTTCTAAAAAAAGGATGTTTTAGAAAAAAAGTGTATAATCGATTTTGTAAAACTCTACGAAAATAGAATTGAAAGGGAAAAAAATAAATTTTTTTTAATTTTTTGTAATTCTGTATACACCTGAAAAATGGGTATTTCTTTTTATATGAGCTTAAATTTTAATGATTTTTGTATAAAAACTTCGAATTAATTCTGACCCTCCTGAAACCGATTATTAAGTAGACAAATTAAAAACTGTCGAATACTATAAACCAAAAGGCAGGATGCCTTTGGTAAAAAAAACATAAACAAAAGTTTCATGGAGGAAACTAATGATCATTAATCACAACCTATCCGCGATCAACACACATAGAACACTGAAATTCCAAAACGACGAAGTTTCTAAAAACATGTCCGTTCTTTCTTCCGGTATGAGAATCAACAAAGCTGGTGACGATGCTTCCGGTCTTGCTGTATCTGAAAAAATGAGAAGCCAGATCAGAGGTCTAAGACAGGCTGAGAGAAACGCTGAAGATGGAATTTCCATGATCCAAACTACTGAAGGATACCTGAATGAAACAGGCGATATTCTGCAAAGAATGAGAGTTCTGGCTGTTCAGGCTGCTAACGGTATTTACACTCCTGAAGACAGACAAATGATTCAAGTTGAAGTTTCTCAGTTAATCGATGAAATCGACAGAATCGCTTCTCAGGCAGAATTTAACAAAATGGCTCTTCTTCAAGGTCACTTTGCCAGAGGATCTCAACTTTCTTCTATGTGGTTCCATGTTGGTGCAAACCAGCATCAGAGAGAAAGAGTTTACATCTCTACTATGACTACAGCAGCCCTGAGTCTAAAAAGAGCAGATGGAACAATGCTTACTCTCTCTACTGCAGAATCAGCAAACGAAGCTATTGCTACTCTGGATGACGCTCTTTACAAAGTTAACAAACAAAGAGCTAACCTTGGTGCATACCAAAACAGACTTGAGCATGCTACAAAAGGCTTAATGGTTGCTTATGAAAACATTCAGGCTTCTGAATCCAGGATCAGGGACGCTGATATGGCTGAAGAATCTGTATCTTTCACTAAAAACCAGATCCTTGTTCAATCTGGAACTGCTATGCTTGCCCAGGCTAACGTAAGACCTCAATCTGTTCTTCAACTTCTCAGATAATCAGGTTTTTACAAAAACCAGCAGTAGAAGGCATCCTGAAAAGGGTGCCTTTTTTTATTTTAAGTATTCAATTTATGTATAGAAAGTAACTTGCCTGTAATGTTAAGGTTCAGGTATAATCTGTAATAAATTTATTCTATGCATTATTTCTTTAAATCTATCTGGAGTATACGGCTTCTAAGCCTACTCTTATTTGTTTTCTGTTTTTTTGGATCCGAATTTGTATTTAAGTTACAATCAGAAGCTGATCAGGAAAAAATTCAAAAAGAAATATTTTATACAGCTTCCGAATTTCGTGTAAAAATCGAAACAGAATTAAACTCTCAAATACATCTTACCTCAGGTCTCATAAGCTATATTCTTGCAAGTAAGGGGGTTGTAAATAAAGAGTTAATTAATGAAATGCTGGAGGTTATTTATAAGCAGGGTAAATATGTACGCAACATCGGTCTTGCACCTAATAATATCATTCGATACTTATACCCTTTGCGAGGAAATGAAAAAGCCCTGGGCTTAAACTATGAAAAACAAGCTGATCAATGGCCCGATATAGAAGATATGATTCGTCTACGACAGGCTAGGATTATAGGTCCCATACATTTGATTCAAGGAGGACGGGCTTTCATTTATAGAATTCCGGTTTTCTTAAAAGATAGTACTTATTGGGGAATTCTTAGTATTGTAATAAATTATGATATTCTAAAATTTGAAGAGTTAAAGAAAAAGGTGAATAACAAAGCTAATCTGGGACTTATGGTAAACGGAAAGATTATGTACGGTAAGCATGAATTTTTTCGAAATGAAAGCATTATATTACCCTTACAGCTTTCTAATATACAACTCTTATTTGCTTTTCAATTAAAAGAGGAATGGAAAAAACCTTCTTTTTTTTCGAAGATACTGAGACTTGTTGGAATAATAATAAGTTTTGCTTTGACTATTTTATTCTTCTTACTGAGCAAAGAAAACATTGCTCGTAAAGAATCCGAATTAAAGGCAGAAAAAGCCAATAAAGCAAAAAGTGAATTTTTAGCCAATATGAGTCATGAAATAAGAACCCCAATTAATGCAATCTTAGGTTTTTCTCAAATTATTTCAAAAGATAATTTTTCTTCTGAACAGTTAGAATACATTCATAAAATTCAAATAGCCAGTTCTACCTTACTACAACTTGTGAATGATATATTAGATATATCAAAAATAGAAGAAGCTAAAATGCAACTTAATAAAGAAAAGGTATCAATTTACACAATTATATATGAGGTAAGTGTTTTAAATGAAACGAAGGCAAGGAATAAAAAACTTTCTTTTTCTATGTCTTTCGATGATGAGATTCGTTTATACTTCTTCCTGATTGATTCCTTACGATTAAAGCAAGTCCTATTGAATATAGTAGGGAATGCAATTAAATTTACAGAAAGAGGAGAAGTTAGAATTATTGTAAAATTTCAAAAGCTGGATGAGAAAAGTTGCATACTTAATTTTTTTGTAAGTGATAGTGGTATCGGAATAGAACAAAAGCAACAGGAGAAACTATTTCAAGCCTTTGTGCAGGCAGAGAACTCGACTACAAAAAAATATGGTGGAACCGGACTCGGGCTTGTAATTTCAAAAAAATTAGTAAATATGATGGGAGGAGATATCGTAGTGGATAGTATTCAGGGAATAGGGAGTACCTTTTCATTTTACATTCCCACAGAGTTTTATATCCAGGAAAGTAATTCGATGATCGTAAAAAACGAAAAAGTTAAATTACTTGAAAATTGTAAAGAGCAGAATATTTTATTAGTAGAAGATAATGAAATTAATCAATTAATAGCCAAGAAAATTCTTTTATCTATGGGTTTTAATGTAAGCCTGGCTTCTAATGGTGAGGAGGCCATTCAGGAATTAAATGAGAATATAAATTTAGTTCTAATGGATATACAAATGCCGGTTATGGATGGTATCGAAGCAACAAAACAGATTCGGAAATTAGATAAATATATAAATTTACCTATTATAGCTTTAACAGCCAATGTTACCCAGGATAGCATTCAGGAATGTCTCCTGGCCGGAATGAATTCTCATATATTCAAACCTTTTACAAAAGAAGAACTACTGGAAGTTATATCTTCATATATCTGCAAATAACAAGTTTGTCTTATTTATCTTTGTTTTTATCTCTATATTTCAATTCAGTTCCATCTAACAATCTTCGAATATTCGTTCTATGCCGAATAATGATTAAAAGTAAAATAACTATAATTACCGATAGCATTATATTTGAATATCCGCGCAAGAAAGAAGTATAATACAAAAAGAAATACCAGACGAGTAGGGAGAGCGAAGCTATGATTGTAGAAAGAGACACAAAATTAAAAAGTTTTAAGGATAAGATAAAAGTAAAAATAGCCAATAGAGTAGGGACAGGAATTAAATAAAGAAATACACCGAGGGAAGTCGCTGCTCCTTTTCCTCCTCTAAATTTTAAAAATGGACTATAAGTATGCCCAATAATAGATAGGAAGCCTGCTAAAAGTTGTGCCGATGTAAGATCGATAGTTTTTTCAGGACAGTAATAAGTTATATAGTAAATAGCGAGCATACCCTTCAATATATCCAGAATAAGAACTAACATGCCGAATTTCCATCCCAGAACTCTTCGTACATTCGTTGCACCCGGATTTTTACTTCCTACTTTTCGTATATCAATTCCTTTGAGTTTAGGGATAAGGTAGGCAAAAGGAATAGCTCCGAGCAGGAAAGATATAGCCAGAGCTATGTAAAACATTATCTTTTTTTCCTGTGGGGACGAATTTCTATTTCTACATCGAAGCCTTTTAAATCGTATTCTTCTAATATTCTCTTTTTTAGATAAGTTAATACGGGTTTTTTGAATAGGCTTTCATCGTTTACAAAACATAGTACCTTGAAAGGACTGGTGGATACCTGTGTACTGTAATAGAGTTTAGGGGCTCGCTTCATGATCCCTATCATCTTATTTTCACTCATCCACTTTTGTATATCCTGGTTTAACTTAGAAGTACTTACTTTGAAACTTAATTTACGATGTATTTCATCACATTCATTTAAGACCCTGAATATTCTCTGCCTCTGAGTTGCACTGATACTGATTATTGGAACTTCTTTTAAGGCAAAAAATCGAGAAATGATGTGTTTCTTGTATTTCTCAAAAGTATTACTGTCTTTCTCCTGTATCAGATCCCATTTATTAATGACAAGGAGTAGGGGCTTTTTCTTTTCTCGAATGAGACCGAAGATTTTTTTATCAAATTCTCCTACACCTTTTTCTGCGTCTATCATGTGAACTACTATATTAGAAGACTCGATAGTTTTAATAGTTCGGTTAAAGGATAAAAACTCAATTTTATCTTTGGAAACCTTGCTCTGTTTACGAATTCCGGCAGTATCAATAATTTCGATTACTTTCTCTTTGTGAGTCAGGATAAAATTAATTGAATCTCTTGTGGTGCCGGGAACATTACTCACCACTGCTCTTTCCTGACCTGAAAGGGCGTTTAATAAACTGGACTTACCCGAATTAGGTTTGCCAATGATACTAATACTATAGTCTATATTCTTTTCTGCATTTCCTGTGCGAGAGGTTAAAAAGAAATTCATCTTCTCAATAAGAAGCTTGATATTCCTTCTACCTTTTACAGAAATCGGTAGAATTTCCGGAAGACCGATGCGATAAAATAGTTCAAGATCCAGATCATCTTCTTCCTTATCCGCTTTGTTTACACAGTAAATAATGTCTTTCTTTTGAAAGTTCTTATCCCTCATAAATAATTCGGCAAGCTTGTAATCATACTCAGTTACTTCTGTTTTATCTAAAACGAAGACAATCAAATCAGAGCTGTTTAGTTGTTCTTCTGCTCGACGAATAATGTTTGTACTGAGCTCATCGGTTTTTTCCAGATCCAGACCGGGGGAGTCACAGAGAACGAATTGTGTCTGAAATTCTTTTCGTTTAATAGTAGTTTCTAATATATCTCTGGTTACACCGGGATAGTCATGGGTAATAGCAAGCTTGGTTTTACTCAGGAGGTTAAATAAAGAAGACTTTCCAACATTTTGTCTTCCCACAATCGTTACTTTAGGTACAGCGTTCAAAACCGACTCCTATTCTTTAATGCCCTATCGATTTCTCTCTGGGAATCACGCTTTTGTAGATCATCGCGCTTATCGTATTGTTTTTTCGGTTTTGCAAGAGCAATCTGGATTTTAACAAATTTACCTTCTTTGAAATAGGCTTTTGTTGCCACAACCACCAGACCTTTTTCTTTTACTTTACGCTCTAACTTATCGATTTCTTTTCTATGTAAAAGTAGCTTACGGGCTCTTAATTCCGGATGATTGGCATAGCCACCGTTAACATAGGGAGTAATGTGAAAACTTTCCAAAAAGATTTCCCCTCCCTTTATTTTAGCAAAGGCATCGGTAAGGTTCGCCTTTTTTTCTCGACAGCTTTTAACCTCGGAACCTGTGAGTACAATACCGGCCTCTAAGAACTCCAACAGTTCAAAGTTAAAACCGGCTTTCTTATTTACTGCAACCAGACCGGAGTTATCCTCTTTTTTATTCTTCTTTCCCATGATAGTACCCGCAGATTAGACCATAATTTTAAAGCCCCATTTTTCGACAAGCAGAATCATTAAACAGTGCTATGATGGGTTAAAATTAATCTAGAAAGTTCTCCTCCAATAAGGTTCGGCATGTTTGAAAAATTATCAGGATTAATTTGAACATAATCATGGAATAATTCTTTTGCTATTTCGCGGGTACCGAGTCCGACCCCGAGGAAAATATATGATTTTTTCATGTTCTTTAAAACTTCGGCTTTAAGCTTGCGGTTTTCCATGGAGGCGATTTCGTCTTCCACATACATTTTTCCTCTTTGTCCGCGAAAGTCTGAAATCATTACAATAATTCTTGTATTAGATTCTGAAGTGAAGTAACGTTCGCAGTTTTCCAAAAGAATATACTCATAAACCGAATCACCCTGCCAATCTGTACATAAAGAGCGAAATAATTCTTCTTCCTTTGCATCATCGTATTCTTCTTCATAATTTTTGATGCAACTTAAGTCTATCTTATCTTTTAAATTTTTCCTGTCAGAATAGCTGTGAACTGCAAAACGCACATTATGCACATTCATAATATGGCAACTACTTAAAAGTGCGGAAAGATTAGCCACCGAATATTCAAAATTAAAAATACGTCTGGACTTGCTGACCAGAAATACTACTTCAACACCTTTAAGTTTCTCTTCTTTTTTATCTATGATCGTTTTATCAAAAACTCTGGTATCTCCGCGGCCATTCTTAAAAGAGATGTACTTACGGGTGTCAATTCTTCTGCCTTCGTTTTGGTACATGCGGGTAATATCAATTTCCGGGTCAAAGAGTTTTTCGAGGTTAAGCTCGACGTCGTCCAACTGGTTTCCAAAGATTTCCTTATATTCTTTGAGACTAACGTCTATCGTATAACTCCAGAGAATTTTTCGTTTTGCAAGGAATTGCTTATAGAGTTCTTCGGTTCTGTAACCCCAGGCACCACCACCGCCTCCGGGTTCTCCCTGTCCCATATTTCCCCTGGTATCCTTACCATACCAGGCATCGGCACCTTCTTTGGTCTCTCCTCCTGTTTCCGGTGTGTCGATTTCAATTCCTTTTTTTAAAGGATTCCCGGAATTACGAAGCTTTGCTTTTCCTGTATTGGGATCCCGCTTATGAAGTTCAGGATCCCACCAGCGCTTTTTTTCGATATCAGTAGCTATCGTATAGGTTTTTTTTTTACTCTCTATTTTTTCATAGAGGTCTTCCGGAAACTTTCGGTTCTTGATACCCTGTTCCAAAATCCTTTGCATGTTATACCGTTCTTTGGGATCGCTTATCTGGTTGATGTAGTAGATAAGTCCTCCAAGCACAATGCTTTCTTTAAGTTTTTCCGATTCCGGATGGTTATTATGAAGAATGTGGTCTTTCCAGCGAAGTAAGTTGGAAAGTCCGAAGATATAAGGATTCAGGTTTGCAGAGCCAATAACCCTTCTGTGAGAAAGATCCTTAAGCTTTATGTGGAATTCTACCATGAGAGAAATGAGTTCCATTTCCGGCAGATAAAATTCGAGGATTTCTGTTAGTGAATCTGAATCTTCTAATTTAGGAAAGATGATGGCAGTGAAGCGGTTTCTAAAAGCCCGTGAAATGGTAGCTGTAGACTTGGTTTTACGGAAGAGCTTCCAGGCATAAATTACAGTATTGTTTTGCAGGGAAATAGGATGTTCTTCTCCACTTTCCGGTGGCAGGGACAGGGAACGAGCATCATCTAGGAGCATGTTTAACTTCTCTATGAGTTCTGCACCGGCTGCTTCAAGTGCTGTAATCACAATAGTAGAATCGTTACGTATCCCCCGACTTAAAGGTCCATCTATCCACTTGATATTTCCATCTTCAAGCGGTTTTAGAGAGCCGAGGATATCAGAGGTATGAATACCCTTGGAAAGATGAATGATTTCCAGACGTTCTCCGTAAAGTTCGGATAAAAGAGGCAATAAAAAGTTGGTATCGTCTTCTTCTCCGTATTCGATGAGGATGTTTTCTTTCATCTGAACGGCAGTTAATACTTTTTCTAAGAATAAACGGATTTTAGAAGTAAGAGGGATGGCGTTTAATAAGTTTTTAGCCCTGTCTTCGTTTTCAATTCGAACTTCTTTATCATTGCAATAGAGAGTTTTATCCTTGACAAAAAAGCTGATTTCAACCGGAACAAGATTATCTTTGACCTGCAGTTCGTCTCGTAAAAGCTGAGCCTGTCTTCTTCTATCTTCTTCCTGTCGAAAAGGCTCTACATAAAGGTTTTCTAATTCTCTATAAAAAATCTGTTTTGAACTCGGATCGTAAGTATTTAATCGACTACAGGCTTTCTTTAAAGTTCTCAAGTTAAAGTGGTATTTTTCCAGATCTCCTTTACCTAAGACACCGGAGGTTACCCGTTTTTCCGTTTCCATAGTAATGCGGATACAGGTCTGGATAAGGGATTCGGCCAGATCCGGATATAGTTTTTTTAGAATATAATAAATTTCAGAAGGAGGGTATTCATCTATATAGACGGTGGCAAAATGTCTTGTAATTTCAAAAGGTAGAGACTTACGACCTTCAAAGCCTTCAGCAGGGTTCTGAGTTCCAACAAAGTTGAAACCATTTTTTGCTGATACCCTGGAACCATCACCTTCCAGCATATTAATATAATTCGATTCATAAACCGAAGCGAAGCGCTTAATAACCGATGGAGAACAGAGATTCATTTCATCAGCCACAAACGTGGAACCGGAACGCAGGGCCGAAATGAGAGGTCCATTTACCCACTCAAAACCTTTTCCATCCATCAAAAGCCTGTAGGAACCAATCAGATCTTCCGGAAGTGTATCTTCGTTGAAGCTGAAACGAATTGTCGGATGGTTTCTTCGAGCGTTAATATAATAAATAAGAGCGTTTTTTCCAACCCCGGCGTCTCCTACTAAAAGCACCGGATAACCCTCTAAAAGGGGATACAGGACATTTCTGAGGTTTTTCAGGCTGGTCTCGGTCTCAATGAAATTAGAAGGATACACGGGGATTTTCCCGGTGTTTTCAAATTTGGGGACTTTCATCCCGGCAATCTCTACATACTCCATAGGTCTATAGTTTTAAAAATTATGTGTAATAGCAACTAATTTTATGGGAAGGGAAAAGAAATAAACTATGCTTTTCGTCACGATTATTTGATTTCCTACTTGGGTCTGATAATTATCCATTTAAAAAAATAGGGAAATTTTTCTTAATCGCAGGCAAACAAGTGCTTGTTTACTTCCTGAATTTCCGTTCCAATATATTTCTTGCATTTGAAACAACAGAAAATAGTCTAAAAAATAGGAGTATACCATGCTGATAGCTAATCCTATTTATGATGTGTTTTTCAAATATATGCTCGAAGACAATGAAATAGCCAGAGAGTTTATCGGCACAATCATAGACGAGGAAATTATTGAATTAGCCTTGCAGCCGCAGGAAAACACAGTGCAGATGAAAGAGTTTGTATTTACCGTTTTGCGGATGGACTTTCATGCTGTCATCAAAACCAAAACCGGCACCAAAAAAGTGCTCATAGAAATGCAAAAAGGGAAATATTTTGATGATTTACGTAGGTTTCGTAATTATCTCGGTGAAAGGTATTCCAAAGATAAAGACAATTATCCTATTATCACCATATATTTCTTGGGCTATCCCCTCGATGAAAATCTACCTGCTGCTACTTATGTGAAAAGAGATTATTACAATCGGTTTACAGGTCAGAAATTAAATGTAAAAAATGCCTTTATTGAATCACTCAGTCATGACACATACCTTATCCAGATTCACCTTTTGAAAGAAGGAGTAAAAACAAAATTAGAAGCTTTACTCTCCATCTTTGACCAGACCCGAATTGATTCAGAGAGGTTTATAATCAGCTTTCCTGATACAATGCTTGATTTTGATATTTTAAAGAAGATTGTCCATCGTTTGCAAATGGCGGGGGTATCAGAAGAATTACGAAAAAAAGCAGAAATTGAGAATGAAATAGAGTCCTCTTTCAAGTCAATGGCAAGGCAAATTCAGGAAAGAGAAGAAGCTATAGAGCAAAAGAATAAAGCTCTGGAAGAGAAGGATAAAGCTCTGGAAGAAAAGGATAAAGCTCTGGAAGAGAAGGATAAAGCTTTAGAGAAGAGCAAAAACGCAATGTTGGATTTTGCAAAAATACTTAAAAAAAGCGGGATGCCTATCTCGGAAATCTCTCAAAAAACCGGTTTATCCCAGGAGGAGTTGGAGAGAGAACAATAACTATCATTCCCTTCCAAAGTGGAAACCTGACTATACTCCGGACATAGTGAAATTCTCTAATTTGGATAGATAATTCTTAAAAACCCCCTTGCTTCTTCTAAAATAGCAGCAAAGTCAATGTGCAATTCAGGTAATTCAAGAGCAATAGATGTCTGCATGGTAGGAAGAAAATAGAAAGCAACTAAAAATATGTCAAGGATTCTTTTGGTTATTCCATCATAAGCAGATGTTAAGTCTATAGTTTAGGGAAGTAAGAGTCAAGGAAATTTTCACACAAGGGAAAGAATTAGCTGAAGTCTATCCAAACTTTTATGAGTTTATCTTCCTCCAGTTCGGCAAAAACTGGATATTCGCCATCATCACTAAGGATCGATACTGCTTTACCGGGATTTTCGTTTGAGAAGTCAAATTGTGCAAAACCCAGTTTAGACAGTTTTTGAGTGATTGCATGGTATGAGAAATCATTATTATTCTCAACATCTCTTAATTTCAAAGTTCCATCTTGAATTAATTGTTTAATAGTTTTGTCACCTATTTTATCGGAATAGTTCTGGAAATCCGTTCCGTAAGTGAAAATTTGTTCTGTTTTTGTATGGATATATTCTCGTTTAGTCGGCCTGGATTCTTTTTGCCAGTCTTCCAGATATAGAGGGTCACATAATAATAATTTCCCGGAATCTATTTTTAATATTCCAATTTGTATTTGTTTCATAATAATATCCTAAATAGGGAGAAAAGAATGAAAAATATTAATAGGCCAATAAATTTATTGGTGAAATCTATATAAAACTTCTTTTCCTGCTTTTCCCCGGGTAATAATTCATGAATTTCAGCATGGCATTCCAAGCATAATACAACGGTTTCATTGTTATCCTTTTCTAAGAAATACTTTTTAGGATAAATATGATGTTTATTGATAAACCTATATTCACCACACCTTTCACAAATTCCCTTTTTCATTTTTTTAATCCTGGTTTGAGTAGTTCGTGGTAAATAGTTTCATTTATCATAAGCAGATGTTAAGATTGCAGTTTGTGAAATTAAGAGTCAAGGATATTTTCCTGCAAGAACTGAATTTTCATACAGGTAGGTGAGTCTCCGTAGATTCGCTTTTCACCTGCTTTTTCTCCTTGACAACCCGGATTTCCTGTTTAAAGACTGGAAATTGAGGCAGTTTCTATGAAAAACAAAGACCTATTGATTCGATTTGATTGGGTAATCAAAACCATGCTAAGAAATAAGGCAAACTTTGATATAATCGAGGGTTTTCTTTCCGCCTTATTAAAAGAAGAAGTGACCGTTCTCGAAGTATTAGAAAGTGAGAGTAACCAGCAGAATGCCTCACAAAAATATAATAGAGTGGATGTACTTATCAGGGATAGTAAAGATAGGAAGGTCATCATAGAAGTGCAGAGCGACTCGGAATCTGACTTTATGGAACGATTGCTTTTTGGAGTCTCGAAAACCATAGTCGACCATTTTCGCCTGGGAGATGCCTATTCGAATATTAGTAAAATCATATCTGTGAGTGTGCAATACTTTAATATGGGTAGGGGCACCGATTACATCTATTATGGCAGTACCGAAATTCGCGGAATGCATACAAATGAACTATTGGATGTACGGGAAAAAGTCGAGACCATGGTAGACGGTGAGCTAAGGATAAAATTTCAGAAAAAGAATATATTTCCAGAATACTATATAATTTCGGTAAACCGCTATCCTGACATAGTGAAAGAAGATATAGACGAATGGATCTATATGATGAAAAACAATATAGTCAAAACCGAGTTTCATTCACGAAATATAGATAAAGCCAGAGAGAAATTAAAGATACTCAATATGAGTGAACAGGAAAGACTGGATTATGAAAAATACCTGATGAATTCAGCTATAGAAAAAGATGTTATTTCTACTGCAAGGATAGAAGGCAGAGCGGAAGGCAAAGCAGAAGGCAAAGCGGAAGGCAAAGCAGAAGAAAAACTGGAAACCACTATCAATTGTATAAAGGCCGGCTTATCTAATGAGACCATCCAAAAAGTTACAGGCCTTTCTTTAGATGAGATCCAAAAGGTAAGGGAAGGGTTGGAGAGTTGCGGGTGAGTCATCGGTAGCTCCAGGCATGATAGAGTTATACTATGAATTCCGGAACTTATTTAAAAAATCGTGTTGCCGGGATGAATAATACCTATATATCCAATGGATTTTTCAATCCAACTAGGCTATAGAATCCGGTAATTGTAAGCAACAATTCCCGAAATTAAGCTATACCAGATTTATGCTAAACCCGTATACCCTCAGAATCTTGATACAGCATTTGATACCATGCAAGCATTCACAACTAATGCTCGTGCAGAAAGTCTGATTGATGGAGCAAGGGATATTACAACCGGCTCATTTGGACTGGGTCATTTGAATGATTTCTATCAACACCAACCGAGTAGAGAGCAATTCATGAAAGACGAGGCAAAAAAGCAATTAGCCTCTGCATTTGCAACTCAATTTGGTTTTTCTCCAAAAATAGCCAAAGCTTTTGTGGATAAGAAAATAGGGAATTACGAGCAAAAAAAATCGGATAAAGAAGAACGTATTCAGGCCATAAATTCAACAGTTCAGACAGCCGTTATTACGGCTGTTTCCATGGGGGCTTTAAGTTTTCTCGGTCCCGCGGGAAATGCCATCTCCAATGTTACAAATACCATAACAAATACAGTAGGGAATGCTCTTTCCTCAGCAGGTACCTGGGTCGCTGAAAACGTACTTTCGCATATTCCTTTTTCTTCCAGTATAGGCAATTGGATAACCGGTGGAGTTTCCAATTTACCGAGTATGCCCAATCTATCCACCATGTCAGGAACTACGGCTGAAAACGCTTTAAACGCCAAAGCTGCCAACCTCATATTCAAAACAGTAGATGGTTCTAAAAATGGACCAAAAGGAGCCCTGGTTGGTTTTTTTAATGGAGTGCTGAACATGTCAGCCTCTTCCCAGAGTTCATTGAGTATAAGCATGACGGAGACGGGCAAGAAAAACCCCTGGGATATAAACTACAAGAAAAAGTTTGGTTTTGGCGTCAGTGCCTCTAAAGGAAACTTCACTTTGAATGTAGATGGGAAAGGTTCGACTTCTATGGGTTACAATTTTGGAAATACGGGTTCAGTCAATGTAAACTTGACGAATAAAACGGTTGGTGGGAATCTTAACTTCGGTAGCTTCTTAAGTCCCGAAATGAAACTTCCTCCCGGAGTGAATCCGAGTCTTTTCTTTCAGTCGAAGTCCTTCCGTAAAGATGCAGATAATGTATCTCTGGATCCGTTTAATCAAAAACCTGATAATAAAAATGTGGTGGGTCTGGATGTAAAAGTAACGCTGCCTCGTATCGCACCACCTGGCGAAGGTAAGGATATTGATCCTTTGCTGGGAATTACTCCCCAGCTGGGATTTCGTATGGGAAGTGATGGTAAGTATAACTCTTCCCTTAGTATAAATGGAACCAATATCATCAGTACGAATAACAGCGGAACCTTCATGAATAATAATATTCTTTCTGATTATGTAAATAATACTCTGGAACAACAAATCAGAACTGAAAATGATCAGGCTCTTGCAGATGCTATAAATAAAAAGAAAAAGGGGCAAACAGAGGAGATAGCTGCTCTAATCGGAAAAGAGCGAACAAAAGAGATAGCTGCTAAATTGGGACTTAGTGACGACCTTGATTCCCTCACTCCCAAGCAAATTTCGGCTTTGAATAAGGAGCTGATACAGGAAGCTGTTAATACAGGAAAAATGCCTCCTACAGATGACGAAGCTTCCGGCTGGTCAAAAAACAAAGATGATAGTTTATGGACTAAATTTGTAGGTGATGCAAACGATGCCTGGCAAATTTTACAGGGAAGCAATGTAGATGACGACGGCTGGGTAGATGCAAACGGCGTCTACCACCAACGCACCTGTTTTGTGGCCGGGACTCTAATCTCCACAAAAAACGGTTTCAAAAAAATCGAAGATATACAGGTTGGGGATGTGGTGCTGTCAAAAGACGAGGCTTCCGGAAAGATTGTGTATAAAAAAGTCACCGAGCTTTATTATCACGAGGTAGATACGCTTTTTGAAATCCGCTTATCTAACGGGGAGATAATAGAGACAACCTGGAACCACCCATTCTATATAGAAAATAGGGGCTGGACAGAAGCCAAAGATATTCTTGCCGGCAATAAATTAATCACTTCAACCGGTATTATAGAAGTCGAGTCTAATAAAGAGAAGTATGTAAGCTCTGTCGGAGTTTACAACTTTGAAGTGGAAAATACTCACAGCTATTTTGTCGGGGAAAATAGGGTTTGGGTTCATAATTATGATCCTAAAGATTTTTATCTACAAGATGAACTAAAACTTCCTATAAAAAATCAAAAGTTAAATCCTATTGAACAACCATTTAATAATATTGATGAATTTATAATAGATGAATTAAAAAATCAAGGAAAACTTCTTACAGAAGAAAACAAACAAAAACTACTAATTAAAATTGCGTTGGGGAATGGTAATCGAAATGTAGATGATTTTAGAAATTCTTTAAAAGAAGGAACTTTAGATATATTCAGTTCTTTAATTAATTATTATGATCGTCAAATCGACACCGAAAATAATAAAAGGAGTGCATACATTAGTAACGAAGGACGTAGCTTAACATTTTACGAAAAGAAACTTTTAAGCTTAATTTATGGAAAACGACTAAACACAGACGTTATCAAAATCAAACCTAGTACCGAACAATCATTTTTCAAAAGGGAAATTACGAATTTATATTTAAAAGCAACCAATAGGAAAAAGGAAGATGTTATGTATACAGAAGGAAATATAGTATATGTATATGAAGGTAGATTTAAAAAAAACGGAGATTATGGATTTGGTGATACTGAAACAATTATTCATGAAGGCTGGCATATATATAGTAACCAAAATTCTGAAACTGGAACCTTGTCCGAATGGAATTCTATTAAAAGAAAATATATGGCTTTTAAAAATTTAGGTTATTATTATGATCATGTTCAACAAATAAAAGCTAATCAATATTTTTATCCAGATAAAGAAAATAAATTTAAAAAGTTATCCGAAGAAGCACAAGCAGAATATTTCAGATCTTTATACAATAGTTCAACTTCTTTACGCTATAATAGTGTCAACAAAAACAGTAGAAAAGATAATTTTCATACTTACTTGCAGTATATAAATTATTTGAATAATGCAAGGAACCCAAAATGATAAAGCGAATTTTGAAAATATCTATCATATTTCTTGGAGTAATTATCTTACTCTTAGTAATAATTATTTTTACTTTTGAACCTCCTGAAACAGTAAATAAAAAAACTATGATTTTTTCAAATAATTCCAATCATACATTAACAATTAAAGTTTTTTATAATGAAATATATTATAATGAATATGAATTATATAAAAAAGGAGAGGCAAGAAATCCTCTTCCGATGGAATCGCCATGTGACGATTCAAGCACTCTTTTAAAAGACGTTAATGTAAAAAATAATATATTTACAATTAAAATAGCTCCAAGAAAAGAAGTTTGTTTTGGAAGCAGTACAATAAAAAATAGCATAATTTTTTATGATTATATTATATTCACAAGAGTAATAAATAAACAAAAGATAGATAAAAAAATTGATATAAACGATTGGATAAAAATGAAAAATGGTTGTTTTGGATTTCATCCAAGATTAAAAGATTGCAAACTGAGATATACCGATCTTTTTAAAGAATAGTTAGTATTCTTAATATAAGCAGCCATGGACGGCTGCCCGGAGCGCACGAACACACGGATGTGTGAGTAGCGGGTTTCTTTTCTTTTTGCCCCTCCTTTTTCTTTACTTTACATAAAGAAAAGAAAAAGAGGGATATGCAAAGACTCTGAAAAAAGTAAGCATTGTTTTTACAATATATGCCGGAAAATAAACGGTTTCAAAAAAATCGAAGAGATTCAAATTGGGGATGTGGTGCTGTCCTATAACGAAAAAACCGGGGAAATAGAATACAAGCCCGTGACACAGCTTTTCCGCCACGAGGTGAAGACCATCTTTAAGCTCACCTATGCTAATGGAAAGGCTGTCGAAACCACATGGAACCACCCGTTTTTCATAACCGGTGGTTTGAACCACAGCTCAGAGGCAGTGTGGAAAGAAGCTATAACGGGATAGCTTACATCCGGTTACTGAGCAAGCGAAGCGCGTCGAAGTACGCGGACGGCAGTTCCATGGAGGTACTGTCTGTGGAACAGGAATACAGAGATGAGTTGGTCTATAACTTCGAGGTGGAAGACAACCACACT
>JACKPC010000004.1:0-55000 GCA_024233835.1 Leptospiraceae bacterium
ATTCTGGTTTGCGGTAGTTATATTTCTGGTTTATACAACTTGTGCTGAGCGACTGCTAAGCAGGAGCCGAAGCATAGCGAATTAGGAAAGGGGGATAAGAGGGGGATAGGTAAAGACCTTTCAGGGTTCCCCGGCCGGAAAGGCCACAAGACGAAAGCCGATAGCGCTGTTGCCCTGGAGGTCCGAACTGGAGTCGCCCCGACTGGATGCGGCAAGGGAATCATCAAAGTCGACCCAGGAACCACCACGCAGAACTCGACTACATCTTTTCTGACCTCTATTGACCGGGTCTACCGACAATTCACCTCCTGTTTTTGCATAAAAATCTTTATCATAACAGTCCTCCACCCACTCCCAGACATTGCCCGCCATGTCATAGAGACCGAAAGCATTGGGTCTTTTTTTTCCTACGGGATGAGTTTTACTACTAGAATTTTCATAATACCAGGCATAATTCTCGGCTTTTTCAGCTTCATTTCCCCAGTAGTAGGTTGTTGTAGTACCTGCCCGGTAGGCATACTCCCACTCGGCTTCCGTAGGCAGGCAGTACTGGTACCTCGGTCGGGAAGGGTCGCTTACGTTTAGTTTTTTAATAAACTCCTGTATATCATCATAGCTTACGCGTTCTACGGGATGATCTTGTGAATCACAGTAGATCCAGAAAATACAGTCTCCGCGGAAATTAGAAGGATTTTTTCCCATGACCTCCTGCCACTGTTTCTGGCTCACCTCGAAGCGACTCAGGTAAAAGGGTTTCGAGATTTTCACCGGGTAACGACCCAGCATTTTAAACTCTCCTGCGGGGATCTCCACGAACTGCATTCCGAGAGAGTTCGTAATCACCTTTCCGCCGTGGGGAGGAGACGGGTATTTCTTTCTCGGACTACAGGCAAGTAAAACAGCGAAAAGAAAGAGAAGAAACTTTTTCAAAAGATTCTCACTTCTTAGCCGGTACAAAAACCGGTAGTCCGTTTTCCGCTTGAAGAAAAGCAGGAACAATGCTCTTCTCCTCAATGCCGCGCATTTTCAATTCCTGCACCAGGTCAAGATCTGTATTGTTACACTGTATCCAGATTTTATTTTCCACGATTTCAAAATGAATATTACAATCATGAACTCGAGTTTCTTTTTCCCATCCAATATCTATCAGCATATAATTTCTACTTTCCCTATCCACGATAACACTCGGTTTTACATCAGGACTGTTTATCGCCGGTGTTCTTCCATAATAACGAAGAAGCTCGATAAGAATGCTTTCCTGTTCTTTTGTTATTTCCATTTTAACCTTATACATTTTCTTCCAACCATTGAGCCGCTTTTCCGCTCGCATGTAATTCTCCGAAGTCTGTTGTAAAAATCAGGTACTCAGCCCGGCTATTTGTCAGATAAAATTCATCAATAGAAAACTCATCTAAGAACTCGCAGACGGACATGCCGGAAGAAAACCGGTAAAAGTTCGTATCTCTATACTTCTCAAAGAAAAGAATAACATCTTCTTTTCCCGTAAAAACATCTATCCAGCTCCAATCTTCACCTGTGTATGAAACCGAATCTACCCTATCCCAGAGAAAATTTCCGCCATTAAGTTTTTCTTCCCATCCGGAATGTAAAGGGTCGACAAATTTCTCCCGAATAGAAGTTCTCAGAGCTTCCCCTTCTTTTTCAGAAAAAACTTCTAATGTACAATGAAGCTTCTCTGCAATACCCAGTATCTTATCTTTCCATTTCATCTGTTCAACTCTCATGTCTGGAACTCCCGGATGATTGATTGGCTGATGTCGCGGAAGTAGAGTATCTGCAAGTTCGTTCGGCTGAGTTTTTGCAGGATGTCCACGGCACAGGCATCTAAGGCCGGGGAGTTTAGCTTCGGGATATGCTCATAATATGACATTCCCACCACGAGGGCGTTCTTTTCCGAGACCGGCATAGCAGGTTAAATGTAATTAGAATGGCAATCCTGTCAAATGATTTCTTCTTCGTTTAGGCTGATGCAATGACTCCTCTCTGAGATGCAAAGTTCCCTCTCCGGGATGCAAAGTTCCCTCTCCGAGATGCAAATAAAACTAATCCTCTCCGGCTTTTGAAGAAAACTTAATTCTGTTTGTCAAGCATGGCCTCTATCTCATTAAGAACATCTTCTTCATCTATCAAAGAATTCTTTGCGAACTCCTGTAACGCTTCTTCTTTTCTCTTTAGGAGTTCTTCTTTGGATTCTGTAGAAAAAGCCTGCATGAGCCTATCATACAGTTTTTCGGATTACATACAAGCTCTTTTTCTATTAGCTCAAAAGAGAAAACCTCCACCTCCCTCTTTCCTTTCAGGAGAGAGGGAACGAGGGAGAGAGGTAAAAAAAGCAGGGTTTAGACAAAAGATTGGTTAAGGTTTACATAAACCTCAACTCGATGCAGGTAAAACTAAAAATACTTGCTTTTTATTTGTTTAGTTTCGATTAATGAAAAATACGCAAAAATGAAAAGTAGTCAGATAAACTTCTATTTTTTACCGGAAGATATAAAGGAATTAGAAACCTACATTACCGAACGTCAATTCTATATCTATAATTCTAAGTTTTGTGAAGATGCACTACTGTCCGGGCATGAAAAAGAAGATGATGATGGTATCAAATACTTACTTCATTCTTTTCATAAAGAAACAATCATTAAATCTTTTTTGAAGAGGGAAAAACAGTTTTCTACGGAAGCTATAAACTCCCCCCTTATAGAGTTTCTCTATCCTATATTTCCTTATAACGGTAATAAACTACTTTCAGGAAGACTGTATTATGTAAAAGATATATTTGATAATACAGGGAAACTTATACCAAAAGATGAAAGCTTCCTTTCAGAAGCCGAAAACCTTTTTCGCTGGGTAAAGAAACACTTTAAAACCGAAATCTTTCCCGGCTTTGAGGGCTATTTAGTATCAAAGCGCAGCAAAAACTGGGTTCAAGCAGGGAAAGGAGAATTAGTCCTGAACAACGTATTATAACACCTTCCCTTAACCCATAACTTAAGTTGTGGGTTAAGAAAGAAAACCCTCCACCTCCCTCTTTCCTTTCAGGAGAGAGGGAACGAGGGAGAGAGCTAAAAAACGCATGACATAAAAAGCAGGTTCTGATAGAATATAGCTACTACGGTAAAGGAAACCACATGAAAGAATTAACGAGTCCGCAGAAAAGTTAGAGAAGTTTATCCTCTGGCTCTGGGGGGTATACACACCGGTAATCGGTCTCGGTTCAGGCTTTATTCAATATTTCACTTCTCTAAAATTCCCTTTCTATGCCTACCTTGTTCTTTCCTTACCCGTATTCAGTCTCATCTGGGTCTACCGCTATACGGTTCTCGCCAAATCGTCTGTTGAAGGAAAGCTCTACCCGGAAGTTGCAGAGAAGATAAAAGAGTTTTACGAAAATACAAAAGACAAGAAGTCTGAGTATTTACACAAAGCCAACCGGCTCGTATTCGCTTCCTGCATCCTGGTTCCTCTCTGCCTATTTGGCTCTCAAGTTTTCGTTCAGAAGAAGTCAGAGTCTGTAGACTTTACGGCAAAGCTTGAAAAACTAAAAACCGAAACCTCAGAGGAAAAGAAGCGTATCTCTATAGAAGGAAGCTTTCCCCCGGATACGAAGATACAATTTTTACTCTTCTCGGATCCCAATAAAGCCCCGAACCAAAAAGTCATTACTTCCGGGAAAAATGGCTCTGTACAGTATGATTATGAAATAAACACAAATAGCCGCTGGCTTTTGATTCAGGCCAAGTGGCTACAAAAAGAGGGAAAGAAAACCTTACTAAAAGTAGTGGAGGAATAAGCCTTAACAAACTCTACCTCAGTTCCCCTTCTCGCTTCTTTTAGCTTGAAAGGAAACTGTAACTTAAAAAAGTCCCGTTCCAAAAAAAGAAGACTTCCTTCCCGGGCTTAAGGATACACTATCCGGGAATCTCCCCTTATAAAACTCGATTCTTAAGAAATTTTTCATCTTCCTTATTCGGAAAAGTTTCATAGATAAAGTTTTCAAAAACATCCATCATATAAACATCCGTTAGAAAAAAGTAAACATTCCCATCCATACTCTTTAAGCCTACAATTAACTCATTCACCCCTTTCATTTCAAAGAAATAATGCGTCTTGAATACGGAAGCAACCTCCATACTTTTTAAATAACCCCTGGGAACAATAAAAACCAAATCTTCATTATACTCTATAGCTTTTTTGATTTGCACTTTCATTTCTTCCCACATTTCGATTCCTATCTTCTCATAAAAGTATTTATCTTTCAAGCTTCCTGCTTTAACTCTTTCCGCATCCACTAAAATTTCATAATCATCAAAATCATCATTTTCAAACATACACTTTTCTCCTTAACTAAGTTTGGAATAGTTTAAGATACAGGCAAATAAAAAATATATTTTACTACGTTTGCTTTGCTCTAAAAAGTGGATATTTTCCCTAATTATTTGAAAAAAATGAAAGAAAAACCGGAATTTTCTCTCGCTTAAAGTCTGATTACTTGCCCATTCTTTTGCTCGGCTTCCAATTGTAGGATTAACAAATCGTGCATTTGCCAGAGCATCTCCGTATCCGGCTTTTCACTTAATAGGCTGAGGTATATATAACCTATTAACTGAGAAACCATGGTTCGGGAAAGCCTGGGTTCCAGCTTTAAATGCTTTTGAAATATACGGTAAAGTCGCTTTTGCCAGAGTAGCAAATATTTCTTTGATAGATTACTCCGAAATACATCCCAACTCAATAAGATATTTAAACGGGTGGCTTCACATTGCTCGGCCAGTATCGAATAAAACTTATGGATTTTTTCTTTTTGGTCTCTTACACTACATATTCCCTTTACCAGTTCATATATGGATTTTTGAGAAATCCATTCAAAGAGTTCCAATAGGAATTCATCCTTATTTCGAAAGTAATGGTATAGCTTTCCGGTAGTAACACCTAAGTTGGAAGCAATGTCTCTCATTGACATTTCCAAAAACCCCTGCTTTTTTATCATTCGGCTACTTTTATAAAGCAGGTCTTCCCTAATTTTATCAAAGTCTACTACCTTTGGCATCGAATCTTCTCTAAGAGTTCCATTCCCATAACTATGCTCTCTATAATCACTTTTAAATAACATTTGTTATCTATCAAGAAAAAAACTATGGATTTTCACTTGATTCCCCAAAAACCTAAAGCTAAATGGTCATACAGGAGAAGTGCTTGCAAGAGAATATAGATTCAAAACCTCATTATACCTGCGAACAATGCAACTACAGCCGTGATAATGATGGTATACAAAAAATTTTTCAACATAGTGTATGGGGTTATATAGCCCTGGGCTGGGGCATAACATTACAACCCAAGAAAATCACCTTTTTCTGCCAGAAATGCAGAAAGAACGTAGACGAAACTACTGATCCGGAAGAAATTAAGAAATTCACCATATAACATGATAAAAATATTCAAAGACATACTTGAGGAATCCCTGGAAACTTTTTTCTTCATAGGCTACAACCGCCCGGGTTATTTGGTACGCAGAAATTTCTGGGAATTTCCCGAAATCAATTTCTCCATGAAAGGTAAAATTTGTCTGGTGACAGGTGGAAATTCAGGCATAGGGAAAGCAAGCGTACAGGGACTTGCCGGTCTGGGTGCAGATGTTATTTTTCTTTGCCGCGATAAAGAAAAGGCAGAAGAAACAATTCGAGAAACACAGCTTATTCATCCTTCCGCTTCCGTACAATACGAAGAAGTAGATTTAAGCCTTCGTTCCTCTATAAAGAAATTTACAGATGTGTTCATTAAGAAGTATTCACATTTAGATGTACTGGTAAACAACGCAGGTGTTTTTCTGGAGGATAAGAAAATCAGTCCGGAAGGTTTAGAGACCACATTTGCTACGAACACCCTTGCCTATCACCTATTGAGTCGATACTTAGAACCTCTTTTAAGAGGCAATGGCAATGCAAGGATCATTAATGTTACCTCAGGTGGGATGTATTTAACTCGCCTCGACGTTAACAACCTTCAGTTCTTAAACGGAAATTATAGCGGTCTCAAGGCCTATGCGCAAAGCAAACGTGCTGAAGTAGATTTAAGCTTACTCTGGTCTAAATACTATGCCAAAAAAGGTGTCACTGTAAATATGGTTCATCCCGGTTGGGTTGACACTCCGAGTCTTTCTCAAGCCCTGCCCTATTTCTACACCTTCATGAAACCTTTTTTAAGAACTCCTAAGGAAGGTGCAGATACAATTATTTGGATGGCTTCCAAACCCGATTGGGTTCCCTGGGATACCAGTAAATTATACTTCGATAGAGAAGAAAGAAAGTTAAATATATTACCTAATACAAATACACCGAATGGAGAAAAACAAATTCTCTGGGACTATCTTGAAGCCCTTGTGATATAAAAGAGATATAGTTTTTAGATGGGATAGTAAATGCTCGGTAAAGATTTCAAGGTCGATTTAAACCATTACCTGGAAAATCTTTTTTCCATCCACATCATTCCACTCATTGGTGAATTCTTTATTTTTGTTAAAGTTGAATACAACCAGATAACCTAGGTTATGACCTTTGCTATTTAGATAAGATGCCAGCTGTTCGAGTCCCTCAGTATGATACTCCCTGCCACGCCAAATTTTTAACTCAAGGATATATTCTTTTTTATTAAAGGCAATTATCATGTCGGAGCGTTTTTCGTAGCTATGCTGGCTTTCTACATAGTAAAAGCCCGTGCCATTTATAATGGGTTTGACGAAGGCGATTAATAATAAACGTCCCTGTCTTTCGTAAAAAACCTCGTCTTTATTGGAATACGTTTCCTTTACAAATTGCTGGAACTTTAAAAGAACTTTCTCCATCTCCAAATCGCCATTTTTATCTAGGAAGTTAGGTTGAAATACATTTCCGGTAACTTTACTATTTTCTCGATCCAGCTTTGCAATGATATGATTGTATAGAACAATTTCAAATATTTTGTTATGAATTTGAACTAACTTATTTTTATCGGATTTAAAAATTCCAAACATAGTTCCATAGGAAATGATTTTATCTGAGTGAACATAAGATATTTTATCATTTTCAATAAGTAAGCGTTTAACAAAAGATTCCAAATCATTATTATTTTCTATATTCTTTATTAAATCGTCCACTATCGTAGATTGAGTTTCAATGATTTCTGTTACTGCATCTTGAATTCCTTCTGTCGTCCAGTTTTTATTTAGTTTTTCATCAATCACCTTACATATCTTACTAGCTAAAAAGGGATAGCCATTAGTAAATTTATAGATTTCATTTGACATAAGAGGAATATCCATTCCGGTTTGCAGATCCTTTTCGTAGTCCATAAGCATGGTAGCAATTTCTTCCGGATGAAAAGATAAGTCCACATCAAATTCCGTAGCTATATTCCAGGGACTGTTAAATTGTTTTTCATCCTCGGGTCTGAGTTTTAGTTTGATATTTTTTATATCGTGGACTCCGGCAAGAATGACGCTGTGAAAGGTGAAATCCTTGCCGGTATCTCTTTTTAAGTATTTATTTCTAAGTATACCTAAGAAGTTTAAAAAGAGTCTGTAGTTACCGGCTTTGTCTACTTCATCAATTAAAAGAACAATTTTTTTTTCTGATTTCTTCACCAAATCGGAAATGAAATTTCCCAGCTCCAGTAGGGTTTCGGGTTGAGGAGCTTTTTTTATAGATTCAATCAGGACTTGTTCATTTATTATTTCCAGAGATTCTTTTATTAGAGAGATAAAAACTTTGGAAAGAGTGTTTTCATCCTGAAAAGATGAGTCACCAATTCCCTCAAAACTGGTTGAAATCAAAAGATAATCGTTTTCCAGTGCTTTTTCCAGGAGATAAAGTGTTGTCGTTTTTCCGAATTGTCTCGGGCGATTGATGGTGAAATATTTTCCTTTTTTAATTAGTTCGGTTATTTCTCCAATTTTTTTACCTGTATCAACCATATAATGCAGGTGAGGAATGCAGGTGCCCGTGATATTAAACTCTTTCATGATTATTTGATTAAAAATAGGATAAAATTATTTGTCAATAAACAAACATAAATCTCTAAGCACGCATTGTAATATGTACCTGTGAACCTGAAGAGAGTTCTTTACTTCTCCCTGGACATGAGGATTTCATTTACGAGTGCATCCATCTGATATACTTTCTCCAGACTTTCTATAATGGCTTTCGCATGAACGGAAATCGCCCGACCCCGTTTCATTGAGAATACATAATCCCAGGAATGACTGTAAGCATTTCCATCAAAGATAAGGGCCGAGTATTCAAGGTTTTTATTAAATACCGGACTTCCGGAATTACCACCGGTTATATCATTGGTACTTACAATATTTAAAGGAGTTTTAAGTTCCAGATCTTTTAAATTCTTCTTTATAAGCGGAGAAAGTTGAAACGGTGGTTCTTCCTCAAAAGATAAAGCCCTATCTACAAGACCGTAAAATGTTGTTTTATAGGGAAGTTTTCCGGTTCTATCCCTGTAGCCTTTTACAGTTCCGTAACTAAGTCTGAGTGAAAAGTTGGCATCCGGATATAATCTTTTACCGTATTTATAATACTTTAGTTTTCCATAAGCAAGATTCTCTTTTTCCAGTATATCACTCACTCTAAATTCATACCATTGACGAAACTTTCTCTTATAGGGTTCTAACTTTCGTACCCAGAGAAGCAAAGGATCTTTAGACTTCAATATAGATTCTCTTTTTCCCTCTAATAAGTTCTTACGAAAATTTGAATCTTGAAATGAAGTAGATTCTATAAGCCTTTTAGCAAGATTTTCAGGTTTTTCTTTTCCGAGAAGAATTCGAATCCACTCATGCTTTCTGCCAAGTTGATTTCTACTTTCTTCGAGGGATTTGGCAAAGGTAAATATTTCCAAATCTTTATAGATGGGTGCTTGAGACAGGAGATAAAACTTTAAGGAAGCAAGTCTGGACTCTCGGTATTCCGGATAACGTATAGAATCAGGTTTAGCGGTTTCTATTGCATATAAATAAAACATCATGGCATACGAAACTAATTTTGACTCAGGCAATGAAGTATAAAAGATTTCTTTTTTCTTCTTTCTCTTTTCATTCAGGGCTTTATCGATGCGGTAATAAAAAGGTCCCAGCTCTTTTTTATAGTTCCTATGCTTCTGTAAGAAATATTTTAGTTCTTTATCTTCTTTCTCTTTTTTTTGCATTACAGACTTTGAAAGAAGACCTTTCCACTTTCCATGAATCGCTTTCAAGCCATTCGAGATACGATAAATCTTATCCTGCACTTCTCTTTCTTTTTCCCTGGATTGAACTGCATACTGATGATAATTTTTCAGCTTTTTCTTCAGCATTTGAATTAGTTCCGGAAAGGCCTGGTCTCGTTCATAAACCAATTCAGAATAAGTTTTTCCCCTTTCGGTCTTTCCGGGATGTCCGGAAACAAATACAAGTTCTCCTTCCTTCAATTCCTCTTTCGCCCAACGAAAATAATATTTACTTTCAATAGGTTTATTATTCTCGTATATTCTAAAAAACGCATAATCCAGAGCAAAGCGAGGATAGTTAAAATTATCATAATCCCCTCCAAAAAAAGCAGCCTGCAATTCCGGAGCCATAACCAGTCGAACATCAGTATATTTTTTATACATATATATCCAGTGTTCGGCATGATTGTATAGGCTTACAATATCGGAACGATAACCCGTCTTCTCTTCGGCCTCACGGCTTAGACGAGAAAGAATTTCTTTCAGCCTTTTTTTTCTCTCTCCGGCGGTTTTTACCCCTCTTAGATACGCATCTACTTCAGGACTAATATTTTCATAGGCAAGAAGAACATTTATCTCCAGATCCGGACATTTTATTTCATCAGTTCTTTTTCTGGCAAAAAAACCGTCTTTCACAAAATTATTTTTGGCAGTTGATAGCTTCTGAACCTGACCTAAAGCAACATGATGATTGGTAATCACCAGCCCTTCGTCTGAAACAAAGGCACCCGAGCCTCCATCATTAAAACGAACTGAAGAAAGCCTTGCTTTTCTTAACCAGGCTTCCGTCAATGTAAAACCATATTTTCTTTTTATTTGCTCAACAGGTGGATTATCAAAAGACCACATCCCCTCATCTGCAAAAATGGGAAAATTAAAAAGAAATAGGAAAATGAAAATTTTCAATATTCACTTCCGATAATAGAGCGTTCTTCTTTCGGTACTAATTTTCTATTATGAAACCATGAATCCTCTCGTTTCAAATCCTGAAGGTCTTTTCCTTTCATGGCTTTCTCCTCAAGTGCCAGACTCGATTTGGAAATAATATAACTATCATAGATACCATCAAAGTTTGTATCTACCTCAGCCCGGGTACTCCAAAAAGTTCTATCTGCTTTTCCATCAAAATTCGTATCCACCTCTTTACGAACTTTATTTTTTAGAAAATTATAATATACAGTTGTTTCAAAATATCCATCCTTATCTTTATCTTCCTGGCTCATAGCGATAAAGTTATTTGGAAGCAACCACTTAATGGTATCAATTTTACCATCCAAATCTGTATCTTCTTCTTCATGAACTTTCACCGGGTCTTTGACTTTTTGGCCTTTTTTAGTAGCTGAACTTAATCCGGCCCAGATAAACGTATCTGATAAACCATCCAGATTTCTATCCATTTCCTGATATACAATACGATAATTATCGGGGTCATTCACCACATAAGCCATGGTATCCACTTTTTTATCATCATTTGTATCCTGCCGGCTTGAAATCATTTCATTACCAAAACGAAAGTTTTTCCCGGAAAATTCTTTCTTTTTACAGAAAGAAAGAAAAATGGAAAGAAATAGTATTAGCAATATATTGTGTAACATAATTCTCCTTATGAAAATTTATTTATAATACTTTCTAATTCTTGAATCGGAAGAGGACGACTGAAGTAAAAACCCTGAAATTCATCACAATGCAAATCCTGCAAGAAACGAAGTTGCTCTTCAGTTTCAATTCCTTCCGCAGTAACAGTTAAATTCAAGTTATGAGCCAGATCTATAATTGAACGAACAATCGCACTCGAATCTTTCTTATCCGGAACATCAACGATAAAAGAACGATCGATCTTTAAGTTGTCTATAGGTAAATTTTTTAAATAAGCAAAAGAGGAATATCCCGTTCCAAAGTCATCTATTGAAACTTTCAAGCCCGCCTGTTTCATCATCATGATCTTCTTAATATTTTCCTCCGTTTTTTCCATCAAAGTACTTTCGGTAAACTCAATCTGCAAGTGCTCCGCATTTATACCGGAGGACTGAATTTTCTGTAGTAAGATTTCAACAAAGTCTGCGCGACTAAATTGTATCCCGGAAACATTAAAAGCAAGGGAATATTCAGGATTCGTAGGAAGAAAAAATGTTTTTAGATCTCGCAAAACATAGTCTATAACAATTTGTCCTGCTTGAATAATTAAACCGGTTTCTTCCAATAAGGGTATAAAATAGACAGGGGATATGATTCCCTCATTCGGTTCATTCCAACGAAGCAAAGCTTCCCAACCACATATTTTCCCTGTTCTCAGAGAAATTTTAGGTTGATAAACAAGGAAAAACTCTCCATTCTGCAAAGCTTTTCGAAGCTTCAGTTCTAAGCTAAGGCGATTGTAAGTTTTTAAATTTAAGCCGGGGGAATAAAAATGAACAATGCTTTGCTGAGAAGGGCTATGTTTTGCCTGTAGTCTGGCCGTTTCAGCATTGGCAATCAAAGATTCCAAATTGCGGGTATCTTCCGGGTATACACTAATTCCCGCACTGATAGGTATATATAAAGACTCATTTTCAACCAGGAAAGGAGTGTTAAACTTTTCTATTAAACTTTCACAGATCAAAGAAAGAAAATTCAGATCAGATAAATCGCTCAAGATGATAGCAAATTCATCTCCGCTGATGCGGGAAATACTATGAGCTTTAGGTAAAAAACTTCTCAAACGGGAAGGAACTTCTTTTAAACAGAGATCTCCAATTCTATGGCCAAATTTATCATTGATGTAATGAAAATTTTTAAGGTCGATAACAATCAATACAAGAAACATCCCCTTTTGCAAGTCAGCGATTTCCTGTTGTAAAATTTCTCGAAATAAAAAACGATTATTCAAACCGGTTAGAGGATCCTTATGCAACAAAAAGTTAATTTCTTCTTCCTGTTTTTTCGAACGAGAAATATCTGAAAATATAGCTATATAATAAAGTATTTTAGTTTGAGAATAATCCTTTATAGAAGTAATGGTTAACCACTTTAGATATATCTCACCACTTTTTTTCCGATCCCAAACCTCTCCCTGCCATTGTCCTTTTTCAATTAATCCCCCCCACATGTCTTTATAGAAATTTTGATCATGCTTTCCCGATTTCATAACTCTTGGATTCTTACCGACGATATCAACCGGAATGTAACCTGTAATATTAGAAAATGCTTGATTTACACAAATAATGTTGCCTTCGATTCCGGTTATCATGATGGCTTCATTCGAACTATTGAAGATTTTCTGCAACATATCTATCTTTACATAAGCATCTTTGAGAGCATCTCCACTCTCATTATTCTGATAATGGCTTATGACTGTTTCTATCAGTCGATGGGTATGTAAAAAAAAAGGACTCATGAACTGGTATCGATTTTTTTTCTTATGGCAACAAGAGTAATATCATCCTGCTGTTCTGAATTTCCCATAAACTGAAGTATCTCTTTATTAATATGTTCTAACATAGCTTTAATACCCAGATGCTTCCATTTCTTAAAAGCATCCAATAATCTGTATTCTTCAAATAGTTCTCCTCTACGATTCATTGCTTCAGTAGCTCCATCTGTGTACATTAGAAGAATATCACCTTCTCCTAATTTAACAAAGGATTCATTAAAAAAGGAGCTTATATCGCTTTCTATACCGAGAATGATACCACCGGTAGAAACAAGCTCAACCTGATCTTCCTTGTAGCGATATACCGCAATATTTCCATGCCCCGCCCCGCTGAAAACAATTTCACTTGTCTCGTATTGTAAATGAAAAATAATCAGAGACATGAATCTTAAAATAACCGAATTTTTATAGTTATAATGCAGAAAGGTATTTACAGCTTTGATTATTTCCCAGGTAGAAGCTTCTTTTCGAACAATCGAATGTATTACAGTTCGAGCTGTAGCCATAACCATCCCTGCCGGTATCCCCTTTCCTGAAACATCTCCAATAGCCACAATGATATCCTTTTTATCAGGTGAGACAATAATGTCATAGTAGTCTCCACCGATTTCTCTTGCCGGTTTCATGAAACCGGCAAATTCATAATGATTATTTTCCGGCATAAATTGGGGTAATAAATTCAGTTGTATATCACTGGCAATTTGAACTTCTTTCTCCAGTCTTTCCTTTATGGCCATTTTTTGAGTTAGAAAAGAATTTTCGATAGTGATTTTAACCTGATTATAATAGTCTCTTAATAGTGCGATTTCATCTTCACTGAAATGCCTTCTCGTATTCCAGCCCATTAAAAAAACAAATTCTTTCCCATCTATGATAAAAGGAGGTAAAACAAGAACTTCAGCTCTTTTATATCCAAAACTAAATAAACAGGGATTATCCTTAATATGTAAAAGCCTTGCATCTTCATTCCGAAATAGTTTTTCAAAACTCTCCAATGAATTTGTTATTTCTAATTTATCTAAATCTAAAGATTCTAAGGTTCTTTGTAAACGATGAGCTGTTATCAGTTTTGCATCTCTGTCATATTCCAGTAAGATATTAATCCGTGTATTAATAAAACCTGAAATAGAAAGCAAGGTCATCTTAATAATTTCTGTACTATTATTTAAGTATAACTTATTTAAAAGCAGGCAAGCAGAATTTAGATTCACGTAATCGATATAACGTTTATTCGCTTTTGCATAACTAATTGCATTCTGGAGAGCAATTCCAAATTGGTGCAGGATAGGAGTAACAAGATGTGTATGCTGGAGAATTTTTTTAGCCTGTCCTATATCTTTGAAATCCAGTGAAACAAGTCCCAGTGCTTCTCCATTTGAAAAAACGGGTAGGATAATGCTATACTGGGTTCCGGTAATTCTCCTATAGAGTTCATCATAACGATTCCCTTTATGGACACTATGAAACACAACATCTCTTTTTTCGATACAGGTAGAATAAATATTATCAGGTTCTTCGTAGGCATACCTTAATTTCTGAGCCTTTCTCTGCATCTTTTTTTCTGAAGTATAATATCTCACGAGTTCATAGCTTTTAGAAAGATCATTTTTTAATATAATAGCAGACTGCTCAACTTCCAGCCTGGCATTGAATATCGATAAAAGCCTGGTATAAATTTCTTCAGCTTTTAAACCTGAATCAAAAATTGTAATAAATTCATTTAGAAGAGCGGAATCATCTGCGGTCCGAAAAAAGCTACTGATACGTTTTTTTTTCCGTTTCTCCAGAATCCACTCTTTACCGCAGGTGGAACAGAAAAATCTACCATTGCTTGTCTCTCCGTCAGGAATCCTGGATTCCTCACAGAGTAAACAGACCATATCATTGGAAGCGATGTTTTGCACTGAGAAAAGCATAAGAATGACAATCTTTTTTCGCAACCATTTATTTTCTATGGATTAAAGAAATAAGATACTTCTCCATCACCTTAATAAAAGCTTGTATTGAAGTTTTATATCGAGACTCCGATACTTTTAAAATAAGAACAGGATTCTGGAATGGATGAAGAAGTTAGAAAAAAGTTTGAAACCTACCAAAAAAGCAAGGAAAACAGTAATAGAATCGTTATTTTTACCATAATTGCTGTATTTTTAGGCCTGGCGGCCTTTTTTTACTATTTACAAAAAAAGGATCTGGTAGTCGAAGAAGAAAACTATGAAAAAAAAGCGATTGTTCAGAAACTCAAACTTCAAAAGGAATACCTTAGAGAAGAAAAACTCCTGGAAATCGATTCAAGCCCGGTCCTTGAATACTTTCGCCGAAGAATGCTTTACTACCACCAGGTAGCCCCCAAACGAGCAGAAGATCTATTGGTTCTGGACTTACAACGTGATTTTCCCGGAGAAAAAGGAAAAGTTCTTTCTGAATTATTGAAGCTTTACAACGAATATATAAAATATCTGGACCAAATCGATAAAGATGAAAAGTTAGATAGGTATCAAAAAATTATAGAAAAAGAGAAAGTAAAAAAAGTTGTCTGGGGGGAAGAATTGAGTAAGTTATTCTTTCCACCAAAAGATTACGATACCATTGAAAAATTCTATGCATACACAGAAAGATATTTGAAGAAAAATGCAGACAAAGATAGTAAAACAAAATCGAACCATATCCAAAAGGCCAGGCAGGAAATTTATGGAGATAATTACAAAAAACTATATACCTATGAGCCTTTCAGCCAACAGCTTAAACTGGAAATAAAAATTCATGAAAGAGAAATGAGTATCATGGATGAAAAAGAAAAAACGGTCTTAATCAACGATTTAAAACAGAGGCTTCGAGAAGCCTCTTATCAACAATAATTTAAAGACTCTCTTAATTTTTTATATACGCTTTCGAACCGGGTGGAACCTGATCTAATTCACAGGAAAAGGTTTTCACTTCGGATATGTTTCCGAGATTATCGATAGCCCTGTAGAAAATCTTATACTCCCCTGAATTTCCACTTACCCGGATCTTACCGGGATAGCGTTTCCAACCCCCATTGGCTGTAAGACTATATTCAATCTTGAATATTCCGGTTTCGTTATCTTCTGCACGTAAAAGAACTTCGGTATTATTTAAACAATAATTTTTTCCATTGAATTCACGAGTTACCGGGTTGGAACGAGCTTCCAAAATAGATGGTCCTTTTGCATCCACAAAAAATTCGACTTCTTTCTTTTTTGAAAGGTTTATAACTTTATCAAAGGCACGAATATAAAGTGTATACTTTCCGTGTTCAAAGAATTCTTTCTGGCTATCACGATAAGGTAAATTTCCCTGACCTTTATATTTCTGCTCTCCCTTCTTCCTTTCTTTGTCTTCTATGTTTACCAGTATTTCATAAACACCTGAAACCTTATCTGTAGCTTTCACAAACAGTTTCACACCGGGTTTATAATAAAGTCTGGTTTCCCCCATAAATGAAGGACCTTCAAGTGTATAATAAACTTCAGGAGGAGTTCTATCCACAGTAATATCATAAGACTTTTCCTCTTCAACATTTCCCAGTTTATCAAAGCCCTTATAATCCAGCCTGTATCTTCCTTCTTCCGAAAGAGAAATCGGGTAGGTATAAGCCTGGGTAGAATTTCCATTTATACTGTATTCGATATGAGAAAAAAGTTTTTCCGTCTCTTTCTTATCTTCTAAAAGTTTAAATTTATAACGTCCGTTCGTATAATAACGACCCAGTTCGTCTCTTTGTAAAACACCTTCTTTGAAAGAAGCTTTCATTAACTTCACAATTTCCGCATGAAAATCTTCTCGTTTCAATTTTTGCAATTCTTCCTGAGTTTTGATACTCAGCTTAGAATCTTCGAGGATTTGCTTTTCTTCGGAAAAAAGTGCATTCAAACCCAGAACAAATGAAAAGACAAACAATAGTTTTATTAGTTTCTTCAAATTAATCTCCCTTTTTCTACTCTTCTAAATCAATAAAGAAGAAGCTTCAAGTAATTTTTAGTCTTCGGTGGATAACTCAAGAAAAATATGCAAAACTACGCTTCAGTTTGAATAAATTCTGCCGGTAAAAATACATAAAATGTGGTTCCATTTGAATTGGATTCAAATTCTATTTTACCACTGTGTTTCTCAAGAATTCTCTGAACAATCCCGAGGCCGAGGCCACTCCCTTCTCCCTGTTCCTTAGTTGTAAAAAAAGGATCGAAAATTTTTCCCTGTATATTCTCCGGAATACCGGGTCCATTGTCCTTAATTCCTACAATAACATATTCGGCTTCTCTGTGTATACGAATATGGATACAACCTTTAAATTTCATCGCTTGAATTGCATTATGAACCAGATTAGTCCATACCTGGAGCAAATCATCCGGAAAACAATATAGCATAGGAAGTTCTTCATAGTCTTTTATAACCTCAATTCCCTTTTTTATATAATTGTAATACAACGTTAAAACGGTTTCAATATTTTCATGGAGTTGAACCAACTTTTTCTCCGTAGAAGTTTCAAAGCGTGAAAAGTTCTTTAAGGCATAGAGTATCTTGGAAGCCCTATCAACAGCAATCTGGATTGTTCTTGTATTTCTTTTTAAATTTATCTGTAAAAGAATAAAATCAATTAATGTAGATGCTTGTGGATGTAAAAAAACTTCAGGATATTTTTTTATAGCTTCGGATATACCGAAATCTACCATTGTATCTGCGATGATAAAGGCGTTTTCAAGGCCCATAGAATTTAATTCTTCTGTTAATTCTTTTTTCCGTTTCCTATATATGGATCCACTAAAATGTTCATTACTCTTATAGCCATCTTCAATTAGTTCATTTACTTTCCGAAGTTCTTGTTCTGAGAGACTATAAATCACAGGGAGCAGATCGGGAAAAATGTTTTGAATTTTCTCCAGACAATTTTCGCTGAGTTGATTGGATGCCAAAATGGCACCGATAGGATTATTTATTTCATGTGCAATCCCTGCAATTAACTGCCCCAGGGATGCCATTTTTTCTGTTTGAATTAACTTATCACGAGTATTCTGTAAGCGTTTTATTGTATGTTGTAACTCTTCTTTTTGTTCCTCAATCAAACGATTCCTAAGTAATATTGTTTTATTGGCTTCCTTTAACTTTTCAGCATATTTGTATTCACTAATGTCCTGTATATTTCCTAATATTTCTTTTGGCTTTCCATCAGGATCCCTCGAAAAAATAGTATCAATTTCCCGAAACCATATATATTTACCAGCATTATTCTTCAGTCTATATTCAATCGTAATCGATACACCATCTGCTAAATGACTATAGGATGCAATATGCTGTTTAATTTTAGTAATATCTTCAATATGCAGAATACTAAAAAAAAATCCTGGCGTATCTTCGATGAAATTTCTATCATAACCTAAAGATCTAAAAATACTCCGGTTCACATATATATTTTTATGTGTGTTAATATCACTTACATATACAATTGCAGGTACCGTATCTACAACTCTTTGTATGAATAACTTATTCTTCTCATTACCATCAATTAGGGACCTCATTTCCTTTTCTAGAGATTTTAATTTTTTCTCATTTTCTAAAAGCAAGTTCCATACTTCTTCTTTAGATAAGCTGTTATAATCCAAATCCATCTCTACACCTTTTCTAAGTATTCACGAAAAATAAGCTTAAGTCAAGGAAGTTCTGTAAGTTTTGAAAGATTAGGAAGAAAAAAGGAATAAACAAACCTTTATCGGTAAGCCCCCCTGAGAAAAATAGGCAGCTTCGCGTATGCAGGTTTCAGGAAGATGGGAATCAAAGGCCTTATAGCTGTCTTCATCCGGACAAAAAATAAAACCATAGAGCAAGTCTTTTCTTTTGTTCTGAATGGAAACCAGTTTCTTTGCGATCCGGGAATAGTTTTCACTTATCCTGCCCGCAGACAACATTCTCTTTCCATAAGGTGGATTTAATGGTACAAATAATTCTCCCACAAGTTCTGCTTCGAAATTTCCTTCCGAAAAAAAATCAGCTTTATATAAGGAAAATAGATTTCTTTCCGAAGTTCCTGTTTTCGAAAAAAGAGAAAGAAATTTTTGAATATTCGATTCAGCCACCTGCAAAGCTTCCGAATGAATATCAAGACCAATTATCTGTTTCGGTAAATAATTAATTCTTGATAGTAATAAATGGTTTTTTAGAAATTCATAATGCTCTTTTTGAAAAAAAGTTAGGGAAACAAGAGAAAACTCTCTTGTGAATTGTAAATTACTAACAGAATTAATAAAATTTAAAAATTCAATTCCGAAAGTCATAGAACCACAAAATGGAATAAAGACCCGTTCAGGCAAAAACTTAAGTCCATTTTTATCTAAAAAGGTTTTCATTCTTTGCATAGAGAGAATAGCTATATCTTCCCTGATGGGTGCGCTTTTAGAAAGAGTTATGCGGTACTGTCTTTTGTATAGTTTTTGACCGGCAAGAGACAGATATGCTGATATATACTTTTTATCCGCTTCGAGATAAATAGGAATTCCTCCTTCCTCTTCACGAATTTTAAGTTTATCTCCCAAAGCCCTTAGAAATAAAGATTTTAACTCCAGCATGTTGATATGCGAAAAAGAAGCAATGCGTGTATGAAGATGAATGCAGCTATGATTGTTTAGTATATATTCATACTCATAATTACCAAATTTTTTATCCAAAATAGATGGATGATTGGGGAAGCGATATAATAATAATCGAACATCTGCTAGAAAATTCGCTTTTAAAAGAAACTCTACATAAGAATAATAATGAAGATTTTTTATACGGATACGATTTCCATCCAGCAATATCTCAGGTGAAAAACGATGCTCTCGAAGAGAATTTACTAAACTTAATTTACAAAGTTCCAGGGTTTCCTCTAAAAACCCGGGTGCATATTCAAGGTATATTTCTTTTGGTTTAGACAAAAACTTTTGCTTTATTTTTCTAAGGGGTATTGCTTCCATATCCAGGTAATAGTATTCAGGAGGCCTCAATGGATGAAAGTCTTTTTCAAAATAATATCAGTCCTTTAGCTGCAAGGCTACGCCCGACACAATTTTCAGAAGTAATCGGACAAACCGGGGCCATTCACTTATTACAAAACCTCTACAAACCCACTTCTTTACTCCTATACGGCCCTCCCGGAAGCGGAAAAACCACTCTTGCTTTACTTCTAAGCAAAAAATGGAACATACCCCATGTTCATCTGAGTGCGATTTCCTCCGGGGTCAAGGAAATCAAAGAGCTTATCCAAAAAGCCAAAAAGACAGGCAGCATTGCCCTTTTTCTGGATGAAATACATCGCTTTTCCAGTTCCCAACAGGACAGCCTCCTCGATGCAGTAGAAAAAGGGGAAATCATATTGATCGGGGCAAGCACCGAAAATCCGGCTTTCCGTATTAATCGTCCTCTCCTATCCAGGATGAGAATTTATAAACTCGAAGCCCTGAACAAAGAAGCACTAAACCAAATTTTTGATAGAGGTCTAAAAGACTTATCTTTATCAGTCAAATTTGAATCGGAAGTCAGAGATTATTTGATTAGTTTAGCAGGAGGTGATGCCAGAAAACTTCTGGGGCTTTTAGAAGCCGTAGCTGAAAGCTGTTCCGAAGAGGATAAAAACATTTCTCTCTTTTCGATAAAAGAAAAGCTATCTTCCAAAGTATTAATCTATGATAGAAGTGGTGAAAATCATTATGACTTCATTTCCGCATTTATAAAATCCATTCGGGGAAGTGATCCGGACGCAGCCCTATATTATCTCGCCTGCATGTTAGAAGGCGGAGAAGACCCTGTTTTCATCATGAGAAGAATGGTAATCCTTGCCAGTGAAGATATTGGGAATGCATCTCTTTATGCTCTTCCTCTGGCCACATCGGCACTTAATGCTGTAGAAAGAATCGGAATGCCGGAAGCAAGAATTATTATGGCACATGTTTGCACCTACTTAGCGTCCTGCCCCAAGTCCAATTCGGCATATAATGGAATTGAAAAAGCACTTGCTTATGTTAGAAAAAATGGTCCTTCCATTACCATCCCCCTTCATCTCCGAAACGCTCCCACCTTTCTTCATAAAAAAGAAGGTGCCGGAAAAGACTATAGGTATCCCCATGAATATCCCAATCACTTTATAGAAGAATCTTATTTCCCGGAAGAGCTGAAAGAAGAGTCTCCTCAATTTTATTATCCTTCGGATCTTGGAGGAGAGAAGAAATTAAAAGAATGGTTACATTTTTTATGGAAAGATAAAAAAGAATATTTATAAAAATCTCCTATATTCGGGAATTCGAGTAATTATTTTTTTATTATATAGAGATAAAATATTTAAAATTTTATTGCATAATTTGTTAAAATTAAAAAACATTTTGTTAGCTCGAAAAATTGACTTTTATTTAGAGGTATTAGATGATCCTGGTTGTTGACGATTCTGAATTTATGCGAGAAACTGTTACTGCAGCTCTGTCTATTTTTAATTATGAAGCCATGTCGGCAAGCGATGGTCTGGATGCACTTAAAAAATATGAGAGCGGAGAATTTGAATTAATTATTACCGACATTAATATGCCTGAATTAGATGGAATCGGTCTAATAAAGGAAATCCGTAAAAAAAATCAGGATATACCCATTATAGTCCTAACTACAGAATCAGAAGATGATATTAAAACAGAAGCTTTAGAGATAGGCGCCGATGGTTGGCTCGTCAAACCCTTCCAACCTCCTCAACTACTTTCTATGATTCGGGAACTCCTTTAAAATGCTGAATAAAAAAGAAATAGACATTCTGATAGTAGACAACGATGAAACCATTTTAAAAAACTATAAAGCCTTTCTGGAAAAAGAAAACTACAGAGTCGATACGGCAAGTAGTATTTCTCAAGCCAGTCTGATTATCATTGAAACCGAACCTCATGTAGTCATTATTGATGCTGAAAATATCGGGATAGGAAACAATTTTCTCCGCTCCCTTCAAAAAATAGATATACATTCCCAGGTGATCATCAACTCTAATAGTATATCCAAAGATATTCAGTACAAACTTCAAACCGGTCTATGTTATGCCTGTGTAGTGAAACAAAATATGGTATCAGAAGAGTTGTTACAATATATCAAGCAGGCAGAGGAACTTTATCTCAAAGTTAAAAATATTTCAAGGGAACTAAATGAGAGAGATCAACCTTACAAGAAAGATATAGATTGGATTATCTGGCAATTAAGAAAAAAGCAGGATTCTCAGTATATCATGGGAATAGCCATTTTAGAAACTCTCGTCCATACTGTGTTTCAGGGTATGGGACTGGGTTCAACAATTTCTGTTTTAGACCTTATTCATATGAGTAAACAGGAGGATGGACAAAATACAATTATCAAAACCAATTTGATGAATCTCTTATTGAAAAACTCAGATCCTATGAGAAATATCAAAAGTAACCTTGATAATTTAATTCATTATTTAAAGTGTGAATATGATAAAGAAATAGTCACGGCTGCTGATATTGAGAATATAATTGATGAATCTCTCAAGAAAACAGATTGTTTCAGGGCAATAAAAGAGCAAAATGTGGTTCGAAGTCGAATCAGTTTCCCGGACACTCTTATTTCCAATAAGAAATTTTTAGGTGTATGCTTTAGGGAATTATTCACAAACAGTTATAAATACTCGCCACCTAATTCCAAGATTTTATTGACCCAGGGTTATTCTGATATAGGTCTATCGATTATTCTGATTAATTCGATTCAAAAATTATCCAAGGGTATTAGCGGAATTCCAAAAGAATATGAAAACCAGGTTTTTGAACCTTTTTTTAGAATTAACAAAATTTATGACGAGCGATTTAACTTAGAAGAGCTGGGCTTTGGTGTTGGATTGGCTATTTTAAAAAAGGGTTTTAGTTCTCTCGGAGGAAAGATATACATATACGAAGCAATGGATCATATTTCTTCATTTGAGCCTCAAAGAATCATTATTACCGAAATTATATTTCGGAGGACGGAAAAATAATCTTCATTTTACAAGCCATAAATTTGGAATATTCAGAATCATAACCATGCCTTCTTTGATATCAAATACTTTTGAGATATATTCTAACTCTAAAGAGTCAAGATAATCTTCAGCATCTTTTAAATTTTCTTTTTCTATTGCCATTACTTCCGGAAGGGTATCTGAGCTTATTGCAATAGATTTATCTTCATGTTGAAACCGAATCACTACATCCCTTATTCTTCCCTGTATTTTTTTTTTGTAAATGAGCGTCGGAAGTTCAAGCACCGTAATAACATCTCCTCGAAAATTAGCAACACCGGAAATGTAGCTTTGTGCATATGGTATTTTTAATATTTCAATATTTTTTTGCGTCTCTATACAATACTTAATTTCAGCACCATAGTATCGATCATCAATTTTCCAGTATACGATCTGCATTTTTTTATTTTTTTTCATACAGAAGCAAACTCCATTTTACTCATATTATCTTCGATATACTTTAATATTCTGGAAAAAAGTTTTTCTGAATCAATTAAAATAGTAAGCTTTTCATTTATATACGCATAACCAAGGGAAAATTCAGCTAATCGATTATCTGATTGAAAGATTTCAAGACTTTGAGTTATATCTACAATCTCATGAGCTATGATTCCAAAAGTAATCTCTTGGTATATTACAATTATAGTATATATGAATTCTTCTTTAAACTCAATATTTTTTTGACTATAGAAGGTTTTTAGCTCTACCAGGGGGATTACTTTATTCTCAAATTTCATTACTTTATTATTACCAATGCTCTGTATATCTTCAGGTAGCATTTTTATAACTGTATAAATGACTGAAAGAGAAATTGTAAACTGCTGACCTGATGCTCTAAAGACAAATTGGCTAAATTTGTTATCTTCCTTTACAGTTTCTTCTTCATTTAAATTAAAATTTTCTATGGTATAATGTATTTTTGAATGTTCCGCTATAGCAAATACATTTAAAACCAGGATCAATTTACCATCTCCTAAGACAGCTACACCATCATAAAGATTTATCTTTTTTAAATGCTCTCCGAGGGTTTTAATAACAATTTCTTCAATACCGATTAATTCATCAAATAAAATTCCAAATAAATAGTCTTCTGCCTGTATGATTGCTATATATTTCGGAGAAATATTATTTTCTTCCAGTAAAAGTAAAGTAGAAACATTTACCAGGGGAATCGTAGAATCTCTTAATTTATAAAATTTATGCTCTCCTGATTCATAGTAATAATCAGAATCTATATCAATTATTTCTAATATATCTTTTTGATAAATTGCCAACTTCATATTTTTTGCTGCAATGATCAAGGAAGAAAACACCGTTACATTTTGTGGAATCGTTGCAATAATAGCCAGCCCCTTTCCTTCTTCGTTCTTAATACTTACAGAGCCTCCTAATTTATTAAAATTAGTTTGCACAACATCCATGCCAACACCGCGTCCGGAAATCTCATTGATATTGGCTGCCGTAGAAAATCCCGGTAAAAAAATTAATTTTTCAATTTCAGAGTCAGTCATTTCCGAAATTTGCTCTGTTGTCAGTAATTTTTTCTCCAATACTTTTTCTTTGATCTTTTGTAAAGATAAGCCTCTTCCATCATCTTTAATTTGAATCTGAACATTACCGCTTTTTAAAGAAGCTTTAAGGTATAAATTTCCGGATTCCGGTTTTCCAAGACGAAGTCTTTCTTCAGTAGGTTCGATGCCATGATCTACAGAATTTTTTATAATGTGAATCATAGATTCACTGATGGAATTAATGATGGATTTATCAAGTTCTACGTCACCACCACTAAAATGAACTTTAATTTTTTTATCCAGTACCCGTGATGAGTCCCTGATTACCCGATGGATCTTACCAAATGTTGATTCAAGCTGTTGAAGGCGAACTTTTTTTATTTGATTATGTAATGATGTAATTAAACTACTTAAGCGGGTTAATCTGAGTTCTTCTTCTGAATCTTCTTCAATAGATAAACTCTCTACCAACTGATTCCTGGCTATAATTGTCTCACTCGAAAGATTATTAATAATATCTAATAAATTATTATCTACTTTTAGAAAAACCGGAGATTGTATTTTTTCATTATCCAGCTTTGTTTCGATTTCATTTGTATTTTCCGGAGAATAAAGTCTTTTTTGATAAATTGGCCGGATGAGCTTTTCTTTAAATATCGCTTCTGGATCCTGTGCTGTCAAAAATAATATGGTATAAAAAAAATTTGAACCTTTCTCCTGATTCTCAAAATCGGGTAACTTATCATACAAAAATTTCTCAAATAGAATAAAACCTCGAATACTATTTTTAAAGTGAACTATATCAGAAAGTGTTAAATCCGGATATCGATTGTAGTCAAGAACAATATACTCTAAATATTGTTGTTTTTCCACGGCCATTTGAATAAATTTGTTCACCTCTTCAGTTGATATTTCTATTTTTTTATGGTCAGGGACTTCTTTTGCTTCGCTGTTCTTTCTCTCGGTTACCGGTTTATCTTGCTTTCCTAATAAAAAATTATTCACTTTTTCAATTAATTTTTTGGGAATAAATTCAGCCTCTTTATCAACATTATTTAATAGTTCTTTAATAATATCCAGAGATTGAAACAAGAAATCTAACATTTCTCCTGATAAATCTATTATATTTCCTCTAAGCTTATCTAAAAGATTTTCCAGGCTATGAGTAAAATCACCAATATTATTAAATCCAATCATATAGGAATTTCCTTTTAAAGTATGGAAATCTCTAAAAACAGAATTAATTATATCACGATTAAAACCTTTTTCTAGTGAGATTAATTGAGACTCTAACCTTTCTGTTATTTCACTTCCTTCATATATATATTGGTTTAAAAACTTTTTTGTTAGTTCTTCCTCTTTCATTGCATAGTCTCCGATTTACACTCAATATCAGTAAAAAACTCAAAAAACTGAACATGATGAAATAATTCTTTGAGTGGTTCCGAAAGAATCAAAGTAACCTTACTATCTCGCTTCTTTATCTTTTGTATAAAACGCACGAATAATTGATAAATACTTATAGAAATTGTATCCTTATTGGAAATTTTAATTTCAACTTCAAACCCTTCCTGTATCATAGGAAGTATATTAGAAAGATTATTATATATTTTCTCTCCGGTAACAAAATCACCTTCATCAAGGAATATCTTAATAAATGCTTTATTTCTTTTCTTTACTATATTCATTTTTGTTTTCGTCTATTTCTCGTTATCATAATCCTGAGTTCTATGTTTTTAAGTTTTTAAAATATTAAAGATTCCCTTCTAACGATTTTATATTTTCTATTAATTGTTGCATTTGATTTTTCATATCTATTATTTTATCACTTTTATCTTTTTTATTTATTATAAAAAAGCTTACTACATCTAATAGGTTCTTTGCCTGGCTTTCCAACTCAATTCCACTTGCTGAAAGTTCTTCTGCTGAAGCAGAGTTTTGTAATGTAACGGAATTTATTTGTTGCACAGAAGCATTAATTTGGTTTATACTGGAATTTTGTTCTGAGCTACTATAAGAAATTTCTTGCAACAAATCCGTTATCTTTTGAAAATCTAAAACAATCTCCTTGATCTGTTTTTGAAAAGAAGTAATATTTTTTGTATTAGCACTTATTAATTCATTAATTACAATTGCAGCCTTCTGGCTTGTTACAGCTAATTTTCTCACTTCTGTGGCTACAACCGCAAAACCCGTACCGAATTCATCTGCGCGGGCAGCTTCTATAGCCGCATTTACTGCCAGTAAGTTTGTTTTATCAGCAATGCCATTTATCATAGATATTTTGCCTTCTACTTCTTTCATATCTAATACAAGTTTATTCAAAGACTCCTGCCCCAATAAAATTGATCCTGTAGTTTTCCTGGCAATATTTTCTGTTAGTTTCGCACTATTTGTAGTTTGATTTATAGAACTGGCCATTTGATCGATAGCAGCAGCAATTTGCTCTACTGCCGCGGCCTGTTCCACAGAACTCTGTGAAGTATTTTCTGCTGAAGCTGCGATAGCAGAACTTGCTGTTGTTAATTCTGAGGAACTTAATCTTATGCTTTCAATCATTTTCCTCAATTTTGAAATCATGTTTTCATAAGCAGCATAAACAGAAGCTATTTCATCTTTTCCTTTTGATTCGATCTGAAGCCATAAATTCCCCTCAGCTATTTGATTCGAAGAATTAACTAAGTCCTGTAGCGGGACAGTAATGCTTCTTGTTATAAAAAAGCCACTGAAAGAAATCACGAGTAAAAATAGAACACAAATACCCATAGTAGCAGAGAAAACCTTTAAAACTATTTTTATCACATATTCATGATCAGCTTTAGCACTTGCCGACAACAATTCAGTCGATTGATTCATGGCTTCCCGCATTATTTCAAAATGTTTCTTGTATTCAGTATCATAAATAGTTAAAGATTCGCGTAATTTCCCTTCCTTCAGTAGTTTTACTACTTCTACAGTAAGGACTTTAAATTGTTCGTAATGAGTTTGAAAAATTCTATCCTGCTCGATGAATTTATCTGTCCTGCTTACATTATAAATTTTTGCATACTTAGAATATCTGGTTAAGATTTGTTCCAGGTTTTCAATTACATCAGCTTCATATATTTTTCTCTGTTCGGCCGAATTGCTATGAATACTCTGGTAAAGAGCCAACCTGGACTGATAGGCATCTCTATCTGCTTCGAGTAAAAAACCAATGGCTTTTAGGTTCTTATTGAATAAATTAGAATTCAATTCTTTAATCGTACGAATATTATATAAAATAAACCCGGTTCCAATAAACACAATAAATGTAATCAAAGAAAAAGCCAAAAAAAGTCTTTTTCCTATACTAATATTTTGTAAATTCACATCCCTGAACTTCATGAATGGCTCCATTAACTCGAATTACTTTTCTGCTAAATTTTTTTAATTTATAATAGGGATTCATACACTCTTTTTTTTCAAGTGTTAAATATAAAAATATTTTTTTGAGTGGTTCCTTATATATAGTATACCTAATATTTTATTTGAATTAGATACTCCCCCATACTATTTTTAGTTGTAAGAATTGTATATCCTTAAAACAGTACGTGCGGATTTTTCTCTATTAAGCGTATGTCGTTTAGTGCATATTTTTCAAAAAGTCCGAAAAAAAATTTTATTAGCTCCCTGACAAGTGCCGAATATAATGCTAAAGGTCACGGATGACCACTATTTTTACTCGGATCATGGAGGAACCGAATGATAATCAATCACAACCTTAGTTCAATTAACTCTCACAGAGTGCTCAAGTTCAACAACGAATCTATGAGCAAGGATATGGAAAAGCTTTCTTCCGGCATGAGAATCAACAGAGCCGGTGACGATGCTTCCGGACTCGCTGTTTCTGAAAAAATGAGAGCTCAGGTAAATGGTCTCAGAAGAGCAGAAATGAACGCTGAAGATGGCATTTCTTTAATCCAAACTACTGAAGGTTGGTTACAAGAAACACAGGAAATCGTACAGAGAATCAGGGTACTTTCTGTTCAGGCTGCCAACGGTATCTATACCGAAGAAGACAGACAACAGATCCAGGTGGAAGTTTCTCAGTTAATCGATGAAATCGACAGAATCGCTTCTCAAGCTGAGTTCAACAAAATGAAACTCCTTACCGGAGCTTTCGGAAGAATGAACCCATCTGCCAGTATGTGGTTCCATATCGGTGCTAACCAGCATCAGAGAGAAAGAGTTTATATCCAAACTATGAACTCCGCTGCTCTGGGACTGAGAAACCCGACTGTATTAACCTTCATTTCTCTTTCAACTGCTGCAAGAGCTAACTCTGTAATCGGTTTAGCTGACGATGCTCTGAAAATCATTTCCAAGCAAAGAGCTGACCTCGGTGCATACCAGAACAGATTAGAGCATGCAACTAAAGGTTTAATGAATGCTTATGAAAACATCCAGGCTGCTGAGTCCAGAATTAGAGATACTGACATGGCAGAGCAAATGACCAGTTTAACCAGGTTCCAGGTACTGACTCAAGCCGGAACTGCAATGCTGGCTCAAGCAAACTCAAGACCTCAAAACGTGCTGCAACTCTTAAGATAAGAAAGCAGTTCGAACGGATAAATCTCCGTGCTATCGTATTAAGCCACAGTTTGCTGTGGCTTTTTTTGTTTTATAACCTTCGCTTATTCACAATTCGCTTAACTTTCTAAAATAAGTTTGCAAAAATCTCCTTTATAATTAATCTAAAATCGTTTTTATGAAATCCATCTTCGAAGAAAAAAAAGGAGAACTCAAATATACCTTCTATAAAGAAGGAGAGAACCTTTTATTAAAGCTACAGGGACCTTTAAATCATAAGACCATTTCAATGGCCTGGGGACCTATTTTAGCTAAAATACAGGAAGAGTTATATTATAAAATTCTTCGAATTAATTTTTCAGAACTGAAAGAACTGGATGGTTCCGGCATCGGTTTAATTTTTCAAATTCAACAGCTCTGTAAAGCAAAGGAAGTCTCGGTAGAACTTCAGGAATTGAATCCGGACTACCAAAAACTCCTCTCCTATTATCCGGCAGATGCATTTAAGGATTCTCCCTCTCCGGATTTAAAAAAAGCGAGTCGAGTCGAACGCATTGGAAGAAAAACAGATGAAGTTCTTGACAACCTGAAAGATTCCATAGAATTTTTAGGTGAGTCCTTTCTTACCTTCTATGAGACTCTAAAAAGACCTAAAAGCATCCGTTGGAGAGAGGTTTTATTTTTATCCGAACGTGCCGGGGTAGATGCTTTTCCCATTATTGCCCTGATAGGTTTTTTAATGGGCTTAATTACTTCTTTTCAATCGGCCATTCCCATGCAAAGATTTGGTGCTGTCATTTTTGTAGCCAACTTACTGGGTCTTTCTCTCTTCCGAGAACTGGGTCCTCTTTTAACAGCTGTTATTATGGCAGGTCGAACCAGTTCTGCTTTTGCTGCCGAATTGGGAACGATGAAAGTCAACGAAGAAATAGACGCGTTTACAACTATGGGTCTAAATCCGATACGCTTTCTTGTAATTCCGAGACTAATTGCAGCTATTTTTGTAACACCTTTTTTAACGATTTTCTTTAATATTTTCGGGCTATTCGGGGGAGCTATCGTTCTTTATACCTTTGATTATCCTTTTGCTACCTATATACGCCAGGTCTTTAAAATGGTACACTACTCGGATTTTTTCGGAGGACTTTTTAAAGCTACTATCTTCGGAGTTTTAGTAGCCGGTATCGGTTGTTTTCAGGGTCTGCGCACCGGAACTGGGGCCAGTGCAGTCGGGGAATCAACAACCGCTGCTGTTGTGCAGGGAATTATTTTTATAGCCATCACAGATGGAATTTTTTCCGTCTTATTCTTTATTCTTGGAATTTAAAATGTCTCGCGAAATCATTCGAGTAGAAGGAATTAAGGTGGTTTTGGGTGGAAACACCATCCTCGATGGAATTGATTTTTCAGTTCAGGCCGGGGAAATTTTTGTGATCTTAGGGGGTTCCGGTTGCGGAAAAAGTACCTTATTAAAGCATATGATAGGTCTGATGACTCCCCTGGAAGGAAAAGTCTTTATAGACGGAGAAGATATGGTACAGGCTTTTGGTCATCAAAAGAACCGTCTTTTAAATAAAATTGGAGTCATGTACCAACAGGGAGCTTTATTTGGTTCCTTGAACCTTCTGGAGAATGTCTCTCTTCCTCTGGAAGAGTTTACAAATCTACCACCTGAGGCCATAAAACTCGTTGCACAAATGAAATTGAAGCTTGTAGGTCTGGAAAACTTTTTATTTCATATGCCAAGTGAAATCAGTGGAGGAATGAAAAAACGGGCAGCTATTGCAAGAGCCATGGCCTTAGACCCTCTCATTCTTTTTTTAGATGAGCCTTCAGCCGGTTTAGACCCGATTACCTCGGCTGAACTGGATAAACTCATTATAAATTTATCCAGAAGTTTAGGAGTCACCTTTGTTGTAGTGACACATGAGCTTCCGAGTATTTATTCCATAGCAGATAGAGTGATTATGCTGGATAAAAGAGTCAAAAAAATTATAGCAAGCGGGAAACCCGACTTCTTACGAGATAATGCTGAAGACCCCTGGGTCAGGCAATTTTTCAACAGGGAAGCCGAAGTTTCTATACAAGGATAATATCATGGGAAAGAAAACGAATTATTATAAAGTGGGATTATTTGTGATTTCGGGTTTGAGTTTAGTTACTCTCCTCATTATTATGCTCGGAGCAAGAAATCTATTCCAGAAAAAACTCCAGATCGAAACCTACTTCGATGAATCTATCCAGGGTCTGGATGTAGGCTCTCACGTAAAATACCGGGGAGTCACCATAGGAAGTATCAAAGACATCACCTTTGTTCAGGATGAATACAACCTGGATCCAAAAAGTGAAAACTATCCCCAGGGCCGCTATATTCTCGTAAAAATTACTTTAAAAGATGTATTTAACGTCGAAAAGGTTTCCAGTGCAAGGTTGAGTCTGGAAAAAATGATAGAAGCCGGCCTCAGAATTAAAATCAACCCCCAGGGTTTAACCGGAACCTCCTATCTTGAACTGGATTATGTCGATCAGAAAACCAATCCCAGTTTACAGATTTCCTGGAAACCCAATAGTATCTATATTCCTTCTACTCAAAGTACCATTAAAAAAATCGGGGCTTCAATTGATGGACTGGTTCAAAAAATTGACAGGGCCAATGTAGAAAAAATGCTCGAACATATTGATAAACTTGTCGTAAGCCTGACGACAGCAGTGGATAGTGTAAAGGTAAACCATCTAAGCCAGGATGCAGGTAGTCTTCTGAAAGAAATCCGCCTGACAAATAACTCTCTAAGAAAAATCCTATCCAGTCCGGAACTTCAAAACGCTCCTCAGAAGCTAGATAAAGCCCTGACAGCTTTTGCGGAAACCACAAACCGTTTGAATACTATCCTGACCCATAATAATTATGATATAAACAGTTCTATTGAAAATTTACGACTGGTTTCGGAAGACATGAAAGAAATCACCGGAAATGCCAAAAAATACCCCTCTCTCATCTTCTTTGGTGAAAAACCGGGTTTAAGTATTATAGGTAAAAAATGAAGCAGTTTATATATCTACTGACTCTTCTCTCTTTATTTTCCTGTGGTTCTATTCTTCAAAAAGAATATCCGAAAAAGAAGTATTTCATTTTAGAAGCCAGTAAGGAAAAAGTTCCGCAGTATCCGGAAAAATTTAGGACCCTGAAGGTAATTAATTTCCGAACTTCCAGCCTCTTTGAACCCAAGGGCTTTGTGTATAAGTACCAGGATATTTCTTATGAAATCGATTTCTATAATGAATTTTTAATTAATCCAAACCAGATCTTTACAGAAGAAACAGGAAACTATCTCATGGCAACCGGACTGGTAAAGAATCTCGCAAACCATTCGAGGATGATAAGTTCAGAATTTTTTTTAGAAGGTTATATCAGTGAATTATCCGGGGAGTTTATAGAAGAAAATTCTCCTAAAGCTTCTATCGGGCTGGATTTTTACCTTTTACGTTCCGAAGACAATAAGATTTTTTTTCATAAGAAGTATATCAGCAAGGTACCTTTCAAAGAAAAAAATCCGGAACTCTTAGTAAAGGCCTGGAATGAAGCCCTTACAAAGATTTTAAAGGAATTTGCGGCTGATCTCAATAAAAAGGAACTTCCCATACCAAAAAAAGAGCTTTAATCTTATAGTGCTTTTAAAAATACAGTACTATACAGTACCTTGATAAATCCTATTGAACTCATATTTTCCACGATTCCTGTACCGGTAATCTATATTCTATATAGAAGATATTTTAAAGGTGCAGGCCAATTTCTTCATTATTTTGAATCTTTTTTATATGGAGTATTGCTTGCATCCGTTATACTGCTTATATCTCCGCTTACTTCAAAAGTACTTCATTTCAAAAGTCCGATTTTTACAGGTTTTATTAATGCGGCCCTGATTGAAAAAGCAGGTGCCTATATTCTAATTGCTATTTACATTTTAAAACTCAAAAAAAAGAAATACCAGGTTTTACAATATATCACCTTTGCCATGAATATCGGTCTCGGTTTTTCTTTTTTAGAAAACCTCTTTTATTCTATGGAAATTAAAAATTCAGCTGTAATCCTGGTTCGAATTTATAGTGCGGTTCCTCTACACGTTACAACCTGTGCTATCATAGGATATTTTCTTGCTTTAAGCGATCTCTGCCAGTCGAAGATCGACAGAACACGCCTCATTCTCACGGCTTTTATAGTTCCTTACCTTTTCCATGGGTTTTATGACACCAGTCTTCTTTTGGGAGGAAAGTTTACCTACTTAATCGGCCCTGAACTTGTACTATTGATTTTCTTTCTCGAATACCTGATAGCCAATTCTGTGAACTTGCCGAGCCCGGCAGACCTTTCCCGTAGCGGAATCTCATTTGAAGACTGGGTAACCATCCAGAGACAGAATCAGTATGACAGGTGGATTTTGCATTCTATGGGCAGAAGAAACGAAGAATATGTTCCTTTTTTTATGCTGCACTTTTCCAGTTCCAAGATAGTTTATTTAAGTCTATTTATATTTCTCTCTTTAACAGGTTATATTTATGGAGATTTAATTGTTGCAGAATACAAACTGTTTTTAAAAACAGAGGAACAGTTTACCCTCTTTTTTCTATTTCCTGCAACTATGGCCTTTAACCTCTTTTTAATCGGTTCTATAAATCCCCTATATTTCCAATACAGTATTATTCGAATCCCGATTATTTCCGATGTCCGAATCTTTTCCGGAAGTAATTTCGACCAGGTTACCTGCATGGATGTAAGTATTTTCAATACCTTCCTGAAAACCCTCGAACCCATGGGAAAAGGTACCGAATTAAAAGTGACCTTTCGATATACGAGTAATGAGTCTCCCCTTATAACCGGAAAAGTCATCTGGGAAAATCATGAAGATTTAATGCAACCTATTGGAAGTATTCTCAGAATAGAAGGTACTCCAAGAAATTTTAAGCGCTTTATTGGAAGTTATTATTTGTTTCGGGTTCTGAAAGGGATTATTTTCAACTCCAAACTACCCGGTTTTAAAAAAATTCGGAAATTATTTGTAAAAGAAACTACCGTAATGGAAGACTACAATTTCTTCCCTGCCGGTTCCATTATTTTTAAGGAAGGAGATGAGAGTAAAAAATTTTACGTCCTGCGTAAAGGAAAAATCGAATTACACCGAACTGCTAAAGATACAAAGGTCGTTCTGGGTCACATCATTCCCGGACAGGTTTTCGGAGAAATGGCTCTGGTAGAACACCAACCGCGAAATGAAACCGCTGAATGTATGGAAGATTGTGTAATTGCCATTGCAGATACGGGAAATTTAGAGGCTCTCATTGAAAATAATCCTACTGTATCCCTGAAATTAATAGAAAGTTTATCCAAACGGATCTTGAAAGCAGAAGACTCCTTTGCCCAGAAGTTAGAAGAAGCCCGGGAGGATTTTCATGTTTCCCTGAAAGCTATTGAGATTTATGAAGATATTGCTTCCATGATGGTTGAAAATTCCGTAGCCTTGCTGGCAGTAGGAGAAGATGGAACAATCGAAGCCTGCAATATGAAAGCTGTAACAATCTTTGATATTCCCTATAATCGCCTGGTCGGACAGCTTATATCCAGTATTATCCCCAATTTTATGCCATTTGGTGATCCGGAAATTATCCCGATAAGAAGAAAAAAGAAGAAAGAGATTCAGGTTCTAATGGAAATCAACCTGTCCAATGTGAAAGGAAAAATTAAGTATTTCATCACCTTTGATGAAAATATAAAATAATTTTCCATTTAAACTGCGTTTTTAGCACCACCTACAAATAGTTTCACCATGTAATCACAGCAGTCCTGGATATTAATTTTCTTTTTAATGGTCATCTGGGTTAAGATTTCTACAGCCGTTCCTACCATAGTCCAGGCTAAATATCGGGTATTACTGGTTGCAGGAAAAAGTCCTTCTTTTATCATCCCTTTTAAGTCTTTTTCCAGTTCAAAATAAATGCCTGTCATCTGGTTTCCTTCATAAATGGCTGAGCGAATCGGAAACAAATTTTTTGAAATAAAATTAAGAATAATCGGATTTCGGTCAAAATAATGCAGAAAAGAATAATAAGTATCGTAAACGAAGTCATCGGCTGTTTTAGCCTGAATCCTTGCAATTCGAATTTCCTGGCGAATGTTCAGGAGAAGATAATCCAGAATTAAAATAAAAATAGGTGCTTTGTCCTCAAAATAATTATAAAAAGTCCCCGGAGAAAGACCACTTTCTCTAACAATATCACGGATATTCGCAGCATCATATCCAATGTCAGAAAAAACTACTAAAGCCGAATAGATTATATGTTCCCTGGTTTTGTCTTTTTTGGGTCTTCTATCTTCATCGGGATTGTAATCTTCCGAGTTCTTTTGTTTAATGAGCTTATCTATATCCAGCCTGATATTCCGAAAAGAGGTCTTCATAATGGCATTCTTCCAAAAGCATGAGATTTCTCAATCTCTTTTATTTACACAAGCATGGTTATTACTATTTACTTAAAAATTTTATTCAGCAAATAGCTTCAATTAAAAGCAAGCAAGTCTTTTTGTTTCCCTAAAAAATGAGAACTTACAAAAAAAAGAAGGGAATTATAAGGTTTGCAATTCTGAAATAGGAAAAAAAAATGGGAAAAGGAAAATTAAATTTCTAAGCCAAAGAGAGGAAGATTATTAGATGAGAAATACAGTAAAAACTCTTGTTGTTTTAGCTCTATCAGTGAGCCTTTTAACCAATTGCGAAACTTTATCCAAGTATAAAGGAACTATCGGCGGGGGACTAGTTGGTTGTCTGGTTGGTCTCGGTCTGGGTGCTGCTTATGATGATGCTATGAACAAAAAAGCATCAAAGAAAAAAAGCGATCCAAAAACAATGGTTAGCGAGTGGTTTAAAAAGAAAAAAAGCAGCAACAAGGGAAAAATCGTAGGTCTTGCAGCCGGTTGTGCTACAGGCCTTGGAATTGGTTTCTACTTAGACACTATGGCTGATGACATGGAATCTCGTCTGAAAGAAGACGGAATCACCATGGAAAGAATCAAAGATGCTAACGGAGAAACTAAAGAAATTTATCTGAATATGGGTGAAAATGCTATTGAGTTCCAATCTGATAAAGCTGATTACAAAGACGCTGCAGGTTCTAATAGAATCGTTCAACGTTTAGCTGAAGCTTTCAAAGCCTATCCGGATACTCAAATTAAAATCAGCGGACACGTAAGTGCTGCTAAAAAAGATGCTGCAAACACTAAACTCAGCCAACAAAGAGCTGATGCAGTGAAGAATGGTTTAATAAACAACGGTATGTCTTCCGGACAGGTGTTCGAAAGTGTTGGAAAATCCAATGAAGCACCTCTTCCTGGAACAAAAACTACCGATGCAAGAAACAGAAGGGTAGACATTAGAATCATCCCTAAACAGTAATTTCTTTAAAATTCTACTTACTCAGAAACCGCAGAAATTTCTGCGGTTTTTTTATTTTAAATGATAGAAAAAGCCCATCTTGTACTTATTTTCTGTTTTTCTATTATAGTCGCAAGCTGTTCCTTTAAGGAACAAATCAATACAGTTAATAAAAATACAAACTCAGATATAGAATGTAAAAGTTTATTAGAATTATCTGAAGAAACTTTACTTCTTAAAAATACAAATGATAATAAAAAACGAAAACAAGTAGAATTAGAATTTCAGAATATTCGTAAAAAGGTAGAAACTGATAAGTTAGTTGGCCTCGGTTCTTATTGTGCTACAATCTTAGGAAAAGTGAATTACTTTTCTATGATGAAAGAAGACCTTAAAGAATTTGCAAAACATCAGCAAATACAAACACAAGAAATAAAAAATCAAAACAAAACCGAAAGGCTTATCTTAAGTCAAAAAATCCCCTTTCCTCAGGATAGATTTAATTTATCGACAGAATCCGAAGAGCTTTTAAAACCAATTCTTACAATTCTGTCGAAATACCCTGAAATACATATCAAGATCATCGCTCACTCTTCAGAAAGAAGAATCAGTCAATTTGATATCTGGCTAACAGATAAAAGAGCAAATAGTATAAAAAAGAGTTTATTAAAACAAGAGAATATACAAGACAGGATTCAAATGGTTAGCGGTTTCTCCTGCTTTCAACCCTTACCGGGTTTAAAAAAGGGCGACCCCGAAAACGAAAGGATTGAATTTATCCTGTTTCTACCCTGAAAAATTATGTTGATAGTAATTCTTAGAGTCTATTTAAAAATATCCTAATGTAGGTGGGAAGGTTGCTGAGTAAAACCACCGAAACGGGTTCAGCATGAATATTTCAATTTATCTCCGTAATAAATTATCAATAGAGGTTATATAAAGTATTTGCAATAATTCAATCTTTAAAATATACTTATAAAATCTTAAGGTAAAGAAGATGAAAGACACGAAAAAATTTTTTACAATTTTTGCCCTCAAATGTGATAGTTATATAGATGCAATCGTAGTTCCCCTCGGAATCGGTTTTGTAATTATAGGGGGAGACTACACAATAACCCAATCTCTCTGGTTAATCGCGAGTGCCACATTCTTTGCCTTACTTATATCTGTCATATTCAATATTATTCGATTTCGTATGCTGGAAACAATTAATAAAAATCTAAATTCAGAGGGTGAAAAACTCTATAAGCTCAAACTTCAAATATTAAATTTTCCACGAAAAGAAGTTTGGCTAAATACGATAAGGTGGACCTGCGGACTCACTATAGTTTATCTTTTTTTAATTACTTTTGCAGATCTTTCAACATTCCAGAGACTTGCCTTTTTACCCAATTACCTGTTATTATTGCCCGTAACAAATTGTATTATCTATTTTACAGTTGAAAACCTGATGTCCTTTTACCTGAAAGATGAACGAATTGCTGCTATACAAATTAGGACTGAAGATTATAAAGAATTTCCCCTATATCAACGTACACTTTACTCCATAATATCAATTATTTTAATTCCTATCATTATTCTTGGGTTTCTATTTTATACGACAGCAAAGGGAGGTATTGTAGTTCATCAAAATCCCGGAATTTCAATTTCCGCAGTTCTGTTAATGTCAACTGTAACTATAGGAATCTTAGTTAAAGAACTATTTGAAAATATCAATAATGGCTTACGGCAACTTTCTAAAGCCATGAATTCTTTAAAAAAAGGAGACCTTATCTTTTCCAACCTGCCCCTATTAGGAAAAAGTGAAATTGGAACTATGACTCTTAATCTTTCCGATTTTAAGGAGTCCTTACAGGAAACAATTAAAACTATTCAGACCATGTCAGACGAATTAAGTATTTCATCCAGAGATATGGCCGGTACAGCTGACTCCATATCCTCTCAAAGTCAGGAAATAGCCAGTTCCGTAAAAGAAATAACCGAACAATTAGAAAATATTTCATTAAGCAACAATAAAATATATGATATAAATGCCTATCAGCATAACAGAACGAAAATTCTCATCGAAAACTTCAATAAGCTAAACCAGATTGTAAATCAGGAAGAAGAAGAAATGGAAAAGGCTGTAGAAGCAAACAAAATATTGGATAATAGTGTTATAGCTGTACAGAAGAAAATAAAAGAAACCATTGAATGGATGCAAGAAGCTGTTAAAGATGCTGATGTAATGTTAGATCACACAAGACTGATAAATGATATATCCGAAAGGACGAATCTTTTAAGTCTCAATGCCAGTATTGAAGCTGCCAGGGCTGGAGAGTTCGGAAAGGGCTTTTCTGTTGTAGCCGATGAAATAGGAAAATTGGCTGATCAATCCACTGAAAATGTAAAGACCATATTAACCATTGTGAAGAAAACTAATAAAAGTATGAATGAATCCTTCAAGTCCTTAAATCTCGGTATAAATAATATTGAAAACATCTTTACAGGTCTTTCTACTTTTGGAGAATCCGTGAAACAGGTGGCCAAATTAACAACTGAAAATTTCACAACCAACGCAGAACTTCAGAAAGATTCGGTACATTTTCTTCAAAGAGCTAATGATATTATGTACTCAATGGAAGAGCAGAAAAAGTCAGTAAATGAAATCTCCGATTCTGTTGGAGTAATTAATAATTCAGCCCGACGTTTTTCCGACAATAGCAAGGATTTAATCAGTATATCAGAATCAATTGCTGAATCTGCGGTGAAGTTAAATCATGCAATTAGATTTTTTAAACTATAAATTCACCATTGCTTGAGCGACCCTTCGAAGGGTCGCTTGCAATTCCGAGTTTTTGGAAGGGATACTAATTTTACATATCTTACTGTAAAACAGAAGACAAATCTTTCTTGGGTAGAGTGACCGTAACAAGAGTTCCGCGAGGGTCATTCTTTTCTACTGAGATACTTCCCCCATTTTTCTCTATAAACTCTTTTGAAAGAATCAAGCCCAGCCCTGTTCCGGTCTCCCCGGCAGTTCCCTTGGAGCGGATCGCCTTATCGATCATAAAAAGATTCTCTCTCTCTTCCTGATTCATTCCGATACCGGTGTCACCTATCTGAATCTTTAAAAAATCCCCTTCGTCACTTTCTTTCAGTTCAATGATACCATCATACATGGAAAATTTAATCGCATTGGAAATTAAGTTTTCAAACACCATATTAATCATGTATCTATCACCGTATACAGTGGCTTCTCTGGATATATTGTTAATAACTTTTAAATTCTTATTTGTAATCTCTTTCTGATAGGGTTGCAAACTCTTATGGAGAATTCCCCCCATATTTAACTTGGTTATATTAATGTGTAGATTTTCGGTTTGAACTCTTGACCATTCTAAAAGGTTTCTTAAAAAGGCCATTGCATTGTTGGTTACTTCACTCAGGCTATTTGTAGCTGTCTGTATCGATTTCATGTCCTTGGCCAGAACGAAATCTTCTAAAAGCTTGGTTGCATTCATGATGGTAGCCAGTGGCTTTTTTAAGTCCTTGGCAATAATCGTAAAAAAACGATTTTTCTTATCATTCAAACTTTTCAATTCTCTCTGCAAGAAACTGTTTTCAAGATGAACCTTTACTCTCGAAATCACTTCGGCTTCTTCAAATGGCTTAGAAATATAATCAACTCCTCCAATTTCCAGCCCTTTTACTTTATTTGTAGTATCTGTCAGAGCACTTAAAAAGATAACAGGAATTTCTCTGGTTACAGGGTTTGACTTCAGCTTGGAGCATACCTGGTAACCATCCATATCCGGCATCATTATATCCAGAAGAATAATATCGGGTTTGTATTCTTCTATCATACTTAAGGCCGTTTTACCATCCATCGCTACCATTGTTTTATAGCCAAGGGGCTCAAATATTGTGACAAGTACAATAGCGTTATCCTGAACGTCATCGACAATAAATATAGTTGTTTGTTCTTTATCCATAATCCCCAGCTTTATCTATGTTAGAGTCCAGTATATGTTTGGATAAAAAATTCGTCAAGTAATAGTAAGAAATAGCCAAAACTACAAAAACAAAGACTTCTGAGTAAACAGGTATTTTTTATTTGATTATGTCCTTTTATGTCTAAAAAAAAAACCCGGCTTTTCCGAACTTCTTTATAAGGAGTCTAAAGCACAGGATGAATAAGCAAGCTAAAGTTGCAAACATAAGCCCGGAGAAACAGGCCTGGGAATTGTTTGAAGTCGGTTCTTATGAAGAAGTAATAGAATTCGCTTCCCGGTACCCGAATAACTCCCTTTTAAAACACCTTTCTGCAATAGCCATGTATGAAAATGGAGAAGGGAATGTCTCTGCCGGGGTTTTACAGGCAAACGAAGGTAAATCTGTTTTTTCTCCTCTTGCAAAAGCTTATATTCAATATCATCTCAATAATAAACTGGAAGCTGCTTCTCTTTTCAATGAGTACATCCAGACCCAGAATCGCCCCCTGTGCTTCAGTATTCTGAACTTTGGAGTAAAAGCTTCTTATGAAGCCAGGGCTTATGCCAACTGCCTCCAAACCCTCGAACTAAACCGTTCTGTGGCTTTAAGCGACTCCTTTATCCGGGAAAAACTAAACTGCTATTATTACTTAAAAAAATTTAAGGAATTCGTATATTTCTTTAAAACCAAATATAAGCTTATCGAAAAGGATTTTGACCTACAACTAAAGGCAGGTCTGGTTCTTCATAATCTGGGCAAATACAAAGAGTCTGAGCTGATTTTAAGCCGGGTTCCCGGAAAAGTTGAGCTTCCGAGTTTTGAAGAAAAGAAAAAAGACTTTGAACCGGTCATGAAAAAAATTAATGATTTGGAGAAAAGAGACGTTCTTTCTTTCGAAGAATGGAAAAACCTCGGTTTTGCTTACCTCTTCAACTCAGAATATGGCAAAGCAGAAGAAGCTTTTAAAAAAGCAGCTCTCGCTCTCCAGTAAGAAATTAAGCTATGATTTTACTCATAGCCTGCCGGGTAAAAGAATAATTACCTTACACATCTTTAAATTCTTTCGAGTCTCCGGATGAGATAAAAGCTTTACCGCATCTACTGTCGCAATAGAAAAATTTGTTTTTACCTCACCTGAAACCGAATTGGCAACCACAAAATACGGCTTATTTCCTACTCTTTTGTCTTCCATAGCGTGCATAGGGTCAATCTGGAATAGAGCCAGGCCCTGCTCTATTGCATAATCACGATTCACCAGATACTGAGAATAAATATCCAATCCATCATCTGTTTTAATTCGGGGGAAAAGTGAGGGTTTCGCTCCTTTTAGGTGCCGGGCATCCACAATTAATCCGGTGTATTTTACCGGATATTTGGCTTCCTGAAACACGGGAAAGTCCTCTGTACCCATTTCAAGGGCAACAAAATTCATAATTCCTCTTTTTCCGAGAATCGGAATATAAGAATCTACAGTTGCATAATTATTCTTATAGCTTACACTATAAAATCCTACGTCCTGGGTATGAATCTGATTAAAATTGATACGGAACTTTTCATCCGCGTGTAATTTATCTAAGATACTATATTTATCATCGAGTTGCAGGTTTTCAATAAGGCGATAAAGTTTTATTTTAACGTTTTCTCTCGCCTTATTCAAGCTTTTCGTTCTCGCTTCGGAAATATTAAAAGCAACTTCTTCTTTCCCAAAGTCCCTATCCCTGGTATTGATTACCACACGTGGCAATTTTTCCTCCACGGAAGCACTGACTTTCATATCTGACCAGTCCACACTGGCCTGAAAAAAATCCGTAACGGTGTAATGAGCTTTATCAAAAGCCAACAGAAAAAGACCAGGAAGCAATAAACAGATTAGAACGAAAATTCTTATAAGCATAGGTATATCCTCACTTATATTTCGGCAAGTTTTCAAACTCTTTTTTTAATTCTTTGAAAGAAAAGATCCGTTTTGCGGAAGGCAGGGCAGAAAGAATAGTTTTTCCGTAGAACTTTGTCTTAATCCGGGGATCCAGAATGGAAACGACCCCGGTATCGGTTTTTGAGCGAATCAAACGACCAAAACCCTGTTTGAGACTTAAAATAGCATGAGGAAGCTGAATCTCTTGAAAGGGGTTCCCATTTTCCTGCTTACGTAGTTCAATTCGGGCTTCCAAAACAGGTTCGCCGGGAGGTTGAAAGGGAAGACGGGTGATAATAACCGAGCGAAGCTTATCCCCCTTTACATCAATGCCCTGCCAGAAAGTAGAAACTCCAAAAAGCACACTGTTCGGAGTATCCAAAAAGGCTTCTTTAGCTTTCTTGGGTCCGAGTTCTAACTGGGAAAAAACCGGGTATTCCAGCTCATCTACAATTCCTTCGTAGACGTTTCTAAGAGAGCTATTCGAAGTAAACAAAACAAAGGCATTCCCCCCGCTGAGCTTCAGGAGCATAGGAATGAGCTTTTTTAAATCCTCATGGTATTCTTCACTCTCCTTACCCGGATCGTGCAGATTTTTCGGAATATACAGAAGAGCATTTTCCGGATAGGGAAACGGAGATTCGAGGATAAGGCTTTCAAAATCCTGAAAACCCACACTGGAACAAAAGAAATTAAAATTCCCTGCACCCGAACTCAGGGTTGCCGAGGTAAAAATAATGGAACTCATCCTCGGAAAAAACTCTTTTTGGATAAAATCTTTCGGACTGATTAAGCCGGTACAGAGGCTATAAAAATTATTCTTATCCTGAGAAGAAGGAGGTTCCAGCCAGAATACATAATTCGGGTTTTCCATCATTCGGAAGTTGAAAATCAGAGAATGGAGTTCCGTAAACCGCTTGATACACATATCCAGACCCAATATCACTTCCTGCTCTTCCAGAATCTGTGTGTTTGCATCATAAGAATCAAGGGTGTTCTGCAAAACTTTCACAAAGTTTTCGAGAGAAAGTTCCAGCTCTCCTCCATCCAGAACGGGTTTCTCTTTGATGCGACTGGCATTATACAGAAAAGGAAATTCCACTTTCAACTTCTGGTAAAATTGTCCGACCTTATCCGAGGTTTCTTCCAGAAGACGCAAAATTTTGTCTCTCAGGGCTTCCGAAAAGAGCTTATAGGCAAGAGAAGCTTTTTTATCTTTACCACTGATATACTGAAACAGGCGGGTAAAATCACTGTAGGAGGCTTTCCCGGCAAAAGCTTTCCCGGCTACCTCCGGAAAAGAATGGGCCTCATCGATAATGATGTATGAAAATTCGGGTAAAAGCTTAAAGTTACCGGCAATGTGACTGGATAATAAATAATGATTCACAACGAGGATATTCGCCTTTTTCCATTTTTCTTTCTCTAAAAAGTAATAGGAATGAGGAAAATTCGGACACTTCCGGCCGAGACAATTCTCCGGGTCGCGTGTAACCTTTCCCCAGAATTCTTCCGAGGCGAAACCATTGTATTCCCAGCGAATACCCGTCTCCGTCCTGTCTTCCCAGTCATAGAACTCTCTGAGATGATTTTCCATCTCGATTCCGAAATTTCCATTCGAAGTAACCTGCTCATAACGACGCTTGCAGAGGTAATTATTGGATCCGAGGGCTAACTCTGCCTGAACGGGTTGGTTAAGAATTTTAGAAAGAAGGGGAATATCCTTGTTTAAAATCTGTTGTTGCAGAGCCCTCGTTTCGGTAGAAATGACAACCGGCACCCCTTCTTTCAAGGAAAACAATAGAGCCGGGACAAGATAAGCCAGAGACTTTCCCACACCGGTCCCGGCTTCGACCAGGAGATGTTTGGAAGTCCGCAAACACTCATCCACTTTCTTTGCCATTTCTACCTGTTCGGGCCTTGTTTCATAGTCCTTCCAGGACTTCATAAACTCACCCGAAAAAATGGTTTCTATTTTATCAGTATTTACGTCCAAAATTTTTACCTTCGAGACAGAGAAATCTGCATAAACAGGCTGGCAAGTAAAATAGAAGATTTCTCTGAAAAGTCGAACGGATTAGCGACTATATACCTCGATTAGAGTATTCGAATTTGTCTTGGAATAGGATTGCAAACCCAAAGAATCATAGTGATAAATATAATAAGAATCCTGAATAATTCGACCGGCATCATCATAGACCCAGTAATAACTTGTTTTTAGCTTATTATCCCAGGTCACCGAATTGGTTGTAGTTTTCAGGGTATTGGTTTCTATCATATTCAAAAGCTGGTAAGGGTTCCTTGAATTAAAGTTAAGCGTATAATCCCAGGTCTGTTTGTCATTATCAGCTGAAGCCTGGGAATAAGATGTGGTAGAAGTTATTGTATCCCCGATAGACTTACAATACCCCCTGGTCTGAAATAACTTGGGATATAATACCGTATTAGAATCAGAAGTAGAGCCCTGAGCATTACAGCTCAAAACCGAGCTGGCTTTGGTAAGCTTTCCTGCACTCGTATTCAATGTATAAACCCTTGAACCTATCACTTTATCTGTAATACTTAAAGTTCTTGTATAGGGAAGGCTTGCTGATGATTGTGTACTCTGAACATAATATCCACTTGTAGTTGCTGTTATAGTATCCCCTGAATAAGCAAAATTCACTGTCACTACCGGATTCGCACTCAATGTATTCGAAAATAGCTTGGAGTAATCCCGAGAACCATCCGCATTAAAAGTTACAGATATATCAGAATTAACATATATTTTAATATCTGTTAATAAACCATTCGAATAAGTATATTCTTTCTTTTGTACGTAGCCTGGACCCTGTGCCTGGGTTCCATTACAGGTAAAGGTAAAATTTTCAATAACCTTATTGGCTGTTGAATAATCATAAGTCGTAGTTTCAACCACATCAACAATGGTTGGTGAAGAATTACTCGTAGGATTCGAGGGACAACCCGTCACCGGGTTTGACTGACCCGAATTGCTAACATAAGGACTATAACTGGTGCCTCCCAGTATTACCTTTGAAGCGGTTCTTGTTTTTTTCTCCCATCTACCGGCTGTATCATAGCTCCATTGCGAAACCACCGTAGTGCTGGTATTATTATGAGTTGTGGAAGGAACTACTCCAAAACCAAGTCCTTTTTCATCGCTTTTTAATTCGGTAGAAGAAAGACCGGCAAGGGTTTCATAAGCAAAAGTAGCCATAGCTAACAAAGCTTCATTGGCAAAAGATTGTTCTTCGATAAAACTTGTAGCGGTAGTAACCGATTGAAGGGGCCGACAAACCGCAGCCTGCCAGGGACTGTTCCCGGTACTCGGACCGGCTGTCTGAATCATTTGAGCAATAAATAACTCGGAAGAAGTATTGGGCTTTCCGCAAACTGAAGATGGAGGTGTATTAGCAACTATCACCGCTGCAGCTAATACAAGTTTTTCCTTCTCTTCTTTGTCCTTATCTTTCCTTCCGTGATAATGATTACAGTTCACAAATAAAGCCAGAGATACAATTATTCCAAAAACCTTTTTCATCGGTTTACTCCCTTAATATATATTCTATTTCTTACTCTTTCAAGACAGCCAGATTCACTTTTGCATCGAGACTTTGAAGTGCATCCTGTTTATCAATTATATACTGTTTTGCTAATAATTCTCGCTTGAGTCTGTATTCAACTTCATAACTATAATCTTCATATCGAATAGCCAGATTTTTCTTTTTCACATCATATACCTGTATAACTAAAAAACCATTCTTGACGGGCATAGGTTCCGGAATCCAATCTCCTGTTTTGGCTGCATCCAGAGCCTGCAAATCGAGTAAATCCTGTTTATCCTCTTCACCCGGTTTCGCCGGATAAACTTTCTTCGGTTTTTCTAATGATAATTTATAGCTTTTTTTATACTTCTTAGCCTCTGCTTCAAAACTTTTTCCCTGCTTTAAAGCATTCACCAGACTCTCTGCATCTAACTTCTCAGCAAGGATAACACGACTGCATAGAATATATTCAAACCCTAAAAGACTATCCCGAATTTTATAAAAATACCTGTACAACTCGGATGGATGAAACTGTATAGGAATTGATTCTACCGGATAAATTCCCTTATCTACACGGGCGTATCTCGCACTATTATATAAGTCTGCAACAGCAGCTTCATCCATAAATTGAAAATCCTTTTCTTTTACATTTAGTCTGTCTTCATATTCCCGGTTGAGAAGAGAAGATAGGTATAAAAATAAAACTTCTTGAAACATTTCTTCCTGTTTTTTACCTCTATAATTTAGAAGTTCTTTAATTTCCTTATCTAAAAGATAAGCTGTAAACTCCTGTAAACTCACTTTACCATATTTGGTTTGAATAAAAAACAGGGAGCCGGGTTCGATCTTTTTCTTGGCAGAATAAATGTTGTGCAAAAAAGGAATCGGTTCTTTTGTAAAGCTTAGTTGAAAGTGATTTTGTAAGACCCGGACTTCCTCCATCCTTAGCTCTCGGTTCCATTTTTCTTTAAAATACTGAGACGCGGCTGTTTTGATTCGGGCTTTTTTTTCCAGCATCAAGAAATCGAGATAATTCCTGTCCTGATACATGCCGTATAAGACAGCAATTTTCCTTCTGGCCAATAAAATTTTTATTCGCTCTATAATTTTCTCATTCGATAAAGTAGGATAATACAGAGTTTTTATATAGATAAAAGTTCCTTTGCTTATATTCCCTTCCGTACTCTGTAAAACATAGCCACCTTTACAGCTATAGAGTAGAAAAACGAAAAGAGCAAGCAGAACTTTCATAAACTAAATTAGTATTTTTCAATATTTCATCTGGTAGATACTCGAAGAAGAACAGGTAGAAGCCACCCGGCACCTTCGTAAATCCATCACCGCTTTTTCATACGATAAGGCAATCCCGGCGATAGCACTATTCACGCTATACTTCATCATGTTCGCTCTGGTAGTGTTATCTGTATTCACCACCACATCGTGTCCACTACGTTTTCTTAGAGTATAGGTTAACCAGGCATTTTCCATTATGATTTCATCAAAACCATCCTGATACCTCTTTACCCTACTATTCGTGAATGCCTTTGCATCTTCTTCAAAGTTCTCAAAATTAAAGGCCGTGTTCGTAGCTCCATCTTTAAACGGATTCTTTTTCGCACAATTGGTACTGCTGTTACAGGGAATTCTTCTTCCGTAGGATTGATCGGCATAGGCTTCAAACTCCGAATGGTTATTGCCGAGAGTAGACCAGACGTGCATGGGCTGGTTTATATCTCCTATCCAGTGCATACCCACAGCTACTCCTCTCAAATCAAAGGGTGTTACCGTATAATACCTGCCAACTACAGCCGAAGTCTGTAGGCTATTCAAATTGCTACCGCTATGACTCGTCCCTCCTTCAAGAAAAACTTCGTTATAAAAAAAGGTAGCTGCATTGTCGGCAGGTTCATAAATAATCCAGTCCTGATCGGCATAGAGAGTATCTCCCTCTCCCGGAGAAGTATTAGGGATTCGATACTGCCAGCTTGTGCAGGCCCCGAAGGTAGTATCATAACAATGATACCAGCCCTCATCCGGACAGTTACCGCTTATCTTCATATCGCTATAACAATTATAATTGGAACCTATCCCTTCCGGAATTTTTTCTCCACCACTCCCCGGTGTTCCAACAGGTGTAGTAGATTTATTTTGCTTATAGCTCGTCGGAGGATTCGCCCAATCCACCACCGAATAAAAACCGCCCTCTCCGCTGCACTTGGTACAGGCCTGAATATCTATAGTCATCTGGGCATTATTAAAAGCAACAGCCACCCCATAATCCTTGCCGGTTCCCTGACTGAAGAAGGAGGAATAGTTCCAGCAGGCGTTGTACGAGTATCCATCATAATCATTATACACATTATATACCAGAGGCTGATTATCGGAACCGGTAGCATAATTACTATTTACAAGGTTGATAAAGTGAAAGGCAGAAGAAAAATTCAAATCTCCCATTTTTGTAAAATCCGGAGCAGTATATTTCCAACTACCCGAAGTTAAAAAACCTCCCGTGATTCCGCTACCGTGCCAGAAAGTATCCCGGAAATAATCAGGACCCACTCCCCCGGCACGGGCAATTCCCATAATCCCACATCCGACTCCGACAAACGGACCCTCCGCCGGAGACTTCAGAAGAGCAAAATCCTGTGGATCAAAACAGGACTTAGTCTTATCCCAGGGAGAAACCCTGACAGCAGGAGCTGAAATAGTAACCCGATTTTCCACACCGGCTGTTCCCACATCGATATTCCCATAAGGATCTCCAAATTTTGGTCCGGCAATATTTTTTGTAAAACCTCCTAGCGTATCGCTGTAATCCCCCTGATTTCCCAGACTATCCGTATATCGCCCCCCGGCACGGGCCTTGAGGTAATCGACAGCCCAGCTTTGCTGAATCGAACCATAGGATTCCATGTAGATAAGCGCATCTTCCGGCATATTCTGATGCGAATTGTCCACAAATGCAAACATCCCTATAGAAAGAGTGCATATCATAACCATTAGAATAGTAGTATATATTACTTTTTTAAACATCTTACTTACCTGCCTTTTTTAATGGTTTATCTGGTGTGATGCTTACGGGAACGCGGAATTCTCCCTCATTCAGCTCAGATAGATGAGTGCTTTCCCTCGAACCAAGCTTTACAATTCCGGAAAAACTTCCCTGTAACTCCACAAGAGATCCCTTACTGCTTACAGGAATTGTATTTAAATAGAAAACAAGTCCCTGCATTTCCTTACTCACAGAAACTCCCTTTCCTTTCCAAATTCTCTCTTCCCGGCTCAAACCTTTCCAGTCTTTGCTTTGTTCATCCGGGCGTAAAACAACAGCCGGATAAATAAGAAAACCTCCATCCGGAGAGTTAAAAAAAGCAGTCAGGCTGTTATATTCCGAAGAAAAATGGTTTTCCGAATGGGATAAACTTGCATTATAATTCACAGATATACTAAATTTAATCTTTTGCTCGGTATCAAGCAAATCAATAAATAGTTGGCTATTCCCTCTTCGGGTTTCCAGGACACATTGCACCCGGGAAGGGATATAGTATTCTTTTCCATCTAACTTAAACTTTAAAGCCCCCAAGGGTAATTGGGAAGGATGCGAGAAGACCTGTGAAAGAATACCCAGACTGCAAAATAGAATTAGAAATCGCTTCATGCTTTACTCCTTCCTCTTAATATTAAAAAAACCATTTGTCAGAGTAACGGTATTACCCGTTTCATTCACAGCCCGTAAGGTTCCGGTAAATGTACCTTTCATATACTCGTTGTATTTCCCTATAGAAGTGATTACCACAGAACCGGAAGAGCCGGATTCATTTTCACCGGCAATGTAGATCGTTCGATTACTATGATTGTAAAAAGATAGGATTAGATTATTCGTAGACCAGGTTCCCGTAGAACTGATTGCCGTCTGGTTCTTTGCCTGACTGCTTACCTTCAAGTTGAATACACCGTAGTTCGATGTGGCTTCTCCTTTTACTTCCACAAAATACCAGCCCGCTGTTAAACTCTGAGAAATCTTTGCATGTGTGGCGGGTGTGCCTCCACCGGAAGTCCAGGCTACCACTTCCGTTCCGGAACTATTTAAAAGACGCATCTTCGTATCCAAATTTTTTGCGTTATAGGCACCGGGGCTATCTTCAGTTTGTAAAATTATTGTATCGGTAGCAGATACATAAAAATGAAAAAGAAGCGAGTGGGAAGGTTCATAACCACCCGAAACGACACCTCCTCCTCCGGGGTCAGCCCCTCCCCCCGTTTTTCCTCGAATCACACTCTGACAGGCACGGCTATCGTTTAAGGACTCAAATAAAGCCCCCTTAGCCACATCTCCATCGATTAATACATAATTAGAATGCCTGTGGTAGTAAGAACTACAACCTGATTTATCCGAAACGACAATATTCGGAAGGCTTAGTTGAGATGTATCATCTGCATGAATATAAAAGGAAGAAGCAATATTCAAATCATTACTGTTTCTGGAAGTAAAGGTATGCCCCCATTTTTCTGTTAGAAACTTCTCATAAGTCTGTCGCGTATAATGATTAAATGTATAGGAAACACCATCTATCTTGACGTAGATACCTTCCGGATCCAGAGAAATAGAACCCAGATCCTTGCTTAAATTATTGCCCACACTAAACGTAGCCGAATAACAGGAAGTAGTATCTTCATAGCCTTCTACCGAACAGGATAGGGTATAGGCCTGATTATTTTCAAAAGCTCCGACAATTGTAAAATTACCGGAAGAATCAGTAACGGCAGTTCTTGCTGTTCCGTTTTGATCATTAACAGACACATTGACTCCCGCAACGATCAGGCTCGTATCCTGGGAGTTCACCACCTTTCCGCTCAAACATTCACTTCCATTTGCTCCCGTGCAGGCGACTTTCTGGATAAGGGTAACATTCAGCGTATTATCTCCGGCTACAAGAGCAGCTGTATCCACATTTTTCGTTTCACAACCCGGACTTCCTGTACTAGTAAAAGTAAGGGTATACGTTTTTCCTTTTTGAAAACTATTCCCGTATTCCGTGAGAATATTATCGATAGAATAAGTGCTGCCCGAACTAAAAGACTGACTTAAATCCACTCCACCGGCAGTTTTTATATCCTCTGAAGTATCTTTATCTTTCGCTTTCACCGTAACACTTCCGCAATCAGCAATATTTAAGGTTCCGGTAATCTTTCCACTAATATACAATTCATAAGGATTTTGAGCCAGGCTATTGGCACCGGTACCGGAGATAGCCACTTTAGGGCCGGCTGAAGTATAACCCGTTTTCGAGATAGAAACAGTATAGTCTTTTCCTAATAAAAAATAATTACTACTCATGGTATATACCCCGGAACTCTCTACCGCATTTACTGTCGCATTTTTAGAATCTACTGAAGATACACTAGCACCGGATAAAGAAAACCCTGTGTGATCATCTAAAAGAGAAAGAGAAATACTTCCATAAGAACGGGTCAAAATAATATCACCCGCCGTGTTACTTGTAGATGTAATACTTACCGAGGTACTTGAATCGGAGATATAATTTGTTTTACTCACTGAAATTGTATAAGAACTTCCTAAACTGAGTTTGGAACTCTGTAGACTGAAGTAACCATTAGAATCCGAAAGAGCTGTTACCGGACTCGAACCACTTACAGTAATTGAAATGCTGACCGCACTTAAAGGTGTATTATCGTAGCCATCATACACCCTGCCCGTAATTTTATATTCAGTGCCTCCTTTTGCCAGCTCTATGGTACTCGCTTCAGAAGAAGTATATAGAGTAATATCCCCCAAATCGACTCTTAAGTTGGCTAATTCAAAAAAAACCGAACGGCTCGTTCCGGCATAGCCTTCTTTCGTAAACCCGGCTGTAAAACCTTCGCTTCTACTTACACCCGGTATCTGAAGTGTAAAGGTTCCATCTGAACCTGTTATCGCTGTATTTACCCTTCCTTTTGCATCGAGGCTTACCTGCACATCAGAAATGGGATTCGAGTCCATACCTATCAAACGACCTGTCACGACCCCGAAACTTTGCTGATTGGCTGAAGCAGCAACTCCAAGAGCTAATATAGGAAGAAACACTTTTTTCTTTTTTTTCGTGCAGGAAGAAGCTATAAAAAAAATAAGCAATATCCCGGCAATAAATTGAAGCGGCTTCAATGTCATGTAGTTACCCCGAATAGATTCAACCATGATTCAAGAAAAAAGGAAAAATTGTAAAGGAATAATATTTTTTAAAACTGTTATTTTAAGGAAAGAGAAGTTTTAAAACTGCTTTTTGAAGACGATTCGAACCTTCTCTCCAATTGGCTGCCCATTCATTACTTCCGTTTTCACTCACAAGGTTTGTAATGGTATAGCAGGCTGTAAAAGGCACCGAAAACTTATAAGCAACAAAAGCCAGACCGAAGGCTTCCATATTTTCCACTTCTACATCATACAAATAATCGATACATTCTTCCAGTTCCAGATCGGTGACCGTGATATAATTTGTGGAATTCGTAGAAGCTTTTCTAAAATGCCTGAGTAAGGGACCCAGAGAATCATCTTTCTTCGTAATGATGTTTCTCCCTAATTTATGCGGAACTTTCACCAGGCCTTTCATTTCCGCAATCTCCCGGTAAACAAATGCGTTAGAATAAACCAGTTCACCGGTTCGAATCTGGGAGTGAGGATAAGCACCGGCAGAGCCTACAAACAGCACCGAGTTTATCTTGCGATTCCGAAGTAAATTGTACTGTAAATTGAAGGTTGATTCATAGGAGCCTATACCGGTTTTAACAACATTCAGGGAAGGAAACTTGCTGAGAATATCTAATTCTCCTTCAAAAGCCCCGCAAATCAGGAGTGAGCTTAGATCGATCATGCCCTCTCCGGATCCCAGAGACCCTTCTCTTCCCTTTTATCTTTGACTAGTTTATAGTAGGCCTCTTGTTTCATCCATTCCCAGCATCAGGTTTATATTTTGCAAGGCCTGTCCCGCAGCCCCTTTCACCAGGTTATCAAGGGCTGAAACGATTACGAGAACTTTGCCTTTAAGCTGAAATGAGAAATCAAGATAGTTTGTATTCTGAATATTTGCAAGCTGAATATCTTCAGGTCTTTTATAGTAACGGACAAATTTTTCGTTCATAAGCTTTGAATAAGCTCTGTGAACTTCTTCTTCCGAAACCTCTTTAGAAAAGTAAACAACAATTGTACTCAAAATTCCCCGATAGACAGGAAGTAAATGCGGTGTAAAGACAATTTCCGGTAAATCTGCCTTCAAGCCAAACTGTGCATATTCCTGAATTTCCGGTGTATGTTGATGTGATAAGATTTTGTACGCTCGAAAATTCTCATAAACTGAATTAAAACTAAAACCGGCATCTTCTACCCTGCCCCCGGCACCACTTACACCCGACTTTGCATCGATAGAAATAAATTGGATCGCTTCTCGCAAATGGGAAAGGCCAAAAAGAGGTAAAATTGCGGAAGTAGAATAACAACCCGGATTGGATACAAAATCTGCATTCTTTATTTTATCCCGAAAAATTTCCGGTAAACCAAAAACTACCTTTTCCATCAGGGAAAAAGCCGAATGCTTCATCTTATAAAAGGTTTCGAATTTTTCTTTATCATGCAGGCGAAAAACTCCCGAAAGATCAATTAACTTATGTCCCTTTTGTAGATAAGTTTCTGTCAAATCCATAGAAGCCTGGTTAGGAACTGCCAGCACAACAAGAGAATCTTTTGGAATTTCAGCCGTATGGTCTTCAAATACCAGATCCTTTTTCACTCTTAGACCCGGAAAAACCTCTGATATCTTCTTTCCTTTTACTTTATCACTACTAATATGGTCCAGCTCAACTCCCTCATGGAAATTGAGTAAATAGATTAATTCTTTACCGGTTAGGCCGGCTCCACCGATTATTGTTATCTTTTTCATAAAAAAAATGCCGGGTTATAACCCGGCCTCAATAGTTTCTAAAAAGAAAGCCAAAATTAATTATCTTCTTCCTGCTCTTTCGCAGCAGGTGGTTCACCTTCTACCGGAAGCTCATACAGGTAACGTATCTGTTTTTCAATTTTATCGGCGATTTCCGGATTTTCAAGCAAGAAAGTTTTCACCGATTCCTTTCCCTGACCGATTCTTTCCGAATTATACGAATACCAGGAACCTGCTTTGGCCATTATATCATTTTTCACAGCCAGATCAATCAAAGAGCTTTCCCGGTTTATACCATTATTAAAAATTATATCAAACTCAGCCTGCCGAAAAGGGGGAGCTACTTTATTTTTAACAACTTTCACCCGTACCCTATTTCCTATAGACTCTTCTTTCTCTTTAATAGTTTCTATACGACGAATGTCAAGTCGAACACTGGAATAAAATTTTAGAGCATTCCCACCGGTAGTAGTTTCCGGTGAGCCAAACATCACCCCGATTTTCATCCGGATCTGGTTGATAAAAACCAGTGTCGTATGGGTTTTAGAAATACTTCCGGTCAGTTTACGAAGTGCCTGGGACATAAGTCTGGCCTGAAGTCCCATGTGGGAATCTCCCATTTCTCCTTCAATTTCCGCCCTCGGAACTAAAGCAGCTACCGAGTCAATCACAATTATGTCAATGGCATTACTTCTCACCAGAGATTCGCAAATTTCGAGAGCTTCTTCTCCATTATCCGGCTGAGAAACCAGAAGGTCATCTATATTTACACCCAATTTTTTTGCATACGAGGGATCCAGTGCATGTTCAGCATCGATAAAAGCGGCAATCCCTCCCTTTCTCTGGGCCTGGGCAACTGCAGAAAGCATAAGAGTTGTCTTTCCGGATGATTCCGGTCCGAAAATTTCTACAATTCTCCCCCTGGGTAAACCTCCGATTCCGAGGGCAATATCTAAATCCAGAGACCCGGTAGGAATAGCGGGTATTCTCTGGGCAACATTATCTCCCAGTCTCATGATGGAACCTTTTCCAAACTGCTTTTCGATTTGCCCCATGGCGTTTTCAATTGCCTGTAATTTTTCGTTATTTTTAGGGCTGGCTTTCTCTTCCTTGGCCTTTTTCATGTAACAACTCCTGCGTTAGTATCTATATATATAAGGTTTCAAAATGTAAAGAATGATTAAAAAAAATTCCTTTAAAGTGGACTTTTTGGATACTTATTATAACTTTTTTCCGGACAAAATAGAATAGGAAAATCACAAAAATACAATAATATTTTTGCTACTATTTTGTATAGTCTTTTTTAATCAATTAAGGAGTCTTTGGGTCTCTTATCCTGAATATCCCTTTTATCATCGAATTCGGGAAAGAAGTCAAAAAATAATTTTCTCGGAACAACCCGGTAATGAGAGGGATTATGAAAAAAATAGGTCTGGGTAAATTCTACTGTA
>JACKPC010000004.1:360000-503887 GCA_024233835.1 Leptospiraceae bacterium
AAGGTTTCTCATCTTTCGCTAGTAAAGCTCCATTGGCTTTCATGCCTGTCTGGATATTCTCCAGGCCTTTTTGGGAGTTGTTATTAACGATTCCGATAATACTCAGTTCATCATTTTCTGTAAAAAAACGTGGTTTTCCTATTCGAGCAATGATTTCTTTTGTGACCAGAATATTTGAGCGATTCTCTCCCACCCGTCCCTTTTTATCATGAGCCCTGGCAGTCAAGCGCCATTCGGTTAAATTATCAGGAACAGAGAAATCAAACTTAGCTTTCCCCGATTCATCCGTTTGAATGTGGGCAGACCAGTGAGCGGTATCTTTAAAGTTTTTTCTTGTCCCTTCATCTTTTTTTCCATCTTTTCCGGCACCTGCTAATAGGTTTAATGGAAAAGAATAATTGGTGATAACATAATTAGATATTTTCGTATAGAAGAAATCTTTCATCCGGGGAGTAAAGTCTTCTTTTATCGAATAGATAGCCTCATCAACAACAGAAACCGATACATCGGCTTTGAGTCCCTTGCCTTCTTTGGACTTCACTTCTAATTCCATATTTACCGTTTCACCCGGTCGAAAATCTTCCTTTTTTGAATGAAATTTAATTTCAAGTTCCGTATCCTTCACCGGTAAATTGAAAGATTCTCTGGCTATAAAAAGAGCCCGATTCTTTTGCATGGCAGCCTGTATATAAAAGTTAGGAGCATACCCATCTTTTACCTGAAGCTTAACAGGAACTACATTGTCTTTCATGTAAATTAGCTTTGTTTCGTATATATCTTTTCCTTCCAGACTGATAAGCACCGGAAAGCCCGAATATTTACTCTTTAAAAGAACGGTGACTTCTCCGGCTTTATCGAGACTTTCTTTTTCGAGACTGAGTTCGAGGTTTTTAAAACGAGATTCAATTTTATTATGAAGGGGATCATAGAGCCAGAGAGTATAGTTCGCTTTTATCACATTGTCTTTCTTATCTACTGCACTAACGACAATATCAAATTCTCCCGGCTCTTTTAATTCCTTATCAAGACTGAGTTGAAACCTTCCCTTTTCATCCGTTTCTACTTTTGTTTCATAGACAGGGCTTTCTGAATGCACATAAACCCGTTGCCAGCTTTTCCAGATAAAGCGATAGAAACGCAAATGCAGCCTCGTTTTGACCGGCTTTTCTGAAAAATCACTCACAATAAAGTTTATCTTTTTTTCTGAAGCGGTAGAAAAGAAATTGGACTCAGGGCGAATGCGGATATAAAACTCCCCTCTTCCTACTTTTACTGCCTGTGATTCCGAGATAGCCACATTAGACTTATCGACAACGGTAACCTCAAGGCTCAATTCCCGGTCATAGGGATAATCTCCGCAATCAATTTCAATCACAGCTCTACCATTTTCATCGAGATATTTCTCTCCTTCTAATTTGAGCCGGTTATAGGACTCAGAAGAACTATAGTCTTCTTCCCACCAGTACACAGCCTGTCGGTCACGAAGTTTGCTTTCATAAAACCGATAACGGATTAAGGTATTTTTCAAAGGACTACCGAAAAAGTAGCGAGCATCGACCCGAAAGCTGGCTTTTTCTTTGTTCGTATAAAACTTTTGAGAAGGAGTAATGCTGACTTTGAATTCAGGTTTTCTATACTGTTCTACATAAAAACGACCCTCTCCTATATGATTCGTACTTTCAAGAATACTAATATAATAGGAAGATGGTTTTGCTCCTTTTTCTAATTGAATTTCTCCTGCGAAACTTCCCCACTCATCGAGAGAAAAATCTCCTTTTTGTACAATTTCAGAGCTACCCGAACGCTTTACTTCATAGCTATAGTTACCTTCGAGTATGGGTTCAAAATGATATTTACGCTCTTTACCGAGGACTTTGAAAAAAACCCTATCTCCGCTTCTGTATACAGGTCTATCGGTATAGACAAAAAACTTTTTCATTTCTGCACCATAGCTATAAGGAACACCGGTGGAGGCAATGGCAAAGCTATCATTCGGTGCAATGGCAAAGATCATCATCTGCTTCTTCGAGTTTGTTTTGCCCAGAAATAAACCATTCTCATCTGTTTTACCACGAAGACTAACGTGGCCTGGCATATTACTCAACTGGTCTATAACTATCGTTGTATCCAGCCGAATTCCTTCTGAATCTTCTTTCTTCTTCTCCAAAGGTTCGAGGTGAATATCAGAAAATTCATCGGGCTGGAAAACATCGTCATTCATTCCAACATCGAAATCCAGATCATCCTGATTCGAGGGTTTCGGAACAGAAGTTGTATTATTTACCTTTGTCGGAGCAGAAGCATTTTTCTGGAAGTCTTCAATTTCTTTTTGGCTCAAAGGTTCAAAGGAAATAATTTCTGCATTCGGAATGGGTTTATTGGTAATAAGATCGACTGCATAAACCAGAAGTGATTCGGGGGAGCGTTTGAGGATAATTCCGGTTGAAGTGACGGTAAAATATTTTCTATCAATAGCATTTTGGGGTCCGGATACTTCTATGCAATAGGTTCCGATGGCCAGACTATCGGGAAGTTCCAGGTCCTGGTAACGCCAATCAAAAGGTCGGAAATTTCGAACCGGCTCTTCCCATTCTTTTATCAGGTTAAAGCCATTTTTTTCCGGTTCCACTGAATTGGGATCCAGGGGAGGCTGGATAAACTCCTTCACCGGTACGGTATAAACTTTTATTTTAACGGTTTCAAGCCTGAGGCTACGAATATTAAAAACCGGTGGAGAAGCCGGAGGAAAGGTATAGCGTCTTGCACTTACACTGACCGAAGGCTCTCTGGGTTTCAGCTTTTTTAGAATAGAACTGATTTGTTCCCCTTCTTTAATTTCTATGCCCTCCTGAGATTCCGGGAAAAAGCCCCTGTGATTAATATGAAGGGAATACTTTCCGGGTTTTATATCCTGGATTTGAAATTCTCCATTTTGATAGGAATAGGAACTATGGGTCATCGGGCCTTTGAGGCTGACTAAAATATTGGCTGCGGGAACCTCTTCCTTTATACCATCTACAAGTAATTTTCCCGAAAGCCCTGCCGGTCTGTATAACATCATGGGAAGGCGAAAGGTCTCAGCGGCTTTTAAGCGTCGAATACTCGCTGTTTCAGTGATATAGCCCTCTTTCTGAAATTCTATAGAATAACGGTTGGATGGAAGCCTTTCAAAGCGATATTCGCCATTTGCATCGGTTTCTACAATTCGGGTGGAAAAGGGAGAGTAAGAGTCGGATTTGAGTTTTACCTTTACGGAAGAAAGAGGTTTATCTGCTGAATCAAGGATGCGACCGTATAGCACAGCCTCCCGGTGCAGAAAAATTTTTTCTTCTTCCGTACCCGGCATCAGGGTCGTTTTGTAGCTGACATAACCTTCAGCCTGAACTTCGAGGGTATAAAGAACATGTTTGGCGTAGTCCTTTACTTCGAAAAAACCATTGGAGTTGGTTTCTACCCGGTAATATCCCACCCCCAGGTTTGCATTTTTAAGCTCAACTACCGCATTACTGATAGGAGTTTTTGTTTTATAATCGAGAACAAAACCCTTCATCGTTTCCGGAAGCATCATTTTTTCTTGGGGTTCGGCCAGAACCTGTGTAAAAAAGGCAATCAGGACGAGATTTATCAGGGTAGATACCAGTCTTTTCATAATCATCTCCGGTTTTGTTAGTTTGAAGCCTCAGTTAATACGAATAGCCCGAAAAGCCTGAAACGAATAAGCTTTAAATTTTCGCTTTAAACGCTCAAAGGGATCCCGGCCTCTTAATTCTCCCGGAACAAAAACGAGAGAATTTCCATTCTTATCACTAAGTATTAAACCGTAAAGGGATGTGTCAAGCCTTGAATCATTTGAAATTGATTCCGGCATGGAAGCAAGAGTCAAAAGAATTTCGGTTTTAGGAATTTCAGAAGGAGCTAAGGGTTCATACCTCGGATCATTCCGAAGGGCTGCTCGAAGGTATTCTAAGAGGTTCGCCTCAAAAGATTCATGTCGATGGAAAAATGAACCATAGCAACCCCTGACCCTATTATTTCTCCTGAGAGTAATAAAAATTCCAAGCCTTCCGAAGAATTCGGGACTTTCTTTCAGTGGTAAGTCAGAACAGGATGTTTTATAGAATTCGCTTTCCATACGACAGCGAAGCCAGGTTTTGAGTTGGGTTTTTCTTTCTTCCGAGTTCATGTATTTCTTCCACCTGTATAAATCGAAATACTTCGACTCCGCCCGTAAAGAAAGGGGTATCAAACAGGAAAGTAAAAGAAAAAAAGTGAATTGAAAGGAAGACATGCTTTTAGTCTTTTGACAGGGCTTAAAGCTGTAAAGATAAATAGTATTTGAAGATACAGTGCTATTTTCTAAACTATCCGCAAGAAGAGGTGATGTTACTTGGATATTCGGTGGAAACAAAGATTTCAGAATTTCGAAAGAGCCTTTTTAAGGTTGAAAGAAGCGGTAGAGATTCCGGAATTAAACGAACTCGAAAGAAATGGCTTGATTCAAAGATTTGAATTTACCCTGGATCTTTCCTGGAAAGTATTAAAAGACTTTTTAGAAGATAAAGGCTTCTCTTTTAAGCCTTCACCCAAGGATACAATTCGCCTGGCCCAGCAAAGTCAATTTATTACGTATGCACAGGAACTGATAGATGGATTGGATATGAGAAATTTACTTTCTCATGATTATAAGGAGGAGTATTTTCTTAAATTTGAAAAGAAGCTCCGACACGAAACCTATCCTGCATTAGAAAAGCTATATGCCTTTTTACTGGAAGCCGCTGAGAAAAGCCTGTCGTGAAAGATAAGCCTTTATTCGGTCTAAAACCAAGAGACCATCAAACGATTATCGAGATCCTGGGTAAGTATCCGGAAATACAGGAAGTCAAATTATTCGGAAGCAGGGCAAAGGGAAATTTTAAACCGGGAAGTGATATTGATTTATCTATTACTACGGATTTTGATGACGATAATTTGGCATTAAAGCTAAGCGTAGACTTCGAGGAGTCCAGCTTGCCCTATAATGTTGACCTTGTATTTTATCGCAGCATTTCTAATCAAGCAGTAAAAGAACACATCGACCGTGTTGGTGTTCTTATTTTTTCTAAAAATTCTCCGGTTTACTAACGGGAAACTGACTCGAAATGATCACATATAAGTTCTATTTCGCTGGATGTATCAAGTAGAGCTCTTTCGTAGTGATACAAATTATTCTTGATACAATAAGGAATCCAGTAGTTCTTCATTTTTTCCTCCCAGTCTGAAGCACGGCTATGTCTTTGTAGATCTCGAGCAGAAAAACGAATCATTTGCTTCCGGAATTCCACCACATAGCAATACTGATCGGTTCCCCAGTAAACATCGGTAACTGTTCCTACAGGCAGGGGTTCGTTCCAGGAATCGATCCATTCCAGCATCGGTCTGATTACTACTTCACAACCGGGGATAAATTCAGGCAACCAGGGAGTAAATGTGATGACTCTCCGGTCTGAGTCTTTGTTTTTTTTTCTCTGCTTTCTTCGAGTGGTCATTGGAAACCCCCTATAAAAACTTTGACTGCTTACCTGGATAATTTTCCTGTAATAAATCTAATTTTAGGAATAATATAAGCTTTTTTCTATTTCTAATTGTTTTTTTACGGCATACAGGCAATTTTTTAAATCATCCCTGCAAAGCTCGCAACCGGAATGACAGCAGCGAAAGAAATGTTCCTCTTCAGGTTTATTCATTAATTCTTTTATATGCTGAGCCGCATAAGCAGGAAGTCCATATTTTTCTACCTGATTCCGGATGACTTTTTCAATATCCGACGGAAATAGTAAAAGTTGCTCAGGAATTCTCTTCATCTTCCTGGCTGTTTCCCGATTTAAATAAATTTTGTATTGAATTAATTATTCCCATATAGAACAAGTTATTTTCGGAGCTTATGTAAAGTAAATAAAAATATAACTACTCAGCTATTATTTAAAGAAAACGCTCTATATCTCATTGCAAGCTTTTTATCTACCCCCCTCTTTCCCCCTTCCCTAATTCGTTCTCTCGCTTCGCTCATTCACAGGGAAGGAGGAGACCTTATTTGGTGGGCTATATTGTTTTGATACTATGCCGGTCTATCCCTTTCCTGGTTACTGTGGTTCGGCAGGCTCACCAACCACTGTCGAAGTACGGAGAGGGATGTGGTTAGTTGGAGCTTTCTAATTCTGGAAGATAGGGAGAGGTAGCTAGCAGCCACGGACGGCTGCCCGGAGCGCACGAACACACGGACGTGTGAGTAGCGGGTTTCTTTTCTTTTTGCCCCGCCTTTTTCTTTACTTTACATAAAGAAAAGCTTTCCTTCGAAAGAGAAAAACAGATAATAAAGGAGCAGTCTAAAATAGAACAGTCACGACCCTTCCTTACGTTTGCAACCATATCTCACAGTATTAGAAGAAATCTTCTCTTAACCCCACGTTTCAACGTGGTGTACGGGGGGTTTCGCTATTTTAACTTTGATTGTATAAGTATTTTTTCGCTGAGTAGTTACATAAAAATAATATAGAAATGTTGCTTGAAGGAAAATCAAAAATTGTTTAAAAAGTCAAAAGAAGGAGTTTATTTATGATGCTGGTTGAATCCTATCTGAAAGAGAGTAAGATTCATGGTATTGGTTGCTTTGCTAAAAATAAAATTAAAGCAAATGAAATGATCTGGATATACGATGAAAAAATTGACAGACGATATTCGGTTAAAGATATTAAAAATTGGCCTGAGGTTCTGGTCGCTTATTTAATGACATACGGCTATGCGGAAAAGTTTGAAGGGGAAGATTATCTTGTACTCTGCGGAGATAATGGGAAACATATGAATCATTCTTCAAACCCTAATATATATGATGATTTTAAAATAAATGCTAATTTTGCATTACGAGATATTGAAGCAGATGAAGAAATAACCTGTAACTATCATGCTTTTGATATTTATGCAAATATGAAACTAACGCAAAAAGTATAATACAAGGAGATTTGATAAATTGGACAAGCAAAAATTGGAAGACTATCGAGGTTTTATTTCGAAATTCAACCTTTCCTATTTTTCGCCAAAACTGAAAGGTATCATAGATGCTGATACGGGATACAGAAAAATAATAGCCCTTGAACCTTTTAAAAATAATGAATTAGTATTAATGTGGGGAGGGCAGATTATAACAGAAGAACAAGTTTTTGAAATACCATTGAAATTCCGTAGATATATTACACAGATGAGTGAGAATCTTTTTCAATATACTCATGCAGATGAACCTGCCGAATGGATAAATCATTCCTGTGATCCTAATTGCGGAATATCAGGCCAGGTAGCCGTTGTTACAATGAGAAATATAGACATCGGAGAGGAACTCTGTTTTGATTATGCGATGATAGAAGATAATGATTTTCTTCATGAAGAATTTGAATGTAATTGCAAAACCGATAAATGTCGAAAAAAGTTTACTCCCAGAGATTGGAAAATTCCCGATCTTCAAAGAAGATATAAAGGGTATTTTGCAACCCATATACAAAGAAAAATTGATACTGGATTATAAAATCGTGTAGGAGGGAATATAAAACCCCTCCTCTTCAATCACTATTCGATATACGGCAGTTCAATTGTATATTTCGGTTAAAACTTTACCACAGAGAAAATAAGCAATTTAGAACTAAAGAAAACCAAGCATCTTGACTGGTGTAATTAAAGTCTTTGCTTTACTAATTATATTTCCTCATTTTCGGAAAATCGTTTTTCTGTTTTTGTAATTATATCAGGAATCAATTTCTCTGAAAATCCGGAAATAAAGCACCAGATCATTAATAAGGAACGTCCCCTATCATCTAACATACTTCCTGTATCCGTAAGACTAAACGCAGGAAAAAAATGGCCGGCTAAAAGTCCCGAAAGAAGAAAGTAAAATAAAAATAATCCACTCACCATACCGATCAAAGTTCTTGATAAAATATAGTTATATTTTATCATATTCTTTAATTCTATAATAGAACTTTTTTGAATTCTTCTTTGTAGATTAATAAGCATACTAAACGAACTTCCCATCCAACCAGATGACATGGCAATAATTATAAAATCCGATTTCTTACCTTTTTCAATTTTTAAAAAATCTGCCAGAATAGGAAGCTGGTCTAACAAAAAAAAAAGAAATAGGGAAAAAATAAAAAATAAGGTAATTCTTAACCTTGCCTTTTCCCTGCATCTATCCATAAAAGATTCTTTAATCAATATACTATTTAGTTGATTATTTAAAGCAAAGAGGAGTTCCGTTTTCGCCTGTTCTTTCTGTATTTCAGATTCGTTCTGATAAAACTCCCATAATTCTTTATCTATCAATTTCTTTGCTTCTATTAGCTTCACTTTTAAAGCAATCTCAATTTCCTCACTATCATATAACAGGATTAATAATTGCTCAATGCGGTCCACATGCCTGTAATCTCTTTCTTCACTCAATAAATTTTCAATTTTATGAATTATCTCTTCGTAATCAAGAGGTTTATTTTTCTTTAATTTAAACTTTTCAAGTTCTATAAAAATGTGATTATATTTTTGGTTGATAAGTTTGGATTCAACTTCATTTTTCCAGGTAAAAAATTTTAGATTCTCACGAATTTTTTGAAATATACGCATAACAATTCTTCTGCTACCCTTACACTATTAATATAATACCAGGTATCATTAAAATTTAGCTTCAGTATAAGTCAAGAGTATATTCCCATCCCGCATTTCAGTTGTGACAAACTTTTCAGTAAATACCGAGTTCAGGTTAAATTTATTGAAATTCAAGTACAGTCCAGTTAATCGTAGCAGTAGCTCCCTCAGAATTATTCTTGCTAAAAGTTAACTGGCTGTTTGTAGAAGTATCATCTACCCAGTAGGTTCCGGAATCCTGTGTTGTGGCAGCTGCATCTCCCTGTGTCGTATCATTTGAAATAATCACCATACTCTTAGTTAAATTCACAGAAGTAATAGCCTGATTCACAGAAGAAGTAACATTGTTGACCGCAGTTGTACCATGCTGCATACTTTGAACTCCCGCGTTTAGTGTAATGGCAAAATAGGAGATAGAAATATTGCCTGTAGTTCCGGTCCTATCAAACTGTAAGGTTGTGGAATTGCTATAACGTCCCCTTGTATATAGATTATACTCCACCCCGTTTATACTGCCTGCACCGGTATAATTAAATACTAAGAAGCTCTTTGTTAAGTCTACTGCCGATGAAAGCGAAGCTGTAGTAGAAGATGTTCCGTTACTTAGTGTTACTTGCCCGCTCTGAACGGAAGAAGAAGACATCATAATCACCTGGTATTCTACATCGACTGTGGAGCCACTTTCATCTCTATTTAAACTCAAAGTATTGGAATTTGTTAATATAGCTCTCGTGTATCTTCTTTCATCTGTGTTGGTAGCAGAATCTGAAGTTCGGCCATAGGTAATGACCATAGTTCTGGATAAATCTATAGTAGAAGATAGGTTTATAGTTTTGGAAAGATCTCCGCTGGCAAAACTGGAGACCCCTCTTTGTACAATAGTTCCGCTATCAAATTCTACAACATAGTAATTTGCCTTGACACCGGTTCCTCCACCCGTTTTAATTTCTACAGAGGTTCCTGCTGTATTCAACTGACAGGTTGCCGCATTGCTATTGGCTGAGCCTGTATACTGGAAATTACAATATACAAAGGAAGTTAAGGGATTTACCGAAGTTCCGAGAGTAATCGTTGTATTCGAACTACTTATATTCCTGCTTCCTGTTTGAAAGCTTCCTACCAGGTGAGTTCCATGGTCTTCAATAATGTTAATCGTAGTGGCAGTAATAGTTAAAGAATTATAAAAACTATCAGAACTACTGCTACTATAAGTAATAGAAGAAGTATGTGTAGCCGGTTCAATAACACCATCGGCAACAGCTTCTACTGTTACGGCTTGTGCCACATTCCAGTTGGCTGCGGCAAAAGTCAAAACAAGAGGACTGCTTGTTGAACCATTCAATTTTATTTGAGAAGTGTCAAAACTCAAACTGAGGCTAACATCCTGCATGGGTTCACTGTTTAAAACATAGTTGATACTATCCGTTCCAAAACCTTCCATTACACTGGTTTCAGATCCCGTTTGCGTTACAGTAACTCCGGGTGTATCATTGTCGGTGATAGATACGCTCACATTAGAAACGCTGATTCCATTGTATCCGCTATCTGTGCTGCTTAAGGAATGAGAAATGGTAGAGCTTATCGTACCTCTATAAACAGAATCATTAACCGGGCTTACCGTAATTGTTTGAGGACTGTTCCAGTTTGCCGTTGTAAATACTACATTAGAAATTGCTGTAATTCTTGCATCTGTTGTAAAACTAATCGTCACATCATTTGCAGGTTGTGTATTTAAAACGAGGGTATAGGTATCTGTTGTAGAACCTTCCGTAACCGAAGTAGAACCCCCCGACTCTACTATTGTAATCCCGGGTGTATCATTGTCGGTGATAGATACGCTTATATTAGCAATGCTAATATTATTATAATCTGTATCCACACTCGAAGAAGCATGAGAAATGGTAGAGCTTATCGTGCCTCGATATACAGAATCATCAACCGGAATTACTGTAATTGTCTGAGGACTATTCCAGTTTGCCGTTGTAAATACTACATTAGAAATTACTGTAATTCTTGCATCTGTTGTAAAACTAATCGTCACATCATTTGCAGGTTGTGTATTTAAAACGAGGGTATAGGTATCTGTTGTAGAACCTTCCGTAACCGAAGTAGAACCCCCCGACTCTACTATTGTAATCCCGGGTGTATCATTGTCGGTAATGTTAACCGTGACGGAGCTGACAGAGATATTATTATAATAAGGATCCGAACTACTAACAGAGTGATTTATAATAGAAGTATGTGCATATTCTCTCAAAGAATCGTCTACAGCTGAAACCGTAATGGTTTGCGGCTGGTTCCAGTTGGAAGGAGTAAAGGTCAAAGAAGATATGGAATTCAGTTGTGAGTCTACTACAAAGCTGAGATTTACATCAGAAGACGGAGCTTTATTTAAAACAATAGAATAGCTGTCTGTATTCCCGGACTCAGAAACATCGGTAGAGCCTCCGGTTTCTGTAACGGTAAGACCGTAATCATCATTATCTGTAATCGAGACTATAATTTCGCTTTTAGAAAGGTTATAAATTGTATTACCTCCCATTGAAACCGTATGAGAGATAATGCTTTCATGATTTCCTTCCAGTAAAGTATCATCTACCGCCTGAACGCTGATAATTTGGGCGTTTGACCAGTTTTCTGCCGTGAAACTAAGAGAAGCAGAAGAGTTATTATTCAATAGAAGCTGTGAGTCAGCCTGTGCATTTATAAGAATTTCTGAACTCGGAGCTTTATCAATAGAAATGGTATAAGTAACTGAATTTCCTCCCTCAGCAAGAGCTAAGGTTTCTGCACCTATAGTCACAAGGATAGAATTTGAACCGGAAGAAATAGGAAGAGAGTATAATAAACGTGCACTACTTTTCGACTTCAAACAAGAACTAAAAAAGAAGAGCAAAAGTAAAAAAAAAGATTTTCTTAAAATATGAGACATAAGCTGGGCTCCGTTTATACTCACCTTAAAATAGATTGCTTTATAAAAGTAAGAAAATAATGCTTATAATAAAAGTACTTAACAAGTATAAAAAAAGAGTTTATCACATAAATCATAAAAACTTCAAATTCCAGTAGACGCTAAGAATGGAATCTTTAACTACTTTCTACGAGTTTTATTTCATTCCCTCTAATGAAAAAATAATTTTCATTTACAAATTTAAAAATCTTTCAGATCCTGTTTTTATGCAAGAAAAGAGAATGGAGTTTCTTCCCCACCCCTGGCATGGACTGAGTCCCGGAGCTGAGGCACCGAAAAGTCTTGACGCCTTTATCGAAATTATTCCTACCGATACGGTAAAATACGAAATCGATAAAATTTCCGGTTATATTCGTGTGGACAGACCCCAGAAGTATTCCAGTCACTCTCCAACCCTGTACGGATTCATCCCCAGGACGTATTGCGGACCGAAATTAGCTGCTTTCTGTATGCAAATGACAGGCAAGAAAAATATAGTTGGAGATGGAGATCCTCTCGATATTTGCGTGATCAGTTCCAGTTCCATCAGCCATGGAAACATTATTATTCCGGCAGTTCCTATCGGTGGATTCCGAATGATTGACAAAAATGAAGCCGATGACAAAATTATCGCTGTAATGAAAGACGATCCGGTTTTCGGCCATATAACTGATGTTTCGGAATGCCCGAGAAGGCTTCTGGATACCTTGAAGCACTATTTTTTAACCTATAAAGTTATGCCGGAAGAAGATGAGGAAGTGGTTGAGATTACCGGGCTTTATGGTTCCGATGAAGCCAAAAAAGTAATTCAAATCACCATGCAGGACTATAAAGACCAGTTTCCTGTTTAAACGGTTTACTTATACGATATTTTGAAATATCGAATGATAAATCTCTTTATCCGGTTTATAATATTCTTTTGTTTTACCGGCCTTCTGTATTCAGAAGAGGATTTTGAAATCCCCCGATATGAAGAACTGGAGGCCATAGAAAGCCTGCAAAGTCAGGCTAAGGTGGAAAGTATGTCCTTAGCCGAACTGGAAGAATACGCTACCAATAACAATCCTCTGTATCTTGCAGCCAAAAAAGACCTCGGAATAGCCAGAAGCGGGGTTTTGTCAGCAGCTATTCGGCATAATCCGATTTTATATTTCGAGCAACAATTTATTCAAAGTAAAGCCGGTTATTCCGCTCCCCTTATAGGTTCTCTTGGAGGAGATGCGGGAGGAGGAGTAGAATCAGCCCCTAAAATATCCTATGAATTCGATCTTTCCGGGATACGCAATCAGAATATAAAACTAGCAAGACAGGAATACAAAACTGCCCTATCTAATTTTTCTAATTTTGATAGGCTTTTCCGTTTACGACTCAGGCAAAATTACTGGTATTATCTATATATTACAAATCTTGTAGATACTCAGGAAGAAGTTTATAATAATTATATAGATCTCCTGAAACTTTCCCGCTTTCGGGTTAGCAAAGGAGATATTTCCCAGTTGGAATATGACAGGTTGGAATTAGAGAAAGTAAGAATTGAAAGAAATTATAGAAACGTTAATATACTAAAAGCAAGGATTGCAAGAAATTTACGTGTACTAGTCGGAATAGACCCGGAAGGTAGAACTTTAAAATTTAAAGATAAACTCATATTCCGAAGAACTGAAGAATTAGGTCTGGATCTGGAAAATTATAATATCCAAAATCGTCCTGATTATCAGGCTATGCTTTCCGAAACCCACAGGAAACGATTAGAAGTTGAACTGGAAGAAAAAAAAGGAGGAGCCCTGCCCTATTTAAGCGTAGGGGCCGAGCTTCGATTTAAAACCGGGGAAACTTTTGCCGGCATTTTTGCACAAACACCTTTGAAGGTATTTGATAGAAATCAGGGTGGTATTTTAAAGTCTAAAGAAAAGCACAGAAAAAGTCTATTAAAATTACAATCCAAAAAAAATGAAATTATCGCTGAAATAGTAGCAGCTAAACGAGAACTTCTAGCTCGGGAAGAAATTCTAAGAGAATATGAAAGTATGAATCTTGTGGAAAAAAATAAACAGGTCCAGGAAAAATACCGTTTAGCCTACAACCGGGGTGCTTCCAATCTCGTAACTTTTTTAGAAGCAGAAAGAAATTATTTATCCGTACAAAACGGTTATAACGAGCAAATGTATCTATATTATAATGCTATAGAAACCTACAGGGCTGCTATAGGCAAACTTGGTAAATGAACTAAGGAGCGTCACTCCTTTATTCAAGCATAAGCTTTCGGAATTATGAAAAAAGAATTAACAATCAAACTCAAAGTCAAATGGCTGATTTCTGCTCTGGTGCTGGTCTTATCACTACTACTTGTCTGGAAAATGTTACAGCAAAAAAAAGGAAGGGATCTGAGCAAAAAAGAAGAGCCTGTTAAAATCGAAGAAAGAAAAATATTTATTCCCAAAGAGGTTTTGCAAAATCACACTCTCAGCACTACGAAACTTACAGAACGAGGTTTGAATGAAGAGCTAACTCTTCCGGGTAAGGTTTCCTATGATCTGGAAAATATGGCCGAAGTAAGCCCTCGAATCAGCGGAAAGATTAATCATGTTTATGTAAAGGAAGGTGATACTGTAAGAACAGGTTCTGCTCTTGCCAGTATTACATCCGTGCAGGTTGGAGAACAGGCAGAGAAATACTTAAAAGCCAAAGCGAGGCTGGAAACCGTTAAAACCCAGGCAGAAAGGGCCAGAGAACTCTTCCAACAGAAAATCATATCGGCAAAGGATTACGAACTGGCAGCTATGGAATATAAAACCGTAAAAGCAGAAGTAAGTACCGGGATTAATACTCTTATGATTTATGGCTTCAGTCAGGGAGAAATTCGCCTCTTAGAAGAAGGAAAAATGCAATATAAGAATTTACTTATACGTAGCCCTTTAAGCGGAACCGTTACTTTTCGCTCCGCTATCGTGGGCCAGTCGATAAACCCGGAAGACAAGTTATTTACTATCGCCAACCTATCCCGCCTTTGGATTATCCTGGATGTTTATGAGAAAGATCTTTCTTCCGTAAAAGTGGGAGCCCGGGCTTTAATATACCCGATCTCCGATACATCAGAGCCGGTAAAGGCAAAAGTCGCTCATGTGGGTGAAGTAATCGATTCAAACACGCATACAGCAAAAATTCGCTTAGAAGTAAATAACAAGAATTATAATTTGAAGCCCGGACAGTCGGTGAGTGCCAAGGTAGTTGGTTTAATTTCTTCATCCGGAAGCAAAACAATAAAAGTGCTTCCCTCAAAAGCAGTGCAAAAGAGTGAAGGAAAAAATTTAGTATTTGTAAAGACGGCAGATGGAGCCTTTATCGGTAAGGAAGTAGAAATTGGAAAAATTGTGGATGAAGACATCGAGATTTTATCCGGCATTACTTCCGAAGATGAGGTTGTTGTGGAAGGTGCATTTATGATAAAAAGTGAATATTTGAAATAATGATAGAAAAACTAATCGCTTTTTCCATAAAAAAACGTTTTGCCGTAGTTCTTTTAACCGTTATATTTTCTCTCATCGGTCTCTACAATGCCTTTCAGCTTCCTATTGATGCTGTTCCGGATGTAACAAATGTCCAGGTTTCTGTCGTTACAGCTGCGGGTGGTTTATCTCCTATCGAGATTGAACAATTCATTACCTACCCGGTTGAAACAGCGATGACGGGCATTCCCGATGTAGACGAAATTCGCTCCATTTCCCGAACCGGCGTAAGTAGCGTTACCATTGTTTTTAGAGATCATGTAGACATCTGGTTTGCGAGGCAGTTGGTAAACGAAAGATTAAAAGAAGTGAAAATACCGGAAGGATACGGAACTCCGGAGTTATCCCCGGTAGCTACAGCACTGGGGGACATCTACGAATTTGCCCTGAGTTCGGACAGGCATACAGCTATGGATTTGCGCTCTTATCTCGATTGGGAACTGGCCAAAAAATTAAAATCCTTACCCGGTGTGATTGATATTAATATTATTGGAGGAGAATATAAGCAATATCAAATTCTTATTGATCCGATAAAATTAGCGGTCTACAAAGTCACTCTTTCTCATATTTTAGATGTACTGAAAAAATCAAACATCAATGTGGGGGGAGGTTATATTATGAAAGGGACCGAACAACTTGTAATCCGCGGAGAAGGACAATTCAAGAGTATTGAAGAAATTGGTAATACAGCTATTCGTACCAATAAAGATGGTACCCCTCTTCTTTTACGAAACCTTGCAAAGCTTCAAATAGGTCCTTCGGTTCGCTACGGAACTGCGACCAAGGATGGAAAAGGGGAAGTCGTAGGCTGTACGGTAATGATGCTTATCGGAGAAAACTCGAGAGAGGTAGTGCAGCTTGTGAAAAAAAAGATGGAGGAGTATAAAAAAAATCTTCCTAAAGGAATGAAACTCGATCCATTTTATGACCGTTCTGAATTTATTAACCGTGCTTTAAAAACGGTTTTTATAAATCTATTGGAAGGGGCTATACTCGTTTTTATTTCTCTAATTATAACTCTCGGTACGGTAAAAGGAGGAGCCTTAGTAGCTATGGCAATTCCTGTATCTATGCTGGTGACTGTAATCTTCATGCGCTATCTGGGAGTTGTCGGAAATCTTATGAGTCTCGGTGCTCTGGATTTTGGTTTATTAGTAGATGGCTCCATTGTAATGCTGGAATCCATACTCGGAGGATTTTATGCCAAACGTTTTATTTATGATACAATCAAAGAAGAAGAAAAACCGGGATTTACTCAAAAGTTAATTACAGATGGCTGTACACGTGTCGCCAGGGCAGCCGCATTTTCAGTGGCTATCATTATGCTGGTATACCTGCCTCTCATGGCCTTAGAAGGTGTTGAAGGAAGAATGTTTCGACCTATGGCCATCACTGTCGCTATAGCCCTGGCTTCTGCTTTATTGTTTTCGCTAACAACTTTTCCGGCTGCTGTATCCTATTTATTTGAAAAACCTAATTTTCATCATAGCAAGGTTTGGGATTGGCTCGAAGAAAAATTCGAAGATACCCTGGAGTGGGTTTTAAATAATAGAAGTTATGTAGTGTTTTTATCTGCCGGTCTTTTTTTCTTTTCTATTATCTTGGGCTGGGGAATGGGGGCTGAATTTATTCCAAGAATTGACGAAGGAGAATTTACCATTGATATAAAAAGATTACCCTCGAGCTCCTTGAACTACTCCACTCATTTAAACGAGGAGATTGAAAAAGTTCTGATAAAGAACTTCCCGGAAGTAAAAGGAGTCGTATCCAGAACGGGCCGGGGAGAGTCAGCAGCCGAGCCCGTAGGAACCGATGAAACGGAAATTATGGTGAAGTTAAAAGACAAATCTGAATGGACTTCTGCAAAAGATAATGAAGAACTTATGCAGTTAATGAGTGAAAAAATCCTTGCCAGTGTCCCTTCCACATATCTAACCATGTCACAACCCATAGAAGACAGGGTAAATACATTATTAGCAGGATCTAAGGCAGACGTAGTCTTAAAAATCTATGGAGATGATTTAAATATATTAAAATCCATAGGAGAAGATCTTTCCGCTATATTAAAACCGATTCGCGGCAGCGGAAACGTAAGGGTACAAAGGGTACTCGGACTCCCTCTTCTTGAAATAAAAGCAAACCGAGAAAAAATGTCTCGATACGGAGTCTCTTCAGAAGAAATACTTAACGTAGTAGAAACTCTGAGAATTGGAGTTTCTACCGGAAAAGTATTTGAAGGACTCAGAAGTTACGATTTAATCCTCAGGATGAATGTAGATGTAAGTGATCTAAAAGAAGTAGAGAATTTACCCGTTATGACTTCTTTCGGAAATATCGTACCCCTGGGTCTGGTTGCAGATATTGAATTAAACGAAGGGCCGGCAGCCATATACCGGGAAACCTTGAAGCGGAGATTATTTGTAGAAGTAAATATCCGTGGAAGAGACCTGGTTTCTTATATAAACGAGGCTAAAGAAAAAACAAAGTCCTACCTTGAAACTAAAATTCCGGAAGGTTATGAAGTAAAATGGGGTGGACAGTTTGAGAATTTTACCAGGGCAAAAAATCGTCTGGGGATGGTCGTACCGGTTGCCCTGGTCATCATTTTTAGTATGCTGATTGCTGCCTTCGGAAATATTAACTACGCCTTAGGAGTATTTCTCGTAATTCCTCTGGCAATTTCAGGAGGAATTATAAGCCTTATCATTCGAGGTTTACCTTTTAGTATCCCTGCCGGTGTGGGTTTCATAGCTGTAAGCGGAATTTCAGTTTTAAATGGAGTTGTATATGCGTCTGTACTAAAAGAAAAATTGAGTCTCGGAATGCCCTTAGAAGAAGCCGTAATCAAATCAGCCTTGCAATCCTTGCGTCCTATACTAACTACCCAAATTATCGCAGGAATTGGCTTTTTACCCATGGCTATATCGAGTAACGCCGGTGCGGAAGTCCAAAGACCACTGGCGACAGTAGTGATAGGAGGAATTATTGTAGTCACCCTTCTTTCTAATTTATTTCTGCCTATTATTCTGGAATTTTTACTACAAAAAGGTTTCACTTTTGAACAAAAGAGCAGCATACAAATTGCTTCTGAACCCAAAGAAAATATAGCAGTGGTAGAAAAAGAGCGCAAGAAGAAGAAAATGGAAAGCTCTGAAGTAAAAAAGGAACCAGGAGAAGAGAATAAGGCCTAGTGCCTCCCTTTCTCCGGGGAATTCGAGCTGTTGATGGTTCGCTTAGGCTTCAAAAAACTCCCGACTTTTTTGAAGGGATTCCGGTTTTTTCCATTAATATTTCTTCAGGAAAACGGTTTTTTGAATTATAGGTTTACAGTTTCGGGGGAATTTGAATTTTATTCCTATATGAACGTACGTCTGTTAATCTTATTTATTTCCCTATTATCCTGGACTTTTCCTATTTTTTCACAGGAAAAGACGGCTCTTCCCGGTTCAGAAACCAGCGAAGCTACTACCGAGTCCGAAGTTAAAAAGACCGAACCGGCAAAAAATGAGACCGGCGACAAAAAAACGGAACCCGTCTCGGAAGAAACCACGGATAAAAAAGTAGAACCCGTCGAAGAAAAGAAGTCTCAAGACAAAGAAACTAGTGAAGGTTCTGAGGAGAAAGCAAACGAATCCGCTTCCGAGGCAGAAAGCGAAGGAAAGCCGGTATTAAACGAAAAATATGATTGGTTCTACTGGAGAAGTGAGTTTCGAGAACTGAACCAGAAAAAACATGCCGTTGATCTAGAGCTATATGAACTTAAAAAGAAGTACAGAAGCCTCGAGAAAGAAAGAAAAGAGCTGGATAATCGCCTTGTAGTGGTAAAGAGGGAAAGAAGCACCGAAAAGCTTAAGTTCGATGAAGAAAAAAAGGTTTTAGAAGAAAAAGTTTCCAAAACAGAAAACACCCTCAAGGAAACGAATGAAACCCACTCCAAGGAAAAAGATGCACTCCTCAAAGAAAAAACAGCCTTAGAAGAGAAATCCCAAAAACAGGTTGAAGACATAAAAAAACTCGAAGAAGCCAAGAAAACCTGTGATACGGAAATGACCAAACTAAAAGAGCAAATTGCTTCTTTAGAAAAAGAAAAAAAGGGAGTAGAAGAGAAGCATAAAGCAGAGCTGGCCAAAGTCCAGGAGGAGTTAAAAAAATCGGAAGATAAACTGGCAAGACTCAAGCTTGTTGAAGAAAAAGAAAATGAATTCAATAAACAGGTTACCGAACTGAAAGTGAAAGTCCAGGAAGCAGATACCAGGAATACAGATTTAGAGAAAAAGATAGAAGAAAAGAATCAAGAAAATAAAGCTCTGAATGACAAAATGGTTCTTGTAGAACAAAAATTTGCAGATTTTAAAGATAAGCAGGATAAACTCAAAGTTTTAATCGAGGAAATGTCTGCTGACAGAAAAGCCAAGCAGGAGCTTCTGGACAAGATTAATAATCGTTTCACAAAGTTAGAGGAAAAATTGAAAGAAGAACTGGCCCTGGGAGATATACGTTTGAGTAAAACATCCAACAGGCTTGTCATTAACCTGTCAGAGAAAATTTCTTTTCGTTCCGGTTCCAGCAAACTTCGTTCTACCGTAAAGCCGACCCTTGATAAAATCATGGAAATCATTACAGAATTTGATGATTATGTAGTAGCTATCGAAGGTCATACCGATAATGTTCCGGTAAGAAAAAGAAAAGAACTACGTGATAACTGGCAACTATCTACCGAAAGGGCACTTTCTGTATTGCAGTATATCCTGAAAAGTAACCCAAACAAATATAGTCCTCCTAAATTTTCAGCAGCCGGTTACGGAGAATATCATCCCGTTCAACCCAATGATTCCGAGCCAAATAAAGCTCTGAATAGAAGGGTAGATATTGTTGTTACCTACAGATAAGTATTAGAACCTACATGTCGGGTTGATGCCCTTTGAAGTCTACCCAAATGTTGTGCAACCGCTCCCTGAGAGAAGCCGAAGGGAGCGCTAATCGCTGACATTCGGTTCTCTACGTTCGCTCTGGGGTCGCTGCTGAGCTTACTTCGAATTCTCGCTACGCTTGCTCAGTAGCCGGATACAGCCTGAGTCGAAGCATAAAAAATTTCTCCAGATAGGCTTCCGGAAGTTCGGTCATTTCTGAAATGAAATCAAGAGAGGAACCTGCGTGTTTCATTTTTATCGCGGTTCGTAGGGCTTTTTTATGCTCGGCTCTTTTTTCACGAATACTTGCAAGGCGTTGTGTCTTCTCTATCTCTTCCTGAGCTATAAGGCGTTCCTGTTCTCTGCCTTTTTCTATTCCCTTCTCAATTCCCTTTTCTATTCCTGCTTCAAAACCGCTCTTCCTCCCCTCTTTATAAGCATAGTCTTTCATGGCCTCATAATCACGAGCGGCTTTCAGGCGCATTTCATAGTAATTCCGGGTCTTGTTGTCCAGAGAAATATCCTGAAGAGCTTCAACAGCCTCTCGAATTACAGGGTTTTTGATTTTTAAATCGCTCATCTCTCTTTCCTTTAGCTGTCCCGCTTCTCGTAAAAGGTATACCCAGTTTTCCAGTTCTGTCTCAAGGGTTTCAAGATTCCCTTTGAACCTGGGTAGTTCTATTATATGAATTTCAAGGTCCTTCGTCAAGTGTATTTCAGGACTGTCTTTTTCCAGTAGCCGGAAACTGGAGTGGAAATTTCTGGTTTGTTTCATTTGAAAGTTTAAAAACGAGATGGAATACACGGGCTTTAAATCACCGTATTCTTCCCCTTTATCTATCTGCGTCGTGTAAAGCCTGGCCCAGTAGTAAAGGATTCTTTTTCCATAAAAGCTCTGGGAACTGGTTTGCATTTCTACATTGAAATGTTCTTTTTTTTCATTTACCGCGTGTATATCCAGTATGGAAATTTTTTCATCATGAAAATCTCCCGGGATTTCGGGGTTCAAAATCTTTATCTCTTTAATCTTTTCTTCTTTTTCAAAGCCTAAGACTGCATTGAGTAAATTCATCAATAACTTGGGATTTTTTATGCAAAATATCTTAAATACTATGTCCACATGCAAAGGCAAAAGCCCCGCTGATTTTTCTGATTCTTCCTGTTTCATTTTACGATCTCCTACTATAAAGGGTTTGAAAATGCAAAAATGAAACAAAAATTTTCTATGGAATAGGAAGCCAAACTGGACTTCTGGGATACTTTTTAAGATTTTTTTCAAATTGAATGACATAAAGAATTCGCCCCCCTTCTATAGGGGACGAAGTTCTGGAGACTCAGAGATTTACAAAAAGATGGGGGTCAGCGTTTGGGGAAAGAGGGGCCTATATTTTTCTTTCCCGTAAATATAATCTATTTACGGGAAACATTTCACCCTCACTTTGAATGTCCCAATTCCAAACAGGATTCTAAAAAATCCATAGTAATTCTCTCCATCCAGGAACCCTGCCCGAATAGTCCTTCAGCAAAAGCAATATGAGAACCATATTTCGTTAGAACCAGGGCGTAGTTTGAATGTTTTAGATCGGGAATGTTTTCTTTTATACAGATTGGGTCGTCAAGGCTATTTAGGATAAGACAGGGGATATGGTTATTCTGAAAATGTGACATAGGATTATGCTGCTGTAGATAAGCTTCCCAGTTTTCCGAACCGGCCATAGGCGAAATAACTTGAACGAAATCATGCAGGGTTTTCGCCTCTAAGGCCTCCTGAAAGCCTTTTTCATTTTTTAATATTTCTTCATTGGATTTTAGAAAATAATTTTTGATACGTTTTAATAAAAGAGAAGCTACCAGCGGATAGCGTTTATCCAAATTTTCAAAAGCCTGCCCTATATCATACGCAGGACAAAGAGATACAGCAGCCGATATTCCTACATTTTCGGCTTCTCTTCCGATATAAGAAACAACCTGTCCGCTCCCGGCAGAGATCCCTACAGCTGATAAAAATTTACTTTCAGGAAATAACTCTTTTACCTTCTCAATCATGGCTACCGTATCATCCACATCTCCCATCAAATTGAAATTGGGACTGGTCAGGATTTCTTCATGACCTCTACGATTTAAAACAATAGCCCTCCAAGCTCTTTTGTTTGCATAGCGGACAAAGCTATTCAAGGCATTGGAACTCCCGGTAATAGTATGCAGAAAAATAACAATAGGTGCATCTTTTCTTAGATGATTAGATTCGGCAATATCAATGCAAACAGTTCCTCCATCTTCTCTGTTAAGTTTAATCCTTCTATAAGTAACTTTATTATAATAATAGGTTTCCCGCAAGATTAGCCAGAAAATTTGGGTAAATGCATTCCTGCACCAAAAAGGAGGCCGGTAAGATCTTAAAGAAGGTGTTTTTTCTATAGTACGGAGCATCCGGGAATCCTGTTCCAAAACCCGAATTTCTGATGAATAAGCACTTAACATCGATTTGAGATTCATTTTGCTATAATTAAAGTCATAGGTATTCTATCAAGAGTTTAGTAAAATAGTTTTATATACTTTTTAGAATTATTATAAAATCTGAATTACTTTTGTATTTTATTTTCTGAAAAGTTTTAAAAAATGATTGTAAAAAGGTTTTATAAGAAATATCCTACTGGCCGTAAGGAGTTATTCGTGATTAAAGAATGGAAGATTTCCAATAAACTTTATATGTTTTCCGCCAGTTTTTTTATGGTCCTCTTACTCACCGGTATGTTTAGTACCTGGGGTTCTTTTAAAATTAAGCATAGTATTGATCTTACCATAGATAGTAGCCTACTCCACACCCAACAATTAGCCCAGATCAATGCACTGATGGATGAAAACTTTCAGAATGTTCTACTCAGTACGTATCATGATCCCCGGATCAAGGAAAGCGAAAGACACAGAAAAGATCACGATATTAACTTCCATATACAAAAACAACAGAAAACTACAGAGAAACTGAATGCCTTATGGGATGAATTTTACAGCTCTAATCTATCACAGGAAGAAAAAATCTATGCAGATGAGTTTCGTAAGCATAGAGACGAAAAAGTTAAAAAATCTTACGATCAAGTTTCTCGATTAATGAAAGAAGAAAAATATGATGAGCTTCGCTTATTCTCTGTTGAAACGATGCTACCCCAGTATAAGCAGAGTAAAGAGTATTTTAACAGAATCCTGGAACTTAAAATTAAATTAGGCAAGCATGAGGGAGAAGTATCGAGGGATACCTATTATATTACAACCATATTGATTATCCTGGTTTTTATCATAAGTTGTTTTATTCTAATTTTCTTATCTAAAAAAATCATTGTATCTATTGTTCAGCCTCTCAATGATTTATCCAAAATTGCAAAAGAAATTTCAACCGGTAATCTGAATATTCGACTGGATGAATTTAAGTCAGAAAACGAAATCGGACAATTGTATAAATCCTTCGAAACCATGATAAACTCCTTCAAAGTTCAGGCAAACTCTTTAGAAGAAATATCAAATGGAAATCTTCAAATTGAGATAAAACTTGCCAGTGAAAAAGATACGATGGGCCTTTCCTTGCAACGATTGAAAGAATCTCTTGTAAGAATTATTTCTGAAGTTCAGAACTCTGTTACCTATATTTCTCAGGGTTCCCAGCAGATTAGCACCTCAGCTCAGGAGATTGCGGTTAGCTCCAGTTCTCAAGCTGCTGCCGTAGAAGAAATTTCCCAATCCATTCAGGAAATTACAGATAGCATTCAGACCAATACAAAAAATGCAATCAATACAGAAAAAATTGCGATACAGGCAGCCAGGGATACCAAGGATAGTGGTGAGTCTGTAAGCAACACGGTAAAAGCCATGAAAGAAATTGCTACAAAGATTTCTATTATCCAGGAAATAGCCGGGCAGACAAACCTACTTGCCATTAATGCAGCCATAGAAGCAGCACGTGCGGGAGAACAGGGACGTGGTTTTGCGGTGGTTGCATCCGAAGTGCAAAAATTAGCCGAGCGCAGCCAGGCTGCTTCAGTAGAAATCACCAATCTTACGGCTTCCAGTATGCAGGTTTCTGATCTGGCAGGTCAGAAGTTATTAAAATTGGCTCCGGAAATTCAAAAGACAGCAGACCTTGTTCAACAAATTTCGGAAGCTTCTACAGAACAAAGTTCGGGAGTTGAACAGGTAAATGTTGCCATTCAGAAGTTAGAATCAGATGTTCAAAAAAATGCCAGTATTTCGGAAGAATTGGCTGCTGTTTCGGAACAATCTTTTGCTCAAATGGAACAACTTCGAATGACCGTATTTTTCTTTAAAATTCGTTCAGAAGAGTTCGCATCCCAATCAAATACCTTTCAGAAGGAAAATAATAAATTCTCCAATTATACAGTAAGGTAGGAATATGCGAACAGAAAACCATTATTCCATTTTTGCAAAGTCAGATTTCTACTATTGCGTATCTATTGAATATGTAAGAGAAGTAATAAAAACGAATAGTTTAATCATAACTCCGGCTCAAACAATAGGCTTAGTAGGATTTCTTGATTTTAGGAATTCTCTATGTCCCGTTCTGGATATTAATGCAATTATTCAAAATAAAAAGTGGGAAGAAAAACCTATAGGACCTTACAGTCTGATGGTTTTGGAATATGAATCCACTCTCTTTGCCGTTTTGATAGATCGTTTTGTTGAGTCCTTAGGTACGGACGGAGAAAATGGAAGTTCTGAATTTTCCTTCAATAATAAAAATGGGCAATTGTTAATTGATAAAACTTTTCGTTATAAAGGAATGGCATTAAATCGTATAAGTTTAGAATATGTAAAATCTGTTATATTAGCGAATATAAAAAGTTCCGGTCCACAGCAAGATACCATAAATTTAAAAATTGAAACCTATGAAGATAGTGGAGATGAAATAGAGATGATCTGCTTCGGAATAGACCATCTCCGATTTGGCATTCCTATTACAGATTTAGTAGAAGTGATAGAGGGTTATAGTGTTGAGCCATTATTTCGTATCCACCCTTTTCTTCGCGGACTTATTAATTTAAGAGGACAGATAATTGCCTGTGTAGATATATCCCAGGTGATAGGTCTCCCCCCCCCGTAAGATGGAAGAAAAAAATCAATATATTCTATTGCAGGATAATAATCGTGATCTGGCGCTATGTATTGATGCTATATCCAAAAAACAAAAATTCAAACGCAATCAAATTCAAAATATTGAATCTATCTTTTCCGGTGAACTGGCTGATTATCTTTTAGGCATAATTGAAACCCAACCCGATAGAATTTTCGTTATCTCCGGTCCAAAAATATTTGCCAGTAAATATCTCTTACCATATCAGGAGTAATCATGAAATACCAGGAACAAATCTTTGATTGCAAGGATAGCGATAAAAAAACCTTCAGTTCCTTAAAATATGGAGAAGAAATTTTACATTTTATTAAACAGCTTGATAAATTGATATTAAAACAACAGGAAGCATTAAATCAATTAAATCTGGAAGTAGATAAGGATGAGATATTCGATAACTTATACAGAAGTAACCATATCCTTTATGGCATGGCTAAAATTTATGAGATTCCTAAAATAGAGCATCTTTTAGAAATTTTGGATTTTATTTTTGACCTGGCTCGACGGAGCAAGACTACCGAAATTTATTCTCTGGGATATCTAATAACTTTATTCCACCAAAAAATTCTTGATCTTGTAGCTGAATTACAGCATTCAAATACTATATCTATTGATGTATCCGACTTAATAGAGGAGAGTAAAAACTATTTATTATCTCCTTTGAACCAATGGACAGAATCACCGTTTCAGGAAGTAGTTTCGACACCGGTATCTGAGAGTCAAGCAGAAAAAGTAGAAACAGCAGAAGAGCCCATTCAGCCTCCAATTCAAGTATTAAATAATATTCTAACAAGTAGTACTATTGAAATTCCTTATGATGATGAACCGGAACCTTTAAATGTGCCTCTGGATAAACTGGGAATGATTAGCGAGTTTTATGAAGAAAATATGGAAATTTTAGGAAACTTTGCTAACTCTCTTCTTGAGATTGAAAATTCTGATGATCAGACGGAGTTAATCAATTCTTTATTTCGCATGATTCATACAGTAAAGGGAGGTGCACGACTACTGAATATTAAGAAATTAGAATGTCTTTCCCATTCAATGGAAAACTTACTTGATCTTATTCGACAAAGAAAACTATTCATTACATCAGAAGCTGTTGATTTATTACTGGACTGTAAATCTGCTCTTACGGAAATGATGGAAGAAACAGCCTCTCGGGGCCCGTTTAGTACACGTATTCGTCCTTATATAGAACGCTTGCAGGCTTTGATTAACGGAAAAAGCCAGGCTTCTTCTTCCACATCATCACAGGCACAGGTTCCGACCTCTCCTTCGACTCCTTCAATAATACAGAATAATACAGAAAAACCTACATCAGATAAAGATAAGGGAAAAAATGCAGAATCTCTCAGAGTGAGTTCCGAAAAATTAGATGAAGTATTGAATACGGCATCAGAGATTTTTATAGGAAGAATTCGATTTCAAAATGAAATTTCTGCTATTCATAATTTTACAAAATCCTTCAAATCCACTCTGGATAGAACTTCAGAACTTCAGAAATCTCGCATATTAGCAAAAATGGAAATTCATATTCCGGAATTTGCCGAGGAAATAAAACGATTCATCGACTCCGGTAAAAAGCATAGTCGAAGTGTGGAAACACTATTATCGAACCTCTTCTCAAAGGTAGTAACTCGAATCATGCCGGAAAACACGGGCATGGAAATGTCTCTACACGAAGAACTGAATCTTAACTACTTAACAATAGTCGAAATTCAAAAACAACTTCAGAAAAATTTGGAAACTCTGGAGCAATTATCAACCAGACTGCAAAATGGTGCCATGAGCTTTCGGATGGTTCCCATTTCCAATTTATTTGAACGCTTTCCACTACAATTACGTGATATGGCAAAAATGGTAGGGAAAAAGATTAAAGTAAATATCATAGGAGGGGATACAGAACTTGATAAAGTTCTTATAAATAAACTGGCAGATCCGCTTCTTCACATGTTAAGGAATTCCATTGATCATGGAATTGAGTTTCCGGAAGACAGGGCTCAGGCAGGAAAACCCGAAACCGGAACGATAACACTTGAAACCTATTATCATGGTTCCTATGCAGTAATAGAAATTCGTGATGATGGAAAGGGGATTGATGCAGATCGTATATTAGAAAAATCTATGGAAAGGGGATTGATTCAAGAAAATCAACAGGGAAAGATTACCAGGACTGAGATCCTGGAAATGATATTCTTACCCGGTTTTTCTACAAATGATAAAGTTACTGAACTATCCGGAAGAGGTGTCGGAATGGATGTGGTAAAAACAGCTATTAATCAACTCCATGGAACTGTAGAAATTGAGAGCCAGATCGGAAAAGGTACCTGCTTTAAGCTTAAGCTCCCTTTAACATTAGCTATTGTTAAAATACTTTTAGTTCAGGAATCCTCTTACCAATTCGCCCTTCCTATCTTAAATATAGTAACTCTGATTACAGTAAAACGACAGGACATTAAGCACATAGAGAATCGTTTAATTATTAATTATCAGGGACAAACAATTCCTGTAGCAAGCTTATCCAGTATACTGGACTTCCCCCAAAGTCGATTTCAAAATGAAAAAATTCATATGGTAGTTTTGAATGAAAATAATCGTTTAATTGGTATTTTAGTAGATTCTGTATTAGGAAGACAGGAGATTCTAATTAAAAGTTTGGGACGTTTTCTTACCAAAGTTCCTTTTGTGATGGGTTGTACTATTTTACGAGACAGTCGCTTGGTTTTAATTCTCGACCCGCGTCAAATTGCAGAAGCAGTAAAACAGTCAGACATGATAAATAAGAATCCGATAGGTTTACCTAAAATTGAAAGAAAAAATCGTCATACCATTTTAATCGTAGATGATTCTTTTATTCAAAGAGAAAATTTAAAAGCCATTTTTAAAAATACAGATTATGATGTGGAAACGGCAGAAAACGGATTTGATGCTCTCAAAACCTGTCGTAATAAAACATATTCTGCATTTTGTGTAGATATTATGATGCCGCTTATGGATGGATATGAATTTGTTGAGCGCCTCAGAAAAATAGATATTTATCGGAATACATTAATTTTCTTAATTACCAGTAAAGATATTGATCAGTTACGGATTTCTAACCTAAACATAACTTCCGTTTTTCAAAAACCTGTAAATGGAGAGGAATTGATATCTATTTTAAATGATCGTCTGCAAAAGAAGGTGGGTATATGAATCCTATATCTAAAAATGCAAAAATATTTTTTTGTATTGAAAACGAAATTTATTGTGACTATCTAAAAACGCATTTTAAAGATCTGCATGAGTTTTTTATTGATTATGAACAACTCGCCTATCAGGTTTCGGAAGATCCGCAGGGGATACTTATACTACAATCAGATAGTCGAGAATATGATATTATTGAAATGTGCAAAAATTTAAAACGTCTATTTGCTAATAATATAAAGATTCTATTACTTTCCTCGGATTATCAAGTTTATGAATATGCTCAAACAGCTGTAGACTCTTTTTTACAATTTCCAATATCCAAACCAGAGCTGATGCATGCCATCAGTGAACTATCCGAGAAAAAGAGAAAAATTCTATTAATAGATGATTCGAAATTAGTACATAAACATATTTGCCCTCCTTTAAAGGAAGAAGGTTATGAAGTTTACTCTGCGATGGATGGCCAGGAAGGTCTGGAAATGGCAGAGAAAATTTTTCCTGATTTGATTATATCTGATATTGAAATGCCCCGCTTAAACGGTTTCGAGGTCTGTTTGGCTATCCGGAAAAGTCCTCGTTTAAGTGATGTTCCAATTATCATGTCCAGTACCTTAGGTTCAGCATCGGATCAGAGGAAGGGGTTTGCTGCCGGGGTTGATGAGTATATTACAAAACCCGTAAATATTCCGGATCTCATCAGTCGTTTGGACAAAATTTTTAAACGGAATTTGAGTGGACGTGAAAACATTTTAGTTATAGAACCGGATGCAAATATTGCTCGAAACATTACAAAACCCTTAATTAAGCAGGGCTTTTCTCCAAGAGTATGTGCGAATATAGGAGAAGCTATTAAAATACTCAGACGTTTTACATATCAATTAGTTATAAGTGAAGCCGAATTATCAGATGGCAGTGTTATTGAATTGCTAAAAGCGATGTCAGTTTTGCCCAAAAATCAGAATAGTATTCTTCTGGTAATTACTGACCAAAACAATCAAACAGAAGTCAAGATGGTAATGCAGGCAGGAGCAAAAGGAGTCATTCTAAAACCTTTTACCCAGGATAACCTTCTTGTACATGTAGAACGAAGTATTGCAAATAAAAAAGTAGAATTAGAAAAAGCTCAAATAGAAAAATATATATCAAAAGCTTCCAGAAAAATGGCTCTGGAAAAATCGATACTTTCAGGTTCAGAAAGTACCAGTAGGGCTTATCACAAAAATGTAACTATCTTCTTCAGTGATATAAAAAATTTTACAAGCCGTTGTGAACGATATTCTCCTAAGGAGATTGTGCAACAAATTAATGCTTTATTTTCTGCGATGACCCAGGCCATTCAAAAAACCGGTGGTGATGTGGATAAATTTATTGGTGATGCCTGCATGGCTTTTTGGATGGAGGATGATTTAGATAAATCTTCTTTCGCTGCCCTTGGATTTATGGCTCAAATCCATGAAGAATTAGAAAAGCTTAATGATACAAATCCTCAACTAAAGCAAGATCCAATAAAACTCCGAATGGGACTCAATACGGGTCAGGCAATATTATGCGACATTGGGGCTGCTGAGTCCCGTATCGACCTTACTATTATAGGTGACACAGTCAATCTGGCAGCTCGTTTAGAGTCTGCTGCCAAACAATACGGCCTGGATAACCTGGTGAGTGAATTTTCCTTACATCCACATTTTGAACACTTTTCCGCAAGACCCATAGACCTGGTGAAAGTTAAAGGAAAAGAGAAACCGGTAGAAGTATATGAACTTATGGGAACTATCGATTCGATTCAGCCGGAACAGAAAACATTAATCCAAGTTTTTAGCCGGGCTATTGCTGAATACAGGAACGGAAATTTTAAAGCTGCCCTGGAGTTTTTTTGCCAGACATTACCCTTAGAGCATCATCCTGAAGAATTAAATCCATCTTCAGTAATGATAAAACGCTGTGAACAACTACTGGAAACTCCCCCGGAAAACTGGGATGGAATCTGGACTTTAACCACCAAGTAGGTCACTGTTTAGTTATTAGAGATTAGTAATAGTTCTCAGAACTGTTATTCCTTTTAGAAATCTAAGCTTTCAAATAAGATCTTTATTTCTTTAATCTTTTATTCTTTTTCAAAACCTAAAACTACATTGAGAAAGCCTCCGGTAAACCCATCTTTTCAAATTCCTGGAAATATACTATACCAGTTTCATGAATACAGCACAAAACTGGAAAGAACATATAGAAAATTCATAATCCGGATTACAAACCGGCAGGTTGGACTCCTCGTGCTCTTGTAGGCAAAAAGTGGTATCTCTTGCCCGCCTGCTTCTTCTTAATCATCCCCCATTCCATCACTATTCATTTCTTTATTCTGCTTCTCCAGTGCAAATTTGAATTTTTCTTCAGTGAATGGAGAGCACTCTTCAAAATCTAAAGGTTCTTTAGAGACTTTATCAACAAAGGCAATATAACCACCTTTTTTCGTAAGGAAATAGGTACCTGAATCTGTTTTGAATACATCATTTTCTAAATCCAGAACATATTTCGAAGGTTTATCTTTTTTATTAAAAGAAAGGGATACCCTGTCTGAACTAAACTGCAACCTGACAGGATCTGATCCACCATAATAACATAATAAATCTTTACCAAAAATAGTAGAAAGTTTTTGTTTTTCACCTTCTCCGGCTGGATTTGCTGAAACGGGCTCAGTCTGCGGATTTGTTTCAGGCTGTGTTACTTCTGACCTGCCTTTCTTTTTTAGTGATTTTTCCTTTTTGCAAAATGGAAAGACTACCAAAACCAATAAAATTATTATCAAATTAAATTTTGTCATAAAAATATTAAATTCAAAAAATAATTCGATTACAGTCAATTCTTTTATACTCACGGCATAATGGTTTTTGGTTAATATTTTAAGCTGATAATCTTCTTACGCATAAACTTCCGGAGCCTGTCTAAGAATGAAGCTACAGGCTCTTGCAGCTTGCTTTTCTGTAATAGATAAACTTATTACTGTAAGACTGTCCGGCTAACCGGCTTTGCTCTAAGCTCCTTAAGAGCGTAAAATAAAATCAATTCTTTTCCATAAAAAAAGCCTTGTAATAAATCCGAGACTAAAATCAGGTTTGGAACTATGGCAATTTTATTAGAAACAAATGGTATCCCACGAGAAAAAAGTATTATCAGCAAGGAAGAAGCCCTGTCTATTTTGGATGGCACTGTAGATCTTACCACCGCCCTGGATAGAGCCTATACTTTCCGAAAAAAATATTTCTCTAAAACTGTACAAATTCATATTCTCGATAACATAAAAAATGGTTATTGTCCGGAAGACTGCGGCTACTGTGCCCAGAGAAAAGATGCCAATTCCGGGGTACAAAATTATCCACTAAAACCAGTAGAAGAAATTTATAAAGAAGCTGTAGAAGCTAAGGAAAATGGAGCCTATCGTTTTTGCATGGTGACTTCCGGTACAGGCCCCGGTTCAGCCTATCTCGATAAAATTATTCCCGTAATTGAAAAAATCAATACAGAACTGAACATGAAAGTCTGCCTATCCGCCGGTTTCTTAGATGAAGAAAAAGCTCTAAGGTTAAAAAATGCGGGATTAGATAGATACAATCATAATATAAACACATCTGAAGGTAATTATTCTAATATTTGTAGTACCCATGGATATGGAGACAGGCTTGAGACACTTGAAATTTTGAAAACCACCGGTATAGGGATTTGTAGCGGTCTGATTGTGGGTATGGGAGAAAGTTTCGAAGAAATGATAGATCTGGCTTTTGAACTAAAGCGTCTCGGAGCACAATCTATCCCTGTGAATTTCTTTATTCCGGTTGCAGGACATGCCATTAAGAATTTGAATCAACTAAACCCGGAACTTTGCATTCGTATTCTTTGTGTATTTCGATTGGTCAACCCGGATGCAGAAATTCGCATCGGAGCCGGTAGAGAAGGACATTTACGAGGTCTTCAATCTATGGGTTTATATCCCGCAAATTCCCTTTTTGCTTCCGGATATTTGAATGTGAAGGGAAGTGAAATGCACGAAACGGTAAAAATGATCCGGGATGCAGGCTTTGAACCGGAATTAGAAAGTGGGAAACTTTCTGACTACGAGGAAGAAAATCATCTTTATTCCGAAGAGAATATAAAGAATTTGTATAAATATCGCGCTGAATAAAATAAACTAAGAGAGGTACAGAATGAGTGCAGAAAGGCTTCCGCTGGGAAAACAAATCGCGTATGCAATCGGTCAGTTTGGCTGGTCTACCCTGATAAATATTGTAGGAATACAATTATTGTATTTTTATATTCCACCTAATGATGCAGGAATTCCTTTTTTTATTACCCAGCAGACATTTCTGGTTGTTTTAAATGCAATCGTCCTCTTAGCAGCAGCCGGAAGACTCTGGGACGCTGTAACCGACCCCCTAATTGCAAGTTTAAGCGATCGCTGGAAAGGAAAAGGCGGAAGAAGGATTCCTTTTTTAAAAGCGGGCGCTGCACCGGCAGCTCTCTTTTGTGTACTTCTTTTTGTTCCGATAAATTCGGGAGTTAGTAGCTTAAATATTGTCTGGCTTTTTATTATTCAGACGTTCTTTTATCTATTCATTACGGTTTATGTAACTCCGTTTTTTGCTCTTCTTCCCGAACTCGGGCATAGTCCGGAAGAAAAGCTAAACTTATCTACCTGGATCTCCATCACCTATGCCCTCGGAATCATGCTGGCTTCTCAGGTTCCTACCATAGGAGGACTTTTACAGTCTTCTCTGGGCCTGCCTGATAAAGTTACCGGGATACAATATTCCATTTCCATTTTAAGTTTTATAGCGATGCTCTTGATGCTCGTTCCGGGGTTCATGATTGATGAGAAAAAATATTGTCACTCGGTTCCTTCTGATGTACCGCTCATGCAGGCTTTAAAAATTACCTTTAAGAATAAAAGTTTTATTTATTATGTGGTAGCAGACTTTTCTTATTTCATGTCTCTTTCTATCGTAATGACCGGACTTTTATACTACATTACTGTTCTTTTAGGTTTAAATGCTTCTATGATGGGAGCACTTTTACCCATCATGGTAGTGTTATCTTTTTTGTTTTACCCCTTAGTGAATGTTCTTGCGAAAAAGCTGGGAAAAAAAATTTTAATTAATGGTTCTTTTCTTTTTATGGCTCTCATTTTTTCCTCTATCTATTTCTTTGGAAAAATCTCCTTTTTATCCAATGAATGGCAGGCATATACTTTTACGATTCTCTATTCTATTCCAATTTCTTTCTTAGGAATATTACCGAATGCAGTATTAGCTGATATTGCCGAACACGATGCTTTAAAAAACGGAGTCCGGCAGGAAGGGATGTTTTTTGCAGCCAGAACCCTTATGCAGAAATTCGGGCAAACATTCGGTGTGCTGGTATTTGCAGCTTTGACAACTTTTGGAAAAGATAAAGGTGATGATTTAGGAGTTCGAATCAGCGGAATCATTGGTTTTCTCCTCTGCCTTTTTGCCGGTTTATACTTTTTCAAATATCAAGAAAAGGAATTATTAGAGGAAACAATCAGCCTACAATCTTCACAGGGGAAAGAATAGATTTGACCGTAAGCATTGTTTATAAAATTTGTAATAGTGAGCCGGGAGTTGGTGAATAAATATGAAATTCAGAATAGAAATTAATAAGCTTAAAAATGGTTATATTGAGGCAAAACTCATAGATACGATCACAAATCATCCTATAGAATTTAGAATTTGTGATTCTGAATACTACGTTCAGACACAAATTGCAGATTGGCAGAAAAGGTTCCGGATGAATGAGCCTATAGAAGAGGATGATGAAGAAATCTAGGCTATTAACCCTCCTTGTTCTAAGTTTATTTTTCATATCCTGCGGCACTTTTAACCGCAGAAGAGAGCTTAATTATCACAGTAACAGGTTTGAATGTGTATCTGAACCCGGCTGGCGATATGAAAAAAAGAAGTATGAGAAATATCTTATCGCCTGGACCGGATTTAAAGAAATCTACAATAAACAGAATCAGGACATAAAGAAACTGGATGCTGTAATTGTAGGAGACAGCCTGGTGCATCTTTTTCACGATGCTCTTTTAATCAAAGAATTTCCGGGTATAGCGATATACAATCGAGGAATCGGTGGAGATATGACCGATCTCCTTCTGAGTCGGATAGAAGAGAATGTTCTAAGTCTGAATCCTCCCCTAATTATCATTGAAATTGGTGGAAATGACCTCATACAGGGACGTTGCCTTTCCAACATCGAGGAAAATGTAATAAAAATTGTGAATCTAATTCATGAGAAAAATAAAAAAACGAAAATCCTTTTTCTTTCGATTCCGCCCACAGATAGTAAACATTTAAATTCTATCACCCCGGTGTACAATCTATTTTTGCGAAATCTGGCTGAAAAAGATCCTATGGTTTCCTATATAGAACTCTGGGCCTATATGAGGGATAAGGATCTTCCCACAATAAAAAAAGAATATATAAGACCTAAGGACAAGATTCATTTTAATGAGGCCGGATATGCACTCTGGGGAGAATTAATACGGCCTTATTTGAAACAGAAATAAAAGGAGAAATTCAAAATGCAGTGTAAAACGTTTTGCGGAACCGACATCACAAGGATAGAAGAAGAGATTAACGGATTTTTGTCTTCTTTGCAAGGGGAAGTTTCTTTCGTAAGTCAGAGCCAGGGAGAATCTGACTACGGTCATTTATATACCCTTTCTGTATGGTATACAGAAGAGAAAGCAAAGAAAGTTTCTAAGAAAAAAGCCAGTAAAAAGAAAACAGCAAAAAAATAAATGGAAAATTTATTTTTCTGGAAAGTAAGCGAATCATCAATGGTTCGCTTGCGATGAAAGAAAAACTCCCGACTTTTTGAGGGAATACTAAAATTCTAATATTTACATTATGCCCGCACTACTCATCATCAGCCAGCAAAAGAATGCAGAAGTCTTTCACGAAATTTTCCTTGAACTACCGGGAAAGATTTCCCTTTCATCCAGTAGGCAGGATGAGAAAGTTTTTGCTCATACCTTTCTAATAGATAAACTACCCACAAGAACGACATGCCTGGAATTTCGAGAAAAACTACAAAAAGAAAATTCAGATATACTTTACCTCCCCGCTCTATTAGAAAAAAATAAGCCTTCTCTTTTTGCCTTTGATATGGATTCTACCTTAATCGAGGAAGAAGTAATTGATGAGCTTGCCAGAGAAAAAGGGGTTTTTGAAGAAGTGGCTCGTGTTACCGAAGAAGCCATGCAGGGAAAACTCGACTTCCAGACTGCTTTACGCAAGCGTTGCAGTTTATTACAGGGTCTGGAGGTTCAGGTTTTTAATAAAATTTATGAACGTTTGCATCCTAGAGAGGGCTTGAAGAAATTATTTTCCTTTTTTAAACAAGAAAAAATTCATACAGCAGTATTTAGTGGGGGCTTCGTACCTATTTTAGAAAAGTTTTCACTTGAATACGGAATCGATTTTTTTGCAGCAAATACCCTTGAAGTCATGAATGGAAAGTTAAGCGGTTCTGTCATTGGTGACATTGTAGACCGTGAAAAAAAACGTGAACTATTCTTACAAAGAAGGGATTTTTATAAGCTGGAACCCGGACAAACCGTAGCCTGCGGAGACGGTTCCAATGACCTTCTTATGCTAAATGAAGCCGGACTGGGTATTGGTATTCATGCTAAGCAGGGCCTGAAAGAAAAAATTCACAACTGGATAGATTATTTTTCCATAGACGTTTTGAAATTTGTGTTTTCCGGATGAGTGCTTTTGTAAAACAGGCATTTCCTTACTTACTTATAGGTCTTGCGGGTTTTGGAATCTTTTTTAAAACGTATATCGTTCGTACTTTTGGAAATAATTCTCTATATGGTTTGCAAATGAACAGGGATTCCCTGAATTTTGAAGTTCGGGATATCCATTGGAAGACCTCTGAGCTTCATAAGCTTCCAACGGATATCATTTTTCTATATTTCGGATATATAAAATGTAAAAATATCTGTCCGAATACAATGGGTTTATTATATCGCTTAAAAGAGAAGTTAGGAAATCGAGCATCGTATGTTTTTGTATCCCTCGATCCCAAACGGGATACGAAAGCACTTTCTCTAAAATACCTCAGTGGTTTTGGCGATAAATTTTATATACACGTATCACCAAAAGAAAAGCTATTGAACCTGACAAGAAGTTATGGAGTAATGGCAGATATAAGGGATGGAGAAAAGGATTATGAAATTGACCATACCAGCTTTCTTTTCGTTCTGGACGCAAAAAGAAGAATCCGTCTGCTTTATATGTCCGAACAAAAAGACATTGAGAAGATTGTAAAAGATTTAAATCACCTATAAGAGGAAACACTATGAGTACAATTTTGGAACTATGGCAAGCAAATAGAAAAGATTATTCTGATAATTTTAAAGTTACGCTCTCGCTCTGGATCAATTTACTATTCGCAATAGTTTTTTATTTTACGATTGCTGTACTTCCGGTTGGAGTGCTTTTACTGATTGCTTTTCTTTTAACTCTGGGTTCTACCTTACTCTTCTTTTATTATAGTGATAAACAGATTACGAGGTATGTGAATACACTCATATTAGTATATTACTTTTCTTATTTTGTATACGGCAGTAGTGGAGCTATAGAGATGCATTTTCATTTCGCCTTTACTATGGCTATATTAGCTTTATACAATGATTGGAAACCAATTATTTTCATTTCCCTATTATACGGATTACACCATATAGCCTTTCTTGTTTATGAACCCAGTCTACTATTTAGCCATGTAAGTAAAGGTGCAAGTTTATTTTCCTACTTTGGAGAATTTGTTATCCATGTGATAGCTGTTGTTATACTGGCCATTCCTCTGGCTTTAATTGTATTCTGGGGGAAACGAGCTATTTTAAACTTAGAAAAACAAAAGAAAATAACTGAAGAACAATCCGAATTACTATCTCAGAAAAATATGAATAGTCAAAAAATTGCTTCCGACTTAAATAGCTACATTAATTCTTTGAATTCTATGCTGGAAACAACAGCTCGTTCCGGAAAAGATATAGATAAGACTTTAACTGAAGTAAAAATGAGCATAGACACCCAATCGTCCAGTGTATTCAATATAAATAATCACATGACAGATATACTCAGACAGATTCAAGATACCTCCGAAGAATCACGAGAAATAAACATAAGCACAGACAATATGGAGAAATATATAAAAGATGGAAAGAATAGACTTTCTAAATTGGTTCATCATACAGGAGAGCTCAGCCGTAGCATAGATCTAACCAGTAAAACAGTGTCCGAACTGGAAGAGCAGACACGGCTAATTCAGGGGATATTATCCTCCATCAGTCAAATCGCCAAACAAACAAATTTACTTTCACTCAATGCTGCGATTGAAGCGGAACGAGCCGGTGAACAGGGAAGAGGTTTTGGAGTGGTCGCAAATGAAATTGGAAAATTAGCGGAAGAAACAACCCGTTCTTCCAGTAAAATTTTCAATATTTTATCCAATATTTCTTCCCAGGTTTCTATCGTAGCACAGAATATATCGAAAGAGGTTTTAAATATAAAAGAGAGTCGGGAATATTCAGAACAGGTAATAGATACTTTCGATAAATTTGTAAAAATCTCCAGAGAACTTTCTACCCGTGCAGACAAAATAGATAGTCTATCCAGCCAGGTAGAAGAAAAAGCCTCAGCAATTTCTTCAGAATTAACTAATATATCAGCCCTTACAGAAGAATCTACAGCTTCTATGGAGCAAATATCTGTAAACATAAAATCGCAAATTGCAAGTAATGATACAAATACAGAGATCTCAAGAAAAATTAACAATATTAATCAAAAACTTATATTGGAATAAATGAATATATTAATTATTCAAACAGCTTTTATTGGAGATTTAATTCTCACTACACCCTTTATACGGGAGGTCAAAAAACAATATCCGGACTCTTCTATCAGCCTCATTGTAAATGCAGGCCTGGAATCTATTATCAAGAATAATCCCTATGTGGATGAGATCATCGGCCTTGATAAGAAAAAAATCAAAAAAAGCCAGCTAAATTTTTTCCGTTTTATAAAGGAAATTCGGCGAAAAAATTTTGCTATTTGTTTCTCCTCTCACTTTTCTTTTCGCTCTTCCCTTATTTCTTTTTTTTCCGGTGCAAAAGAGCGAGTGGGTTATAAACAATCCGGATTTTCATTCCTGCATACCAAAAAAGTAAATAGACCTTTAAGGGGTAAGCATGAAGTAGATAAACTATTTTCGTTGTTATATGAAAGTTCTGAGCTATACCCGGAAGAGAGAAGACCTGAAATATACTTCTCCGAAGAAGAAACAAAGCGAATCCGGAATTTAATGAAGGAAAAAGGAGTTCATGAAAAAGAGTTTATCATCATCGCACCCTCTTCTGTCTGGGAAACCAAACGGCTACCCGTTTCAAAATTTCAGGAACTGATCCACATTCTGCACAAGGAAGGACACAAGCTTTGCCTGATCGGTTCACCCTCAGATAAAGCACTTTCTGAAGAAGTGTTAAATCATGAAATAGACGGAGTATTCAATTTTACCGGTGAAACAAACCTAAAAGAGCTGGCTTATCTTATCAGTTCCTCGAAAGCTATTATTTCTAACGACTCTTCTCCTATTCATTTTGCATCTGCATTTAACATCCCTACGCTGGCTGTATTTGGAGCCACGATTCCGGACTTTGGTTATACTCCTCTTTCGGAAAAGTATTATATTTCAGAAGTCTCGAATCTAGATTGTCGTCCCTGTGGAATTCATGGTGGTAATAAGTGCCCTCAAAATCACTTTAATTGCATGAACCGTCAAAATCCTGATGAGATGTGGAAGAATTTTAAGACTTTTTTATAGCTGGTTTTTTAAGTACTTGAATTAATTAGAAGGATTTTAAAAAGTATAAATATCGAGGGTACTTATGAAAAACATAATATTTATACTAATTTTTTTATTCAGCATTTTTAGCTTTCAAGTGTTTCCTCAAGATTTTGAGGATGATACATTCCCTGAGGATCTGGAGAATGTTGTTCCTGAACTTGATACCCTTGTAGAAGAAGGTGAGAAGAAAGAAAAACAAAAGGGTCAAAACGAGATTCAGGATCCGTTTAAGCAAGAAAACTCCACAAATCTGGATGAAAAACAGGTTCCAAAAGAAGACGTTGAACAACGAATTGCCGGTATCATGAAAGATATGGATAAGATACTGGGTGAAATTCAGGATACTTTAAAACCACAGGAAAATATAGATAATAATCAAAAACCTGATAAGAAAAATGAAAACAAGAAAGATGAGAATCCCAAAGTAGAAAAAAAGGAAAAGAAAGAAGAAGCCCTTCCTTCAAATAGTTCCCACCGGTTCCATTATGATCCGGAGCCTGAGTGGGAAGGTGAATACATAACCGAAGTAGAAGGTCTTTAATTCATTTTCTCCGGTTTTTTCTCTTTTTTTTCGTCTTCATTTCCCGGTAATTTCTTTTTAGGAGCTTTTTTCTTTGGTGCTTCTTTACCGGGAAGTTTCTTTTTGGGAGTTTCTTTCTTAATTTCCGGTCCGGCGATAAGCGGTGTCAGGAGTATGATTATCACACAAACGAAAATTTGAATTACTTTATTTTTCATGCTATTCCTCCTCTACTTGAATGGATCGTAGAATACCCTGGATGATTCTGGACTGAACCTTATCAGGTCTTTCGTCTCCATTATATGTACATAATACCAGGAGAGAACCTCTTGCAAGCATATAAACCATCCAGAATCTTCCTTCTGAAATAAATTCACAGGCCTGAACCTCACAACCATTTGCATCTACAAAATTAGCTATTGAAGAGGGATTATAGGAAATCTTATGTCTCGAAAGATAATTTTTCATGACGTTCGTGAGCTCATATTCTCCATCTTTATTCTGAAACGCAGAAACTTGAAGTGCTCCGTCACCTGTGGGATCATAGAAAGCAGGGATTTCTTCAATGATTTCCATTTCCCAGTGTTCCGGATATATAAGACGATACCAACCGGAAGCTGATCGAAAGGTATTATAATTCATAAATCCTAAAAGTCCGAGTCTGAGTTTCCTGTAAAGAAATTTAATCGATAAAGAAGAAGCCAAAAATTAAAATTGGAAATAAACAAAGGGCAGTTCTTTATCGTTTGTGAGAGCTGCAAAGACAAATACAAAAATGATGTACCCAAAAAACTCTAAGGCAGCAGGTATCTTCCATTCTTTTTTTTGTTCGAATATCTTGTAACCAAGAATATGTCCCAATCCGACTGTCAGTAAAACCAGGAGAGCGGTATTCACCATATAAGGCCTGAGTCCCGCCTCTCTCCAGACGAGCATATTTTTAAGCATGATAAATTCTTTTTGTATATTTTCAGCCCTAAACCAGGTGTTTATAATTGCCATGAAGAAAAAGCTAACAATAATGTGGGGAATAAAAAAGAAACGATAGGAAGGAAATGTTCTATTTCCAAATTTTTTCTTCTTAAATTCATTAAAAAGAGATTCAATGACAACCAGAAAACCCTGCACACTCCCCCAGATCACAAAAGTCCAATTAGCCCCGTGCCAGATTCCCGAAAGAAACATAGTAAGCCAGAGGTTAAATTTGTGACGAAAATAACTAACACGGCTTCCTCCAAGAGGAATATACACATAGTCTCTGATCCAGATAGATAAAGACAAATGCCACCTGAGTCCCCAAAACTCCGTAATGCTTCTCGAAATAAATGGAAGCCGGAAGTTTTCAGGTAAACGATATCCCAGTAATAAAGCAGAACCATAGGCCATATCACTATAGCCACTGAAGTCACAGTAAATCTGAATAGAGAAAAGAATAGCTGCAATCCAGGAAGCTGTAGTTCCGTAATTTTCGGGTGACCTGAAAATCAGATCTACAATGGGTGCTGCATTGTCCGAAAGAATTACTTTTTTAAAATAACCCAGGAAAAAATACCGGATAGCTACTCGAAACTGTATATCTTGAAATTCAACTTTCTCAAAAAGCTGTGGTAAAAATGATTTGGCAGTTACTATAGGTCCTGCTACAAGTTGCGGGAAAAAAGAAACAAATAAAGAAAAGCGAATAAAGCTCCTTTCACAGGGAATTATTTCCCGATAAACATCTATGGTATAACTTAAAGATTGAAAGGTAAAGAAAGAAATCCCTACCGGTAGAACTATATGCAACAAAGGAAAAGGGCTTTTAAAACCAAATAATGAAAGAAAAAGATTTATGTTTTCTGAAAAAAAATTATAATATTTAAAAAAACCTAATATACAAACCAAATTTAGGAAAACACTTATATATAAAAATGTCTTTTTCTGTTTTTTTGAATCCGTTTCCGTAATACGAATAGCCAGATAATAGTCAATTACTGTTGAAATAAATATAAGAGCGCCGAACCTATAGTTCCAACTCATATAAAACATGTAGCTCACAATGAGCAAAAAGATATGAGAATAATTTCTTTCTTTCTCAGTATTACCAAAAAGGAAAGGCCCTAAATACCACTTATAAAGAAATACCAGGGCAAAAAAAATGAAATATTCAAAATTTGAAAAGAGCAATGTAGTTTATACTTTATTCAGAATCAGGTTTAATCCACTGAATGCTTCCTTCTAATTTCCAGGGTTTATCCGTATATTCTATAGAACGAATGATTCCATCGGTAGACTCATAGGTCACATCCTTTACTGTATCATTGCCAACTTTATGAAAGCTTACACTGAGCATTTTCTTAAAATCTTTTGGTAGTTTAAGTTTTTGATCACCAAGGCCGAACCTTGAAAGAGTTCTACCGCAGCCGGCGGTGTTGATAAGTAAAATAAGACAAACGCAACTTAAAAATCCGAGTAAAAAATCTTTTTTATTAACCCTGTTATAATCCATGTAAATACCTCCCTTATTAATTTTTTAGAAAAGCAAAAAGAGTCAACCAATTTATAGAATACATTTTCACCTAAAAGGGAAGCTTTTCCGGGTAGGAAGAGTAGCCAATCATATTTTTATCCGGATCTGAAAAGTAGAACGTGTAATCAGTTTTATGCTCAATCCATTGAATGAGTTCTTTAAAATTATACCAGTTTCCATTCCCATCTTTAGCTGAAAAGATAAGGGCTCCCGCAGCCTTAGAAGATGGTTTTCGTTCCAACATCAGGATAGGTTTTTCGCCTTCCTGCTGTAGCCAAACAGAACGAAGTCTCCCATCTGATTCATAAAATTGCTTTAACTTATATAAGCCGGGTAACTTGAGATAAAATTCCTGCATATTTTCAAGGTTAGGTGTAAAAATAGCTATATGGTGCATAAAATATGTATGAATATAGTATCATTCTAGTGACAATACTTTCTCGTTTACAGTTTTAAATTATATAAAAAGTTTGTACTATTCTTTTATTAACAGAGGACTCATGAGAGCAATCATACTGGAGCAATTTGGTGATATTAATGTTTTACAAGAAAAAGAGATGGAAAAACCTGTACCTAAAGAAGGAGAAGTCCTGGTCAACATTCATGCAGCCGGAATAAACCCGGTAGACTGGAAAATTCGAAAAGGACTTTTACAATCCCGGGTACCTCATATTTTTCCTATTATTCCGGGCTGGGATATGGCCGGAACTGTTGTTGATAGAGGTCATGCAGCCCGACGTTTCGAAATCGGAGAAGCTGTTTTTGCCTATGCAAGAAGACCTGTGATTCAAGAGGGTTGCTATGCCGAATTTATTTCTTTACCGGAAGCCTATCTGGCCAAAAAACCTGAAAGAATGAGTTTTGAGGAAGCTGCTTCCATACCTCTTGCCTGCCTGACTGCTTATCAATCCCTATTTTCTGCCTGTAAACTAAAAGAATCTGAAAGTCTCCTGGTTATCGGAGCGTCAGGCGGAGTCGGTTCTTTTGCGATTCAGCTCGCAAAATATAAGGGAGCGAAGGTGATAGCCGTTTGTAGTAAGAAGAACCATTCATATGTAAAACAACTTGGTGCTGATATCTGTATTGATTATATAGAAGAAGATTTCCTGGAAGGCTTTAAGAGAGAATGTCCGAATGGTGTAGATGTGATTTTTGATTGCGTGGGAGGAGAAACCCAGCTAAAAAGTTTTTCCTGTGTTAGACCCAAAACACGCTACGTTTCGATTCTGGCTTTTCAAAAACCTATAGAGGATTTAAATAAAGGTGATTCTAAATACCATTACGTTTTTGTTGAACCGAATGCCAAACAGTTAGAAGAAATTGCAAACATTATTGATGAAGGTGCATTAAAAACAGAAGTCTCTGCCAGATTTAATTTCTCTGAAGTAGATAAAGCCCACAGGCAAGCAGAAACTTTACATACAAGGGGAAAAATTATATTAGTAAACACTTAAATTTTGAAAAAGCTGGATTTAGATTTTAGTTTACTGGCAATCTCATGCAAGCGATTTAGGGAACTAACAATTTGTTCCGAATCTTTTGTATTTTTTAGCATCCAATCTTTTATTTGTTCGATAGAACTGCTAACCTGCTCAAGTGCAGCTTGCTCATTCAAAGTAATGAATTGGATGTCATTTGCTCCCCTGGCAACAAGAACAATTTCATTTTCCAGATTTTTATTAAGTTGAAGAAGAGAGTCCGTACTGTTTTCCACATCTTTAACAGTCAGGGCTACCTGGTTTATATTTGCATGAATATCCTGTAAAGATGCAATATTATCCAGAATTCCAATCTGAGTATTTAAGATGGAACTCACATTTTCATCTATAAGCTTCCGTATGGAAGCGATGCTCTGTGAAGTCTGGGCTGCGAGCTTCGAAATTTCGTCCGCTACCACCATAAACCCCCTACCGCTTTCTCCGGCACGAGCTGCTTCAATAGAAGCATTCAAAGCTAAAAGGTTTATTTGCTTTGATATAGAAATGATAATATCAATTACTTTTTGAGTTTCTGTTGAACTTTTAAAAGCCTTATCCACATGAAGAGCGGTTTCTTTAATTCCTTTCAAACCATTGTCAGCTGTCTCGACCATGCTATTCGTAACTTTTGTTGTTTCTATCATTCTCCTATCAATATCATCCGTCAGCTTACTAATTTCTTCAGATTGCTGATTTAGACTTTCCATATACTTCGCCTGGTCTTTAATATTCTGCATTACATTAGAAAAACTTTTATTAGCATTATGTATTGCCCCGGCAACTTCTACCGTATTGTTACTCTGAGTTAAAGCACCTTCTGCAGTGCCGGTATTTAAAGAACGAATTGTATTTGAAAAATCTATTAATTCATCTGATGATGATTGAATTTCAGAAACAATATCTTTCATTTTTTCAAGAAGAGCCTGAAGAGATAGAAGAAATTCGGCAATTTTACCTCCGGTTTTCATTTTAATCTGAGTGTTCAGATTTCCATGACTGAGAGAGAGAATAAAATGATAAACTTCAATAAAAACTTGAACCAACTTATTTGAAAGAAAATAAAGTCCAATAAGAAGAATAGCAGCAGAAATTACTCCGGTAAAAATTATATATCTCCGGGTTGAATAAAATTCAGAAGTAATGCTGGAACTGGGAATATTGATTCCAAAGGTCCAGGTAGAAGAAGTACCGAGGGGATTATATGTATAAACGGAGCATATTACAATATCTTTTAAAGTACTGGATTCGCGTTTAAAAATAATATGTTTTTTATTTTTAACCCCTTCTATTAGTTCTTTACTTCCGGTAGTTTCTTCTACAAACTTTCCGTTGTACACATCTTTCTTACTTCCAATAACCATCCCATTTGAAATGTAAACACTTAGATAACCTTCTCCTGCAACCTCAACACTTGAAACAATTTTTTGTATCATTTGCAATTCTTCTGTGTTGAGTTTTTTCTGAATCAGGTCTGTTTCAATTTTTTTGATAAGGTTTTCTTTTTGCCCTACTTCTTTATGCGTATGGAAATAATTATCTAATAGAAAAGAAGCGTTGGCTGCTGTTTGTTTCGAGAAAAGACGGATATATTCATCGGTGGCCCTATTCAAACGAAAACTGATAATACCAATGATAGATGCAAACATAAGGCTAATAGCCAGTGCAATGAAAATAAAAACCTTCGTCTGAAACTTCATTTTAGGGAGAAAGTATATTCAAGATTTAAAATTTGTAAATCGGAAAATTTATATCAGTAAAAAAATTATCTTCTATAAACCTGTTTGATTAATGTATTCACCTGCATTTACACTCAGAGAATGTCAGGTAAAAGCATTGATATCAAAATCTGCAAAATCTCTAAGCAGGATAACCTTATACTGCAAAGCTATTTTATTTTCTGGATCCAGACTGGTTAAGTCCTCCAACACTTCTTTAGCATTTCCTTTATCATCCAGTATATAGTAAAGTTCCAGTAAATTACTCAGATTTTTGATCATATCCGGAGAACGAAGGCGTATCCTTTCTCCCAATTCCAGTGCTTTCTCCAGATAACCTGTTTTTCTATAGGAATAGGAAATTGCATAAATATAGTCCAGCTCACCTGGAAAATTTTGCAAATACTCCTCTCCATACTCGACAACTTTTTCATAATTCGATAAGTATAAACAGGTATACATCAGATTTTTGAGTAGAATTTCATTTCCCGGATTTGATAAATAAGACATTTCCAATATATCAAGACAGGATTCCCAGTCCTTTTTCTCCCTGGCTTCTGCATATTCATCCCACATTAAGATTGAATTAGCGGAATTATCTACAATATCTTCAAGAGGTTGGTATTGAATTCTTAGAAGAGAAAAATCATCTATTAACTCTCCCTTCAAGACTATATTTTCAAACACCTTTTCTAACTTACCCTCCGAACGTTCTAAGATATGTAAAAAGGTGTTTCTATCTTTATTATAAATTTTTCTTGTTCCAACTATATCGGTTAATATTTTATCTTTTCCATCTGAACCAAAAAATAGAACTTCCCCCGGTTTCATTTTATATGTATTTATTTGTATTTTTTTAGAATTTAAACCAGGAATTCCCAGCTTTTTATTGCGATATTTAGGAAATATATACTCAGCTTTTCCTTTAATATAAGAAGTTGGTTCAGGGTATTCAGAGAAAACATAATAAATATATCCGCTTTTCTCTTCAATAATACCCAGAGTACAACTAACTCTTAATAATGAATTTAATTTGAGTGTAAAAGAATTTAGTTTTATATACAAAATCTCAAGATATTTTTCCGGATATAACTCATTCTCTTTTTGTTTGAGTTCTTCCATAAAAATCTTATATATCGATGAAATGATAATTGCAGCACCGGCTCCCTGCAAGGAACGACCGAGAGGATCCACACAAAAAAATAAAAGCATATTCTTTTCTTTTAGTTTTATTTTTTCTGTCAAAATCAGATCCCCACCCAGTTCAATTTGCTTTTGCCGACGGGGAAATTTATATTTCTGTAATACTTTCTTTTCTAATTGAAGAGATGAAAAGTCAGGAAGCGGAGGATTTAATTCTGAATAGAAACGAGATATAATAAAATGCTCTCTCTGTTGTTTTCTTATAAGCTTACGATGTTCTTTTAATAGTTTATAAAAATCATCTGAATTTTCTTTTTTACGTGTATTTGACGTTTTCAACTGAGTACTCAAGGAAAACTGTTTTTCACTCATTCGTATAGCCATATCATTAAAAGAAGAAAGTAAAATACCCAGTTCATCCTCCTTTCCATTTTTTATAGCTACATCAAAATTACCGGAATGTATAGAATTTAAACCATTTAAAAGTGGAGAAAGTCTTTTTATCAGAGTGAAATGAAGAAAGGCTTTACTTGAATAATAAATTAAGACAATAGAAGCTAAAAGTATATAGATAAAATAGTTAGAGCATTCATTAATATAGGCTCGATAGCTAATATAATAATAACCTGCCTCATAGACAATTCCATTCTCTGTATCAATTTTCAAAAAACAAATATAGTGTTGAGATTTTTCATCAAGGGAACTTCTGTAGAATGGCTTTCCTTCAAATCTGATAGCCTGAATATAGGAGAGAATTTCTTCCTTCAAAACCTCTCCTTCTGAAGAGCTTTCAGCAAGATGTTTTTTGAGAATATTTTGAATGCTCTGAATATTTTCTATCGGTAATTCTAAAAACTTGGCAAAGGTCTGTCGAAACGAAATAGCTTCCATCTTTTCAATGCGATAACGAAAAGGCTTTAAACTCGTTTCAAGTATTTCTAATTGTTTAATTACTTTCTCTTTATTTATTTCTATCTTTTCCGGGTTCGTAAAAAGCTTCTGTATAAGGTAATATTTATAAGCAGCAAATTCCTTAGGAGTATTGTTGAATAATTCCAACTTATCAAAATCATTTTCATGACTTAAGCTATCAAGAATCTTTTGAATATAAAAAGAAAAGCGGAGTTCTCGTTTTGGATTCGTTTTTCCAGGAAAAGGATCTTCATCCTCTTCTCCATTTAAGGAAGTATTAAGAGAGTCATCCGAGAGATTATATCCATATATATATTCAATATTTTCCGGCAGACTTATTTTCCTGGATATTTCATCGAAATTACGATTATAGAGTAATTCAAACTGAGATTCGTGATCAATATAATGAAATTGATATACGATTCGAAGCAAAAGCATCACCGTAAAAATCAATGCCGTACAAATCCTATCTATATAAGAAATTCTCTCTTCTGTAGATTCAGTAAAAAATACGAGAAGAAGGATAGTTCCTATAAAGCTTAAGACTTCAAAAATTTTAAGAAAAACAATCCTATCAATAATCCACTCACGACTGAGAAGATTGGCTACTGCCGGTACCAGGCTTACAATGAGAATAGAGAATAGAATACCACTTAAGGCCAATCGAGTTCCGTTATTATTCAGTATAATTCGAATAATACCCGTAATAAAAATAAACCCGAGTAAAAACAAAATCAGAATTCCAAGTTTCTGATAGGAATCATTCAGATTATATTCCCAAAAATGTACTGTAAAATCATAAAAGAGAGAAGAACTTCTAAATTCCCTGAAAAGGATAATAGAAGTAGCAATAGATAAGGCCCAACCCATAAACAGAACAAATTTAGGAAAAAGGGAATTGTTTTTCTCAGGATAGTGCAAGAAAAATAATATAATATGAATCCCTGCAGGAAGAGGAATTAAAGCTCCAATCAAACGAAATATGGAGCTATTCGGATTATACAGACTCGAACTTAAAAAGTAGCTGAGCGGTAATAAAGAAAAGAATCCGACTGCAAGAGCCAGGTGGGTTGTAGCTGTTGATTTTTTCTTTATTGTGATAAGGTAAAGAAACGTAATAAGAAATACGAGACTTGTAAATAAAGATCCAAATGAGATAGGTGAAAAGTATATATCTTTCAGTAGTTCCATTGTAAAGTATAGGTATTAATTTAGTTCTTTTCCTATATACATCTCACCTGAAAATAAATTCAAGTAATAAAATATAGTTTTTATGGATGGCACTGTTATGTGCCCTCCTATGCCAGTGATAACTCTTAAAACGTGTATTAAAATAGACTTATCTATTAAAGAAAAGCAAGCTGCAAGAGCCTGTAGCTTCATTATCAGACAGGCTCTTATATTTGCTGTGCCAGATAATTGGGGAGACCAATATCATTGATGAGTTGTTGTTGAGTCTCAATCCAATCGATATGTTCTTCTTCCGCTATAAGAATGGTCTCTAATAGCTCTCTGCTAGCATTATCATGGTGTTTAGTACAGATTTCGATTCCCTTGTTTAACCTTTCCACAGCAGCAAGTTCTACATCCAGATCAAATTTTAGCATCTCCGGGAAAGTTTTCCCTACATTGATTTTCATATAACGCTGCATGTCCGGGACGCCTTCTAAAAAGAGAATTCTATCGATTACAACATCAGCATGTTTCATTTCTTCAATAGATTCACCTTTTAAAAAACTGGCTAATTTATTATAGCCCCAATTTTTTGTCATTTTTGAGTGAATAAAATACTGATTAATAGCTGTTAATTCAGCAGCCAGAACATCTCCTAAAATCTGAATGATTTCTTCGTTTCCTTTCATTAAAATCTCCTTTGCTTATACCTTTTCTATACTATAATTAGAATCAACCGATTTTATAAAGAAGAGTAATTTTGTATAAAAAAATCCTTCTAAGAACGTTCCCGAAAAAAAGACTGAAACTCTTTTTTATAGCTTCTCTGAATATTTTCTATAAGTTCTTTTTTTCCCGCTAATAGGCCATTTAAAACAACAGGAGGGTAAGAATTAAATAGAATAGAATCAAAACTTGTCAGTTCAAGTGCTTTCATTCCAGCGGCTTCTAAAAGACCTACTCCGGCGCAGATATCCCATTCATTTTTTGGATACACCGAAAAAACCAGATCGCATTTACCGGCAGCCAGAAGACCTAATTTATAAGCTACTGAACCTACCGGTTGAATGTAAAATAACTCATTCACCAGTGGAAGTTTTTGAAATATACCTTCTTTAGATTCTGAGAACGAAACCATACAAACCGGTTTTTTCTTTGGTTCATCTGAATTTTTCGAAAAGTGAAGGGGGATAGAACCATTCGGAAAGGGTTGTTTAAGTACTCGGTAAAAAACACCTTCGTTTTGAATCCCACAAATAAGCTCTCCTGTTGCCGGATTGAAAATGACCCCTAATACAGAACGGCGGTCTTCAACCAGGGCTATGCTAATGGCAAACTCGGGATTTTTCGTAACAAATTCCCTGGTTCCATCTATGGGATCGATAATCCAGACCCGCTTCGCATGGAGTCTATCCTCAATATCAGCGGATTCTTCTGAAAGTATAGCATCATCCGGATAATTCTGATGTATAAAGTTGGATAGAATCGAATTCGCTTTTAGATCGGCCTCTGTAAGGGGATCCCCTTCCTTTTTCCAATTGACATGAAAATCTGAATTATAGATTTTCATCACTTCTTCAGCAGCTTCAAAAACTTTAGGTAAAAGCCGGTCTAAAACATTTTTATATATGGATTGCATTTTCAATCCTCAGAGGAATTTTTTTATAATAAAAAAAGGGTGGTTTTAAACCCCACCCTTCTTGACTCATTCTTAGTCGGTGCCATCCGGTTTTTTGGATTTATCACTGGCCGGAGTATTTCCGCTGTTTCCGGGTGCAGAATCACTACTTCCGGATCCCTGATCACCACTGGAGAAAGTTTGCTCCTGTTCTTGCTTATCTACCTGGGCTTGCCTTTCCATTTCTTTATCAGAAGGTTTCAGATAAACTCTTTCATCCACCGGATCTTGCAGAAACAGTTCCGGGTTGGTTGCAAAGTTATAGAAAATAAGATATGTCTGGGCTCCGTCACCTTTTGTACTGAAACTTAAATAATAGTTATAGGTTCCTTTTTCCTGTTCAAAAGTAATATCTTTCATGCCGAGTCCCTTTAAAAGAGCTTCTCTTTCTTTTGCAACATACTTTTTTGTAAAAGAAGAATTAATTGCACTCAGAACATTTTTCTCGAGGGTCATTTCTCTGTATTGTCTGGATGCGATCGAATTACTTCTGTATTCTTCTACCTTGTTGAAGTCGTTAATTACACCTAACTTTCTATCAGCCAGAAGAGATGTTGCAATTAAAAGGCCAGCTGAAGCCAATAAAACACTTTTAAAATTCATAATACACAACCTGTCATTCGAAATTTTGTACCATTATCGGATTTAGGTTTTAAAAGAAAACTTTATTTTCTTCCCTGATTGAGAATGGAGCATTTTCCTAATTTTCTTTTTTCAGTATCTCTCCAGGGTTTCTTTCTATCGACAGGATACTTTGCTCTACAAGCGGAAAAAATAAGAATTTCTTCTATACTGACAATTTACATCGATTTTATTCGTTTCACGACAAATATTTAGTTGACTTCTGAGCTTTAAGTAGTAAAAAAATTTCTCATATAAAAGGTGAATATGGACCTGAAACTTAGTGAAATAAAGATTCCTCCTCTACCTACAGTAACAATAAAAGTTATGTTATTTGACATAACCGATCCGGCCAACGGAATTCATGAATTAGAAAAGCTCATCAATCCGGATAAAGGAATAACTTCAGAGCTTCTTAGAATTGCAAACTCAGCGTTCTATGGTCGCTCCGGTTCTGTAAAAAATTTGAGAGATGCCATTACTTTGATGGGTATTAAAACCGTGAAAAACCTGGTAATCCTGCAAAGTACTAAAAATATTGCTGCGAGGTTAAAGGGGGATGTCTATAAAACCCACCTGCAAATTTTGTCGATTCTTACTGCTTTAATTGCATTTGACCTTGGAACTCCTCTCGGTTTTAAAAAAACTCGCGAAGATCTGTTTCTTTGTGGCCTTTTACACAAGATAGGGATGACGATTCTAGCGGTGAATTATCCCAAAGAATACCAGGAACTATTAAAGGATTCAGAAAGTGGAGATAAAACACTTCTCGCCCTGGAAACCGAAAAATTAGGGATAAACTTCATTGAATTATCTCTGAAAGTTTTTGAATTCTGGAAGATCCCTCAAATGCTGGCAGATGTGGTAGCAGCTCAAACCTTTTCAAAAGAAGAAATTTCTAAAGTCAGCGATAACGATCGCCTGGTTCGATTAGCCGATATTTTAGCAAGAAAAATGTTAAGTCTTCATGTCAGTCCTGAAATAGAAGAGTTGGAACTCGCTCTCTTTAAACATTATGAAGCACCGGAAGAGCTAATAAACCTATTCCACACAGATTACTTTGAAAACATACAGGATCACCCTTTCTTCGAATTAGCCACCTGATGCAATTAGGTGAGTTTTTAATTGAAGACAGGCTGGAAAAATACCGACTAACAGCTAACTGTAATCTGGGAGAAAGTGGTTTGCGCAATTTTACGCTTTCTCAGCTTTTACGGGATCTCGAAATGGAAGCCTCCGAACTCGAGCCTCTATCCCTGAATGACTCCCCGAACCGGGGAAGAGAGGATTTGCGGGAAGCCGTCGCTGAACTTTATCCGGGCATCACAAAGAATGAAGTTTTGATTACTACAGGAACAGGAGAGGCTTTGTTCATCCTATTCCACTTATTGTTAAAAAAACAGGATATTGTTCGGATTTTTTTACCGGCTTTCCAGGCCTTATACGAGGTTCCCAAAATGCTCGGAGCCAGAATTCAAGGAGTCGATGCAAGCTATTTAGATATAGAAAAATTGTTATCCGAAGAGGCAAGATTGTATATCATCAACCACCCCCATAATCCGAGCGGTCAGATTTTAGATGGAAAGGCAGAAGAAAGAATTAATCGAATAAAAAATCAAAAGAATCAGGCTTTTTTCCTTTTTGATGAACACTACAGATTTCTCGACTATCAAAAAGATCTGGGTTTTTCAGGAGCTTCCCCGGCAGCAAATTGTTTTTCTACCGGTTCCATTACCAAGTGCTTCGGAGTGATGGGTTTGAAAATTGGCTGGTTGATTGCTTCTGAAGAAATCATTGAGAAAGCTCGCTCCTTTAAAGATTACCTGTCTCATACGGTAAGTCCGATATCAGAGTATCTGAGTCTGATGGTTTTGAGAAAAAGACAGAAATTAATAATACCCATAAAAAAAAGGATCACTACGAATCTTTCTTTTTTTTCAGAGCGGGTTCGAGAAATCCCTTCTATTGCTGAATTTATCCCTCCGGGAGGCGGGCTGGTTGCCTTCCCCCGCTTGCAGGAAGGTATTTTATCAGAAAATTATGCTGATGAACTCCTAAAGAATTGCGGTGTTTTTACCTTACCCGGTGCAAATTTTGAAAGAGAAGGATTTCTTCGAATAGGTTTTGGTGAAGAGGAAGAAAGGTTTCAGAGTGGAATTGAGCGCTGGATTGACTGGGAAAAAAAGCGAAGAATTTAAGTCAATTGCAGTTGGGAATCAATGGCTTTCTTTAGAGAATCTGTTGGATAAGGTTTGGTAATATAATCTACAAACTCTGTCTTTTTAGCCCTTTCATAGGTTAAATTATCATCAGAAGCCGTTACATAAATAATCGGAACTTTTAGTTGCTCATGAATTTTCTGGGTAACCTCGATACCATCCATATCATCGGCAAGAAAAATATCCATAAGAATCAAATCAGGTTTGGATTCTAAAGCAAACTCTACCGCTTCCCGTCCGTTCGCAATTATTTCGAGTACTTCGTATCCCCATTTTCGAATGAGATGTTTCATCTGAAGAGCAATGATGGCTTCATCTTCCACAATTAAGACTCTTTTCGCTTCCATCGTTCTTTCTCCTTTTCCAGCATTTTAAAATGAAACAAATAAGATGTTCCCCTATTCCTACTCAAAAAGCAATTGGCATTTAGTTGCCTGGTGAGAGTTTTAATAATCTCGGTACCCAGTCCACCCGGCCCGGACCATTCCAGGCCGATACCATTATCATAAATCCTGAGATGAAAACCTTTCCCTGAACGATAAAACTCCAGGCCTATCATTCCTTTATCTCTATTTCGAAATCCATGTATTAGAGAGTTAGAAATAATCTCGTTTACCAGCATACCACAGGGCATTGCCGTTTCAAGGTTTAAAACTATATCTTTAACATTAAAGTTGAGTTCTAACTGAAAATTTTTAGGCGCATAGTTAATTTGGAGTTGTGAAATAATGTCTTGTAAATACGCTTTGACGTTTATATTTTTAAAATTTTCACTTTGATACATTTTCTGGTGTAATATTCCCATAGTCTGTATCCGGGAGTTAATAGTCTCTAAATTTTTCCTGGTTTCCTTATGATTTGTGAAATAAGATTGCATTCCTATCATCGAAGATATGATTTGCAGGTTATTCTTGACCCGATGATGAATCTCAGCGAGTAGTATCTCTTTTTCTTCAAGACTGGAACGAAGTTTTTCTTCAGCCTGCCTTTCTTCAGTAATATCGTTAAAGGTAACAGCAAAATATCCCAACTCCGGCGAAAAAGCCTTAACCGAATAGTGCTTATTTAGTGCTTTAGAGTAGTTTTTCAGTTCGACCGGTTTTCCGCTCAAAGCTACTTTTCCGTATTCTTCCACCCAATATTTTTCAGAACCGGGTAATACCTCGTATAAAGTTCTATTTATTATAGTAGCTTTTTCCAATCCGGTTAGCTTTTCAAAGGCAGGATTAATATCGAGAAAAAGATAATCATCAGGCTTTCCGGTTTTATCTGTAATGATTTTGTGGTAGGCAAAGCCCGAGTTCATATTTTCAAAGAGTTGCCGATATTTTGTTTCACTTTTATTTAAGCTGTTGTAGGCATCAGAAAGCTCTATTCCCATGTGATTAAACTGGAAAATAAGCCTTGAGATTTCATCATTATAAGTATCTTCTAAAAATGTATTTTTTTTTTGACTGGCAAAGTCTTTCATGGCCTGTTCGAGACCGGAAATCCTTTTGACTATCAGGTAATTTAGACTGAGACCCAGACCCAGAATAGCAAGAATCGACACAAGAGTAAAAATTTGGAAATTCATTAAAATCACATTCTTACTTTCACTTAAAGGTAATTTTAAATCATAAAAAAAGAAAAGGAATCCGTCTTTATTTACCCGGATACTCGTTTCTTGCAAGGGAAGGCTTATCGGCAAACAAAACCAGGCTTTGCCTTCCTTTTTCAGAAAAAGCGATTGGATTTTCTGTTCTGTTTGGGTTTGAAAGAAGAGTTTCTGAATATCATTTTTGTGTGCCTCTAAAGAAGGATCTATCTGAAAGAGGGATTGATTTTCCCAATCAGATTTGGTTCCTGCCAGAATTTTTCCATCCTGGTTCAGATATAATACGTATTTCAGATCAATATTCGAGCCAAAGGAGAGAAGGAAGGATTGCACTACATCTAACCTGTCTTTTAGAATCCAATTTTCCACTAAGGATTGAAAGCGGGAAAGTTCCTCTGTTTTATTTTCCTGAAATTGATTAAAGAACTGAGTTTCGCTCAGATGTGTATAAAAAATGTAAAAAACCAGGCTACTGATACTGATAAAAAGAAAAAGCACAAGGGGAATACTTATACGCAGTGAGTTGATCTTTTTTAACATTCTCACTATCATCTGAACCCCTTATACATCAATTTATTTTATAAGTATTGCCCTCGGAAATGCCGGGCAGGATTGAACACAAATTCCGCAGCCGGTACAGGAACGAGAGAAAGAGGGTTTCCCATCTTTAAATTTAATAATATCTTCTAAGGGGCAGGATTGCAAGCAAATATCACAGGAAGCTTCCGGATTCTCGCTATTTAAGCAAAAAGAAAAAAGAGAAACCGCCTGCCCAAATTTTGGTGTTTCTTTTTTCTTGAAGGGTTTCAAAGCTTTTGGTTTGCAGGAAGTAATACAGGGCCAGTCTTTACACATCAGACAGGGATTATGATTGAGATCCATGTAAGGAATGCTTTTTCCATATCTATTTTCAAAAACCGGGAATATGGCATTGTACGGACAATGATGAATACAATCTCCACAACCGGTACAGGTCTCTTTGAAGGCTTTTTTCCCTTCGATAGCTCCCGGAGGCAATTTCAGTTTCTTATTAATGGGTTTATCTTCTATTACCTCCGGCATTTGCATCATTTCAGCGCCCATATCATCCAGAGGTTTCATGGTTTTACCAACTTCCCCCTTGATATCTTCCACAATTTCATTTGTCTCTTTTACAACTTTACCGATCAGTTTGCCGAGACCTTTTATAAACTCTTTTCTATCCATTATCCCTGAACTCTTTGGATGTCGGCTCCGATATTTCGTAACCTGCTGTCGATATCCTGAAACCCCCTATCTATTTGTCCAATATTATAAATACAACTTTCTCCCTCCGCACAGAGCGAGGCGATAAGCATAGCCATCCCGGCTCGAATATCCGGGCTATTGACCTTATTTCCGTACAATCTCGAAGGCCCCACTACCACGGCCCTATGGGGATCGCAAAGAATTATCTGGGCTCCCATGGAAATGAGATTATCTACAAAGAAAAGTCTGGATTCAAACATCTTTTCATGAATAAGAACGGTTCCCTTGCACTGGGTTGCCGTTACCAGGGCTACAGAGGTCATATCCGCCGGAAAACCCGGCCAGGGGGCATCATCAATTTTTGGAACAGCACCATGATAATCAGGGGTAATACTCATCTCCTGATCGGAAGGAACCAGTATTCCTCCTTCCACCGGTCTTATTTCAATTCCGAGACGGGAATATACCATACGTATCATACGAATATCTTCGAGGTTCACATCTTCTATAATAAGCTCTCCCCGACAAACAGCGGCCAGACTGATGAAACTTCCAACTTCGAGGTAGTCGGAACCCAGACGGTGAGAAGAATCAGGTGGATGCAAAGAACTCACACCTTCAATACTGAGAATATTGGAACCTATTCCGGAAATTTTTGCTCCGCAGGAGTTTAAAAAATTACAGAGTCCCTGAACATGGGGTTCAGAAGCTGCATTTCTCAGAATAGTCGTTCCTTCTGCCAGGCAGGCTGCCATGACTGCGTTTTCGGTAGCAGTTACAGAAGCTTCATCCAGCAGAATATCGGTGCCGAAAAGACGCTTAGCTCGAATTTCATAGCCATCCGGAAAAACTTCCACCTGGGCACCCAGAGCTTCAAGAGCCAGCAAATGTGTATCCATACGTCTTCGTCCAATTTTATCTCCACCGGGTCTCGGTAAAAAAACTCGACCTTCCTTTGCTAAGATGGGACCGGCCAGAGTAACCGCTCCCCTTAAGCGACTACAGAGCTCACCGGGAAGATCGGAGGGAAGCGTAGCGGGAACAGTGAAAAGAAAAGAACCATTGCCTTCGTCTTCTACCTGTATTCCTAAAACTTTCAGGACATCGATTAACATTAAAACATCCTGTATATAGGGTAAATTTTGCAGACGAACCTGCCCGTGCAAAAGGCAGATAGCTCCTAAGAGGGGAAGAGCTTCGTTTTTATTCCCCTGTGGTCGTATTCTTCCATGGATGGGATTTCTACCGCTAATTTTAAAATAGGCTGAACTCATGGGATTCAGCCTGACTTTTGTGATTAGATTTTCAATAGCAATTTCAGAAGCTTGAAAATAATTTCATCGGCTTAAAACCTATCATCATCTTCCGAATTCGAGCTCCGTTTTTCCATTTCAAGTTTTGGCTCTCCCAGCAATTTTACAAAGTCACTTTCTCTCGGAAAATGGAATAGCATAACGAGAACTCCCAGAAGAATGGCACCCAGATGATCCTGCCTGCCGGTCATAAAGAACACGACTGCATTTAGCATACAGGCTCCTTCGATAAGTGCTCCCTGTATGATTTTTAGGGTCTGATAAACACCGGCTTGCTTGGAAGCTTCCAGTTGTTTCTGATACTCTAAAGACTTAAGTAAAAGCTTTGGAAGAACAAAGCTGAGTCCTATACTAACAAAAAGCATAGCATAAGCAATGAGATTTAAAATCTCATTGCTCTGGGGTTTTTTTTCTATAACAAAAAAAACTCCGGTAAGCATCAAGACTCCCATGATTAGAGCGGCATAAATAATTTTTATTGTTTGAGGTACCATGTTGTAAAAACTCCTTAATTTCTATTAGTCAGGGATTATTTTTTGTAAATAAGCTTTTCTTTCCTTCTCCGGAAATTTTTCAATGGCATAACGAAGCATGGTCCTCGGCATCTTTGAATACCATTTTTTTAAAAAGGCTTCTTCTTCAGCTTTGTCATTTTTCCCAATTTCTCTAAGCATCCAACCTACAGCTTTGTGGATCAAATCTTCTTTGTCTTCTAATAGAAGTTCCGCAATAGCTAAAGCATCGCTGTAGTCGTTTTGCTTTATAAAATAAAAACAGGACATCATGGCTATTCTTCTCTCCCAAAGACTTTTGGATCTGGCAAGTTTATAGAGTATATCCCGCTTCTTATCAAAGAGGTACGCACCCACAATATAGTGAGCAGAAGAATCAACCAGGTCCCAGTTGTTGATATGCTCTGTATGTTTCAAATAGAAATGATATATTTCTTTTTTCTTACTCTCTTCAGCCTTAGTATATTGTAATACGAGAATAAACAGAGCTAGCTGCCTTTCTTCGTGTAGAGAAGAATTGAGAAGTTTTTGAATTTCCAAGAGAGGAAGAGTCTTATACAATTTGGCTTCCTTTCTTAAATCGGGAACCGGAATTCCTAAAAAAATATCACCTTCCCCGTATTCACCCTTAGCGGTTTTGAAATATTTTTGCAGATCCTTCGCTTTTTTTGGATTGGCCAGTTGCTTCAACTTTTTTTGGATTTCTTTTGCATTCACGGGTTTTGTCCTCTTTTGTATAAGAGGAGATTATATAGAAAAATGAGCAAGTAGTTTTCATAAGAGCAGATATAATAAAGGAAGGGTAATAAAGCCCAAAATAATTCCATAACCCACAAGAGAAGCTGCAAGACCGGGTGATAAATTGTAAAGCATAGCCAGGGCTCCTGCTGAAACCATAGGCGGCATCCCGGCTTCAAAAATAGAAACCAGGGCAGCTTTCCCTTTGAAACCAAATAGCTTACAAAAACTGAGGGCAACAAGAGGAGCCAGGATAAGTTTTATAAAAAGACCCGTTCCTATAAAACCAAGTTGACTCTTATTCGGACGTAGTTCCAATTGAAAACCCACAGCTATCATAACCAGGGGAATTAAGGTGGAGGATAAGTTTTTAAGAATCGATTGAAAAATAGCAGGATACGAGAACGGTTTTAGAACGAAGGCCAGGCATAAAAAAATCAGGGGAGGAAAACTGAGGATCTTTAAAAGAACTTGTTTCAGGGAAAGATTACTTGGTGAATTAGAATATACAGATATGATAATACTTCCGTAAGTAGAGAGAAGCAAAAAAGAGCCGAGCTGGTCGTAAAGTAAAACATAGGGAATGGCATCCTTACCGAAGAAGGATTCCACCATCGGAATTCCCAAGAAAGACGTGTTACCGAGAGGTATAAGTAAAAGCATACAGGCTGTGACTTTTCTTTCCCATTTTCGTATTTTAGAAATAATATATATACTTATAACACTAAGACCGAGCATGAAATAGGGCATAAAAATGGGAATCCAGAGTTCGGAGGAAAAATGCAACTCCTGGATTTTATAAAGAATCAGGGCCGGAAGAGAAATGTAAATTACAAAAAGGTTCAGAACTTTCGCCGTGTTTTCCGGGAAAAACGAATTTTTTCTGATTAGAACTCCAATAAAGAGTAAGAAGATGATATAAAAAAAGTTTTCCATTAAAAGCTTAAACCTGTTGAAAAATAATTCTTCTGCAGAAAGAAAAGTGTGTTCTTATTAGTGTTTATATAGGACATGGTAGAGTAAATCTGAATTTGGTGCCCTGATTTACTTTACTCTCAATGAATACTTTCCCCTCATGTCCTTCAATGATACTTTTTACGATTGCCAGTCCCAATCCGTGAGAACTTTCATTGCCGGTAGGTAAAACACTGGACTTGTTAAAATAGTGGAATATTTTACTAAGATCTTTTTCAGGAATTCCCTGCCCTTCATCTATTATTTCTGTTAGTAATAAATTATTTTCTTTATATATGTTTATTCTTATGCTTGTATTATTGTGAGAAAATTTAACGGCATTACTTAAAAGATTATCTATTACCTGCTCGATTTTCCCCTTGTCCAGCAATATATAGAATTCATCTCTAAAAAAATTTGACTGTATGACTATATTCTTTTTATTTGCATAATACTCACAAAGAGAAATTCTCTGCTTTATAATAGAAATATAATCGATTCGAACTTTAGTTAGAGTCATCTTACCACTTTCAATTGTAGTAACATCTAATAGATTATTTAATAATTCTAACATACCTGTACTTGTTTCAAATATAAGATTAATCAAGTTTTTGTTCTCTCCGGAAAGTTCCTCGAGTAATATTTTAGTTACTCCATTAATTGAACCTAATGGATTCCGTAAGTCGTGTGCGGCGATGCTTAGTATTCGATTCTTCTGTTCATTAGCTTTATATAATTCTTCATTTTGTTTCAATAGTTTATTCTTGAGAACTAAATGTTCTGTGATATCATAAGAGATCCCTACTAAAGCATTAATTTTTTCATCGGAATATAATGGAATTTTTATTGACCAATAATGTCTGGCAATTCCGTCTCGAGAAATAAAAACTTCTTCACCTTCTTGTTTATCTCCTGATTCAAAAACTTTCAGATCCATATTATTAAAATGCTTCGCTGCTTCTGAAGATAAAAAATTAGAATCTTTTCGACCAATTAACTGTTCCCGGGATAAACCAAAAAGTTCCGCTGTAACCCTGTTCGCATATAAATAGGTGAGTTCCCTATCTTTTACATAAACATATAAAGGAGCATTATCCAAAACAGCATGAATTAGGTCATTCGTTTCTTCTAACTTTTTCTCCATATTTTTCCTTTCGGTAATATCTGTTGAAATTCCGCAAAGTCCGATTACATTTCCTTTCGAATCCAATAAAGGCTCTTTTACTGTCCAATAGACACGTTTTTCTCCACTGGCCTTTATAAAATTAATTTCTTCCCTTTCTATCTTTGTACCTGTATCCAATACAATTTTGTCGTTCGTTTTTAACTCATGAAATTCTTGCAAATCAAAATATTCTTCGTCTGAAGTTCCTATGATCTGAGATAGCGATTTACCAAAAAGCTCACAAACCAGTTTATTTGCATAGGTATAATTTCCCTTTTTATCTTTTGTAAAAATATAAGCACCAACATGATCTAATATGGCACACAAATTATGAATTTGAGTCTCTAATTCATTTATCTTCTCAAGCATTACTCTTAGCCCCCGTCAGATATAAGGATATTTCTTATTTCGGATCATGAAAAAGAATCCTTATGGAATTAATTTATCCAATGGTAAAGGATCTACTCGACATTTCTTTTAAAATTTATTTTTTTTCCATTCATCCCCCTATACTACCATCTATCCCAATAAATTTGAACCTTACGTCAGGATGTGTTAGGCTAAAAGTATGAAGCGGGAGGGGATTTTCTTCCTGCGGAAAAAGTAAACAAACTGAAATAACCGGAGAAAGAAAATGAAAACTTTAAAATTAAAACTTATCACCCTGATGGCCTTTGGACTGTTCTTTGCAAGTTCTATCTCAGCCGGGACTATCTACGTTTTTGTTCATGGCAAATCAAGCAAGAACCATAACGGAACCAGCACTACCGATGTAAACAGCTACTGGGGTTCTTCTGCTAACACAGTAAGCGGAACCAAATACTTTGTAGGCTATGACGGAACCACAGACCCCCGCACATACGGAACAGCAAGAGCTCAAACCAACCTTACAACCGTCATGAACCAGAGATGTAAAGGTGCTGATACCTGCAAAATTATCTGCCACAGTGCCGGCTGCTATGCCACTGAATACTGGTTAGATAAGTTAGGCGGAAGTGCTTCCAGCAAAGGTTACAAGATTTCCGGAGTTACCGCTCTCGCTGCGGCTTCCGGTGGTTCTGAACTGGCCAGTGCTCTGAACGGAGTTACCTTTGGCTATGCCGGTAATGCAATGGATAGAGCTCTGATAGTAAATACTGCCCGTTCTTCCTTCAATCATAACGATACAGCCAGTGTAACAGTTTCTCATGTTCCCGGTTATAAAGGAATGGCCGGAGCTTCTGCTATCCTTCCCGGAGAAGATGATTACGCTGTAGCCTACCACTCCTCCTGTGCATATAATACCGCCGGTGGCTTAAGCAAGTGTCAGAGTTCTTTAACTCAGTATGAAGGAATCTGGCCTTTTGGTTCTAACAAAACTTACAAACAATTTACCGGACATACAAGAGCTCCTTCTGTAGGTTCTGCCGGTCTTTATGAAAACCATGGTGAACTTACTAACGATGGTTGGAGATAAGATAAGCAAAGGATAATAAAGAGAAGAAAAAGGTGAAGTAGAAATACTTCACCTTTTTTATGTACAAAAGCTTTCTATTGAAACATGCATTTGGTTTTAACAAATTTTTCCTTGCGAAAATAAGCAAATCATACTAAAATAGAATGATGAAACGACTCTTCACCTGTCTTTTTCTATTCACTCTCATCAGCTTTCCACTCTTTTCCGGGGATAATCAAAGCACAAAGGAAGAAAAGCCCAATACCTTTACCTATAAACCCTTCGAGACCAATGCGAAGGGCATGGCTATCGTGCCGGCCAAGAAGTTAGGTGTCTGGAACCAGTCGGTTCGGGTGGCACTCGTGGTGGGAGTCAGTGCCTATCCGAGTACCAGCGGGCTATCGAGTCTGAAGTTTGGTGCCGGTGATTCCAAGCAGATGGCCGAGGTTCTCCGTCAGGTGGGGAAATTCGGCGAAGGGAATATTATAGTTCTCAATGATGATTTAGGACAGACCGATGCCTCCCTTAAGCCTACGAAGGAAAATATCCTTCGGGCTTTCAAGACACTCGTAGACAAGAGACCGGAGGTCTTTCTTTTCTACTTTTCCGGTCACGGCTTCGAGATAAACAACGAAAACGTAGTGGCTCCCTTAGATGCTCTCATGGGCAAGGCTTCGGATACTCCTCAGAACGTTTTAAACGTAACAAAAGAAATCATTGAGAAAGCGACCCTGAAAGATGTACGCCAGACTATGGTTTTTTTAGATGCCTGTAGGGAAACTCTTCGAGCCGGCAAGGCCGGTGGGGGGAAGTCTTTCTCAGCTGACTTCTTGCCAAAGAGTGTGAAGGAAGGACAGGGTGTGGGAGTCCTTGTTGGCACCAATCCCGGTGGCTATTCTTATGAAGACCCGGATCTGGGTGGTGGAGTATTTACGCACTTTTTGATTAAGGGTATTTCCGGTGAGGTGCAGAACCGGGGCGGAGAATACGTGACCTTTAATGACCTCAAGACCTACGTGGAAGAGAAGATGAAGTTCTATACCCGGAACACGAAAGACCGTCACGAACAGATTCCTTACTTCAAGGGAGATTTGACGGGGGATTTTCTGATTGCTGTGGGAAGACCCGATAAAACTTTCCGGGTAGTATCGAGAAAGTTTCGGAATTCGGTGGGTCTTGCCATTGATGCCAAGGTTTTACTCGATGGCCAAAACCGTATGCAGAGACTTTCTTTTCACAGTATCACCGAGGGAGGCGAGATTCTACCCAATAACCTCGATGGCATCTCCTATATGATTTACGAACACAGCAAAGATACATTTGTCTCGAAGCAGTTCAATGCGGAAGGTGAATTAGAGTTTGTGCATGGAGTGAAGAAGACCGAAAAAGGCTGGGAAATCAAACGTGTGTATCAGGCCGATGAATCCGGTCTGATTCGAAATGCGGTTTTTTCTGAAGATAAAGATAAGCAGAGTGGCATCCTTTACCAGAGATTGGAGTTTGACTTTAACGGTAACCCCATCCTGAACGAGTACCAGGGAAAATTTATCAAATCTCCCGATGGAGTTTTTATTCCGGGACCCTTAGAAGATAAGGAAGGCATTTCCCGCATCGTGCAAAACTTTGATTTATTATCAAATAAGACCTTAGAGGAATACTATAATGCTTCGCGAGAACTAAAGCCCAATAAATTTGGAATCGCCCGCTCAGTCTATGCCTATGATTCCTACGGCAACCCCCTACTCGTTTCCTATTTGAATGAGAAATCAAGAAGGGCTGAAAATGAATATGGAATTTCTAATATTTCGTATGTATATGATTATACTATAAACTCTATGGGTATACTCCTACAAAAAGAAAGCTTTGATAAGTCAGAGAAACTAAAGTCCGGAAAAGAAGGGATCTCCAGATTCGTATACAAGTATAATAAGGCCTGTCTGGAAAAGGAACGAAAACAGAGGGGAGGTTTTGATACTCATTACAAGGAATGGGGATTGGACAGAAAAGATGTAGGACTTCGTGGAAAAAGAGAGTGTCTCGAATCGGAGGAATATTTTGAAACAGAAGACAAAAGAAGAGCGAGAGATAAAAGAATCGCCAGCCGTAAATATAGTTATAACCAGGAAGGCTACCTTATCGGGGAAGCCTATGAATCGGTGCTTTCTGAGCCAACACCGGTTCAACAGGGTATCAGTCAGGTAAAATATACCTACAACGAAAACTGCCTTCTTCTTACGAAACCTACAGATAAATGTAGCTTCTTAGATACTCCCTGTATGGAAAAGGAAAGAAAAGAAGATACTACCTGTATTCAAAAGATAGAATATTTCGGAGAACTGAAAGATGCTCCCGCTTCCGACCAGTACGGAGTCGCTGTTTATGAATATGAGTATGATAAGAATTGCTTACTAAAGGAAAAAAAGCAGAGTTGGAAAAATAACGAAACTTTAACTTCCTGTCGCAAACTGACAAAAGCCCTCTCTGCCGGTGGCAAAGAAACCACTCCTACTATCGAACCCTATACCTATACCCAATACGATGAGAGGGGAGATGTAACTCTCAAAGAGTATTACGATAAAGACGGAAAACTAAAAGAGGATGAAAATGGCATCGCACGCTATGTTTTCCGGTACGATGAGAGGGGAAACTTAACTCTCATCGAGTATTACGATAAAAATGGAAAGCTCAAAGAGGATTGGCGAGGCATTGCACGCTTTTTCTACAGGTACAATGAAAGGGGAAAGCAAACTCTCACCGAGTATTACGATAAGGATGGAAAACTAAAGGAGGATGGAGATGGCACCGCAAGCTCTGTCTACCAATACGATGAGAGGGGAAATAATACTCTTACTGAGTATTATGACAAAGGCGGGAAACTCAAAGGGGATAGTTTCGGCATCGCACGCTATGTCTACAGATACGATGAAAGGGGTAACAGAACTCTTGAAGAATATTACGATAAAGAGGGAAAGCTGAAGGAAGATAATGATGGAATTGCACGCTATGTTTACAGGTACGATGAAAGGGGTAACAGAACTCTTGAAGAATCTTACGATAAAGACGGAAAGCTGAAAGAGAAATATGGCATCGCACGCTTTGTCTACAGGTACAATGAAAGAGGAAATAAAACTCTCACCGAGTATTACGATAAGGATGGAAAACTAAAGGAGGATGGAGATGGCATCGCACGCTTTGTCTACCGATACGAAGAGAAGGGAAATAAAACCCTCGAAGAGTATTACGATAAAGACGGAAAGCTTAAAGAGGATAGGGATGGCATCGCGCGCAAAGTCTACAGGTACAATGAGAAAGGAAACCTAACTCTCACCGAGTATTACGATAAAGAGGGAAAACTTAAAGAAGATAGTTCTGGCATCGCACGCAAGGTTTACAGGTACGATGAGAAGGGAAATAAAACTCTCGAAGAGTATTACGATAAAGAGGGAAAACTTAAAGAAGATAGTGAAGGGATTGCACGCAAAGTCTACGGGTACAATGAGAGGAGATACACGACTCTCGAAGAGAATTACGATAAAGACGGAAACCTAAAAGAGAATGAAGATGGCATTGCAGGCTATGTTTACAGGCACGATGAGAGGGGAAGTCTAACTCTCATCGAGTATTACGATAAAGAGAGAAAGTTGAAGGAAGATAAATATAGTGGCATTGCACGCAAAGTCTACAAATACGATGAGAAGGGAAATAAAACTCTCGAAGAGAATTATGGTAAAGAGGGAAAGCTGAAAGGGGAACATCGTTATGGTATCGCACGCAAAATATTCCAATATGATGAAAAAGAAATCTTCGAGCTGTGTTTCAATGAAGAGGAGATAGAAGTTAGTCAAAATGGACGTAACATAGATAAACCAGGTAGGTTCTGGTTTTCTCCTGAGCAAAACTATGTGTTTCAGGAAAACCTGGAAAAAGCTTTCGAGGAAAGGTGGGTTTCCCGGCCAGAGAGCAAGCACAGAACTGAAGAGGCTCAAGCTGAGGGCAACAGTGAAGATTCAAAACAATCTCCCCCGAAAAAGGATAAAGATATGGTCAAGGAAAAGATTGAATACTACGTTGTCACCGGGGGAGAACACCATATCTATTTTGACTACGAATGGCAGGGCAAGAAACGAAAAGTCGATGTGGTGACAGATAAGTTCTATAGGCCGGTCAAGCTGGTGTTTAGGGATTAGAGGTTGGCTGTTGGCTGTTAGCGGTTAGCGGTCTGTAATGATACAGAAAAAGGTTTTCGCAATAATAACCAATATTATAGTCTAATGTAAAAAGGATAAAAAATGAGTAATGTACAGGTTTCAATTCCGGATAGCATGGATTTTGTTATGGATAATTTCATCAAAGCGGGTATTTTTCCTTCAAAGGAAGAAATGCTTCTTGCTGCTTTATCTAAATTTGTTCAAAAGAATCAAATAGAATTATTAGATTACTTTGCAAATCAAGATATTGATTGGGCTTTAAAAGAAAAGGAATCGATTTGAAAATTATCGTAAGTGATTCTGGCCCCATTATTCACCTGAACGAAGTTAATGCATTGGAAATGATTGTAAATATGGGTGAAATTTTTATTCCACTCGCTGTAGCAAAGGAAGTAGAAAGACATAAGGTATCACTGCCTGATGAATTTACAATTATCGAACTGGGTCCTGAAGAGCTGGAAGAATCCAAAAAATACATGACCTATGGAAATATTCATATCGGAGAATCTGAAGCTATTATTCTTGCGAGGCAATTAAAAGCCGATCTCTTTCTAACAGATGATGCTTCAGCAAGACTTTTTGCAGAAACAAAAGTTCTAAATGCTAGAGGCTCTCTTGGTGTAGTCTTATGGAACTTAGTTCACAAAAAAATAACTAAAGAAAACGCAAAACAAACATTAATTGGATTGAAACAAAGTTCTTTATGGGTATCTGATAAAGTATTTCAACGGGCATTATCTATAATAGATGGATTATAATTAAGATCTCCTACTACGTCGTCACCGGGGGAGAACACCATATCTATTTTGACTACGAATGGCAGGGTAAGAAACGAAAGGTCGATGTGGTGACAGACAAGTTCTATAGGCCGGTTAAATTAGTGTTTAGGGATTAGGGGTTAGGGATTAGCTGTTGGCTGTTAACGGTCAGCTGTTGGCTAATGCTTCACCTTCTTTATGTACCAAGAGTTACTCGATACTGCATCTCAGGCAGCCCTCTCAAATACAGATTCAATTCCCCGGCTAAAATGTAGTGCTTCCAACACATGCTCTTCCCGGATATATTCACTTGCATCCATATCGGCTATCGTACGGCTTAGTTTACGAATTTTATTCATTTTACGTATTCCTATCTCCATAGACTTTTCCAAATTCTCCCAGACTCTCAGAGCTTTCTTATCTACAGTGAAATAATCAAGACATTCTTTTCCACTCATAAGACCGTTAAAAGCCTTTGCTGAATAATTAAAGCGAATGTTTTGAATCTCTTTTGCAGCACAAATTGTCTGAAAAATCTCAGCCAAATCGACTTCTACTTTCTTACCGGTTGCTGCTGTATAACTCATCTCAACCTGCAAATCTATCCTGTCTAAAAAAGGGCCTGAAAAACGAGATAGATACCTCTGAATTCTTGTTGCCGAACAAAGACAATTTTTCTCATTATTTCCAAAATAACCACAGGGACAGGGATTACTGGCAGCAATCAGCATAAAAGATGCAGGATACGTATAGTGTCCGTTTACACGGCTTATAGTTACCTTTCCTTCCTCTAAAGGTTCTCTGAGTGCCTGTAAAACTCCGGGGCTGAACTCTCCTAATTCATCCAGAAATAAAATTCCATTATGGGCAAGACTTACCTCTCCCATGCGTATGTCTCTTCCTCCTCCTACCATGGAGATGTCAGAGGCCGTGTGATGAGGGCTTCGAAAGGGTCGAGTAAATTCAAAAGCACTTTCCTTCGACATCAGTTCCATTTTAGACTTCACCCGTAATAGATCTAAAAACTCAGCTTCGTTCAGGGGGGGCTGCAATTCAGAGGACAATCTGGCCAGCATAGTTTTCCCGGTACCCGGACTTCCCAAAAAAAGAATATGGTGCTTTCCCGAAAGAGCAATACTCAAAGCCCGAAGTCCCAAAAGTTGCTTTTCAAATAAGAAAAATTTTCCCGGCTTTCGCTCTTCTTGCCTTGGTGTATAGTCAATGACATAGCTCTCTTTTTGTTTTGTAAAAATTTTTTCAAGCTCTAAAATATGAGAAATTGGAAATATATTAATATCTTTAACAAAGGAGGCCTCTAACTTATTTTCCTCAGGAATCACAACATTTTTTATTATGCTATCTTTGAGGTTTATCAAGATATTTATCAATCCTTTCATGGGACGAATACTTCCATCCAGACCCAGTTCCCCTAAAAATAAATATTCTTCCAGATTAATACTGACCTCGACAAATTTCCCCGCAACTAAAATTCCGGCACAAATCGGTAAATCAAACCAACTTCCCTCCTTTCGAACACCGGCAGGAGAAAGATTCACCAGTATCCGTTGCATAGGAAATTCAAATCCACTATTTTCCATCGCTACCCGGATTCTATCCGTAGATTCTTTAATACAGGTTGCTGCAAGTCCTATAATTGTAAACGTAGGAATCCCACGACGAATATTAACCTCCACCCCGGTTATTGCAGAGTGTATACCCTCGAGATTTGCACTAAATAAGTAAGTATTCATTTCCATTAGCTCCTACTATATAAGGTTTGAAAAATGCAACTTGGAACAAAAATTTTTATATTTTTTTAAAGAGGAAGTGGATATTCGGGATAATTATTACGATTTTTTTATAAGTCCTCCCTTTTTTCTCTGACACTCCAGGGGGCCGTCTAAATTTTAAAAGGATAAGGTTTTTGTATCTTTTTTTCTTGCATAAATAATGCTTAGTAAGCATTATTAGGAAATATAATGGATTTTGCCTTTGTGAATAGAAAAGAAGAATCATTAGTATGAAGTGACTTACTCAGCAATTCAAAAACAATGACCTATCAGGAATATTATAAAAAGTTAATCTACTGCTTCACGTAGCTTCTTAAAGCCAACGATTAAATATCTATAAATTGCAGGATTTAATAAGCTCATATTCGTTTTCATTTTTTAAATTTCTTTTTTGAGTGAGAAAATATCTGTTCCTCGCTCATACTGCCGTCCTTTTCAGGTTTAAAAACCTCACTCATTTCATTGAAAGCTTGAGCAGAACGATATTTTTCCAATTCACTTTGCTTACTCTTTAACAAGTATAATTTTATCTAAATTATTGAAAAAGTTCCAGGCCTTCTGGACAAAATACAGGAATGCCAAAATCACACTAATAAAAAAAGTAATTTACGGAAAAACCAATCAGGTTATTTTATAATCAGGTAGTATCCGCTCAAAAAATCAGGGAGAAATTTCCTTGACTACCGATTTAAACCGGTAGTCAGTAGAGTGTCCCGGAAAAATTGAGTGAATACATCAGGTATTAAAATGGAAAGTGTAATAAACCTCGAACTGGCCAAAATTGCCAGCCTTACCCATAATGCAGTCGTGATTACCGATAAAAATAGAAAGATCCGATGGGTAAATACAGGTTTCACAAGGCTCAGCGGTTATAGCCTCGAAGAAGTCTACGGAAAAACTCCTAAAGAGTTTTTACACGGTCCTCAAACCGATGATACTTTATTATACCACATTCACCAAAAATTGGCAAAAGGTGAAGGTGTAGAAAATATTGAACTTTTAAACTATACCAAAAACAAACAGCCCTATTGGATAAACCTGGAGATAAAACCCATCTTTAATGAAAATAAAGAAATCTACCAGTACATGGCTATAATCATCGATATAACCAATCAAAAAAATACCTTAAATGCAGTAAGTGCATATAAAAAGGCCCTGGAACAATCAGCCATCGTTTTTTATTCAGATATAGAGGGTTTTATTACAGAAGCCAATGAAAAATACTTCTCCTACTTCGGACTTCCCAACTTGAAAAAATGCAATTTTCGTTGTAAGTCTCTCTGGGAAGAAAAATCAGAAAGACCCGTCTATGATTCCATGCTTCCGATTCTAATGAAAGGAAATGTATGGAAAAATAAAATCCAAGTTTTTACATCCAAAGAAGAAGAGTGTTGGTGGGATATTACAATTATTCCATTTTTAGATGATGAGCTAAAACCCTTTCAATTTCTCCATATCTGCTTTGATATAAGTCTTCAACAGAAATTTAACAGAGAGCAAGAAAAAGCCTTTCGAAAAGAAAAGGAACTTAGTGAACTCAAGTCCAGCTTTATCACCACGGTTTCACATGAATTTCGCACTCCCCTGACTGTCATACAAAGTAGTATTGAATTAATAAATGATATGGTAGTCACAAAAACAGAAGAAGATAAACAGATATATGCAAACCTCCAATCCAAAATTAAAACAGCGCTAACGCGTATGGAAAATCTTTTGGATGATATTGGCTTTTTAGGAGACATCAAAGATAGTAATATAAAATTTAATCCTCAGAAAATAAATTTCCCGGCTTACATACATAATATATTAAATAAATACTATAAAACTCATCCATTGGGAAGTAAAATTCAACTACAGGTCAAAAATGGAATTCCCCAAATAAGTATAGACCCATTTTTATTCAGCCATATTGTCATTAATTTACTTAATAACGCCATAAAATACACATCCTCAGGAAAACCTCCGGAGATCATCATTGAAGAAAGAAATAATAAATTGATTTTCATAATCCAGGACTATGGAATCGGCATTCCCGAAGACGAAATAAAAAAAATATTTGATAATTTTTACAGAGCAAAAAATTCTAATCAGTATAGTGGTAATGGTATAGGTCTTTCGATCGTCAAAGAAATGGTGCGATTACATAACGGGAAAATTACCTGTAAGTCTAAACTCGGGGATGGTAGTTTATTTATTATTAAGCTACCGATAAAATAATATGGTTTCAATATTAGTATTAGAAGATGAAGAAGCTTTAAAAGAGGTTATTACGATCCTTTTAAGCCGTGCTGGTTACAAAGTAGAAGCAGCTTCTAATGGTATTGAAGGCTTAGAAGTTCTGGAAAATTTCAAGCCGGATCTCATTATTTCCGATATCATGATGCCGGAAATGGATGGCTACAGTTTTTTAGAAAAGATTCGGCAGAGTGAAGAATTCAAAAATATTCCCTTTATCTTCTTAAGTGCCAAAACAGAAAAAGCGGATATTCGAAAAGGTATGAATCTCAACGCAGATGATTACTTAACCAAACCCTTTATGAAACAGGATATGTTAGATGCCATAGATGCAAAATTGAAACGAGCATCCCAATCAGAATCAAGAATCAAACAAGAACTGGAAAAATTCGAAAAAATGGCTTTTGACGCTTTAGATAAGAAAAAAAATGAACAAGAAAACTCTATAGAATTTTATAAAGAACTAAAAACCTTACAGGATACCTTATATTCCAAAAATGAAATAATAGATAAATTACGTTTTATAAACTCCCACCATCTCAGGGCGAGTCTCAGTAATATTTCAGGTCTTTTACAACTTATAAATCATGACTTATATAAAGATGCAAATCCCTATCTGAATGATATCCAACAAACAGCTAATGAGCTGGATAGTATCATAAAAGATATTTCAGAAATTTTATCTGAAGAAAATATAAGCGATTTTATTATAAAAGAAAAACAGAAAAAAACAATTTCCCAGATAATGGTAGTCGATGATGATCCCTTATCTATTCTTATATTAGAATCTACTTTAAATTGCTTTAATAAAAATTGGGTTGTACAGTCTTATTCTGATTCAAAAGAAGCTTTATCTTTCCTCAAAAAGTCTCCTAAAAAACCGGACATTCTTTTTTTAGATATCAACATGCCCGGACTAAATGCCTGGGACTTTCTGGAACATATTAAAGGAGACAATAACCAGTATTCAGTCTATATTGTAAGTTCTTCGGTTGATTCAGGAGATATAAAAAAAGCACATTCTTTTTCCTGTGTCATGGGCTATATTACAAAACCTGTATCTGAAGAAAAACTTCAAGATATTCTATTACAAGTAGATTAAATACAAGTATTAAATCTACTTAGAAATATTAAAGAATATGAATATAAAAATATTAGTTATCGGTAGCGGGGCAGTTGGAAGTTTCTATGGCGGGATCTTAAACCGTTTGGATAATTGCAATGTAAGTGTTCTTTGTCGTTCTGATTATTCACATATCCGGCAATATGGTATAGACATTAAAAGTCCCTGGGGCGATTTTCATTTTCAACCCGAACATGTGCTACAGGAAGGCGAAGGTAAGCATCTTTCCTTTGATTATCTGCTCATCTCCCATAAAGTACTTCCTGATATTGATTTAACAGGGCTCTATTCACCTTATTTAAAAAAAGAAACTGCTCTTTTCTTATTACAGAATGGAATCGGCATAGAAAAAAAAGTTCAGGAACTCTTTTCGGAAAATGAAATTATCAGTGGACTGGCTTTCACCTGCATCAACCGTATAAAACCCGGTTTGATTCACCATATTGACTATGGCCATATAAACATTGGTTCTTATCCACACGGAAAAACAAAGAGTTCCAAAAGACTCGCTGGACTTTTCCAAAAAACAAAAGTTCCCTGTGAATTATCTGAAGATATCCTCTTCTCACGCTGGAAAAAGCTGGTCTGGAATGCACCTTTTAACCCAATTTCAGTTTTAAGCGGAGGGATGAATACCAGAGAGATACTGAAAGACCCGGTAAGCCGTCAACTGGTGCGAGAAATCATGGAGGAAGTCTGCCTTATTGCAGAAAAAGAAGGTCATAGACAGGCCAATGAACTGATAGATAATTATCTAGACATGACCTTAAAAATGGAGCCCTATAAAACCAGTATGCTTCTGGATTATGAATCTAATCGAGAAATGGAAGTAGAAGCTATTCTCGGAAACCTTCTCGATATTGCCAGGCAGCACAATCAGAAACTTCCCCATAGTTTCAGTTTATACACCCTTCTTCGTGCTTTAAATAAAAAAAATATTGCCAACTAAAAAGCTTTTCTATATCCTTTTTCAAAAAGGATATATAGGGTGCCTGCATTAGAAAAACTCCTGATTTGCTCTCTTTCTCTCTTTGGAGGCTATTTTTTATATAAACGAAATCAATCGAGCTATAAATTCTTTTTCTTTATCGATTCATTTCTTTACGGTATCATCTTTGCTTCCTGTTTGCTTCTATTTAATTCTCTTATAGAACCCTACATCAATCTTTCTTTTCGGTATATAGGCTTTTTCCAGGCAGCACTGCCCGAAAAACTCTGTGCTTATATCTACCTTTACATATTCATAAAAAAGAAAGATATTCGGGATATTCCTGCCTTAATCAATGTCGCAATTTTTTTTGCTTCCGGTTTTGCTTTCTTAGAAAATATTATTTATGCTTATGCCATTTCTTCCTCTGTTATTTTCATGCGTCTATTTAGTTCGGTTATAGTACATATTGCCACCTGTAGCCTGATTGCTTACTTCATGGGCCAGTACCATCTACATTCCTTTAAAGCAGAGCGAATCTTATATCTTCTCCTCGCTTTTTTCATTCCTTTTTTCTTTCACGCAGCTTACGATACACTTTTAATTTCGGGAGGAAATTCCACTTATCTCATCGCTCTTGAACTGGCAGGTTTAATTGTATTAATAGAATATACAATTGCTCATTCTCATTATTTTCCAAGCCGGGATGAACTCCTTCAAAAGAAAATTTTCTTTGATGATTGGAAAATTCTTCAAAAACAACCTCAGTATGAACGCTGGATTTTGAAATCTATGAAAAAACGAAATGAAGATTTCACTCCGCTTTTCCGTTTTCACATGAGCCATGCCCGCTGGCTTTTATTTTTAATCACACTCTTCACGAGCATTTCAGCTGCAACTTTTCAAAATGAGGTGACCAGTTCTCTGGGACTACATCTTTCCCGAGAAGAACTCATTACCTTACTTATACTATACCCCGCGCTTGTTTGCTTACAACTTTTCCTGAATGGTTCAATTAACCCGGAATATTTTCGTTATAGCCGAATCAGCATTCCGGTTATGTCCGAAGTACAATTTCTATATCCCAAATTAAAAACTCATGTACTTTCAACCGATATAAACCCCTTAAACTCTTTTTTTATAACCTTTGAACCCCTTCCCATACAGGAGGAAATTACATTTCGCTGCGTTTACTCTGAGCGAATATCACCTCCTATTCGTGCCAAAATCACCTGGCAAAATCATGAGGATATAAGTCTTCCTTTTGGAACCCTTGTACATATTCAAAAACCGGATCTGAAAATTATCCGCTTTCTATTCAGATACGCTCTATTCAAATTAAGAAAAGGACTTATCTTTAACTTAAAAATACCGGGTTTTGAAAACATTCGCAAGTTCTTTGTAAAAACCAGTACGGTAATGGAGTCACTTGAATACATTGAAAAAGGAACCGTACTCTTTAATGAGGGGGAATCCGGGGAAACTTTTTATCTTTTAAAGAAAGGGGAAATTGAAATCTTTAAAACCCTCGAATCCGGGGAAAAAGTTATTATGGCGAGAGTGAAACCCGGAGAAATTTTTGGAGAAATGGCCATACTCGGCAATCAACCCAGAGCTGCCGGTGCCATCTGTAAAGAAGATTCCGTTTTGGCTGTTGCCAGTCGTAATAATTTAGAAGGTCTTTTGCAGGGAAATCCGGATTTTGCTTATAAACTCATGCAAACCCTGGCCAGTAGAATTCGAAATTCAGAGAAAATCCTATCCTCAAAAATAGAAGAACTTGAGCTTAAAACACTGAAATATGATTTTCTAAAAAATGAAGAAGTAAAACTCAAAGATAAGCTTTTTCAACTTTTATCGTCTTTCTCCTCAGACTTTCTCCTGCTGGATAAGGAGGGGAGAATTCTTCATAAATCGACTTCCTTTATAGAATCTTATCCTCAGGTGCCTGAAAAAGCCGAGAGATTTGAAGAAATATACACTCTTTTTTACAAAAAAGACCTGAGAGCTGAGCTGTGGAAAGATTTAAAAAAGCAGAAACTTTTGAGATTACCCCTAAAATCCAGAAATAAATCAGCAAAATATCTACATCTTAGATTAGAAACATTTGAAAGTATGGATATTACATTTTTTTTATTGCATCTGGAAAAAAATAATTTATAATCCTTTTTTTTCGTCTATACTTGAGGAGAGAGAAATCTGGAGGAAAATATAGCTATGAAAAAGTTACTTATTTCTATTTTACTTGTTTTTTTGACTGTGCAGTGTGCTAAAAAGAAGAAGATACCCGTACCTTTAGCCAGTGTGCTTGAAAGCACAGAAGAACAAGTTACATCAAGTGGTAGTTCTACCACCCCCTCAAATGACAATGCCAGTGGAGGGAGGGCCAGTCAAACCGATCCGGGAATAACAGAATCCAATCCGGTAATAATTGATCCATCTACTACAATTACCGGAAGCAATAAAGAGGAATATAAAGTAGAGCCTTCGTCTGGAGGTCAATCCAACACAGGAGAAGTGATCATTTCTAAAAAAGTAGAAAATGAAAATACTTCTTCCGGAGACAATAACAACAATACTTCTTCCGGAGACAATAACAACAATACTTCTTCCGGAGACAATAACAACAATACTTCTTCCGGAGACAATAACAACAATACTTCTTCCGGGGATAATAATACAACATCTAATGAAGACAAGAGCCCTGGCAGTTCCGGTTTAAAATCTAAAGATATCAGCGTAAATGTTCTTGTAGATACTTCCTCATCAGACACCTTTGCATACGAAACCTATAAGACTTATAAAGTTGATTCCAGCGTTCTGGATAAGGACGGAAATATACTGAGCGGAATCCTTGTAACCATTACAGAAACAAATTCGAATGGAGAAAAAGTAATTCTTTTCCAACAGGTAAGCGATGAAAATGGTAAAGTAAGCGGTTCTATCAACGTCAGCACTTCCACTTCACAGGTTGAAGTATATGTGAGTCTGGGTAATGATAGCTCTAATTCGACACCGGTTCCTTTGGAAATTAATGGAACACTCAGTAATTGCAGTTCGGATAAAGACAAAGGACACGGAAACGATGCCGATGGGATCGATGAAGATAATCCCGGGAAAAGTACCGGAGTCAACGAAAATGGAATGGAGAACCGTAAAGCTGATGAACATCGCAAACAAAAAGAAGATTCTTCCTGTACCGTTAAAAAGTCGATTAGCACAATCGGGAATATTACAATTTCTGCAAAAAAGAAACAACTAAATACCGTTTATAGTGATAGTGATAGTGATGGAGACGGAGTAAGTGATAAGCTGGATGCTTATCCCGATGATCCGAAAAGAGTAACAAAGTTACGTTTTCCTTCATCCGGGGTAAATACAGTTGCTTTTGAAGACCTGTATCCCAGTGCCGGTGATGCAGATTTAAATGATTATGTAATTCAATTTTATAACGAAGAAGATTTAAATGCAAAAGGAGAAGTCGTTGAAATTCGCGGTTTCTATCAACATGTAGCCCGCGGAGCGGGTTATGTCCATACCTTAAATCTAAGACTACCGGAAGGAACAGATATAAGCTATGAAACCACCATCACAGATGCAAGCGGAAGTAATGTAAGAACCGGTATAAACCGTTTCTATCCAAATGCCTCTCAAATTCAAGATGGACTCTTGATATTAGATAAAAGCAATACAACAATTCCTTCTTCAAATTCTTATTCAGGTCAGATTTTCAACCCAGGCCATATCGCCAGTGTTAAAATTAACTTTAATACACCCGTAAGCCGTGCTGCTCTTGGAAACGCACCTTATGATCTATTTATAAAGATTCTTAGTAAAAAAGTAGATAATAAATATCCGGTTCTTGCTCCAAAGTCTCTGAGTGCAGATGCTTCTTATTACGAAGTTCATTTTCCGGGAAAATACTTTAATGCAGAAAAGGCCGACTTATATCTCGACTCAAAAGGCTTTCCCTGGGCTATTATGGTTCCAGGAATCTGGGCATGGCCTTTTGAAAAACAGGACATCAGAAATAGCAGTGTAAGTGGTTATCCCAAGTTTACTGTCTGGGCAGAAAGTAAAGGGACACTGGAAAAAGAATGGTATAAAGAATTTATCGCCGATAAAGTTTTTCCTGTAGATACAGAGAAAAGCGGTCTACTTGCATTTTTAAACGCAGGAAGTCCCGGAATGAGTGTAAGCATTTCCTTAATTTCTTTAATAGTACTTGCAAGCTTCATGCTGTATATGAAAAATAAGTTTCTCTCTAACAATCAAAAGATTTAAGATCTATAGGAATGTTATTCAAGTCTCCTCCTCTTTGAATAACATTCCTTTTTTCTAATCTACCGCAGATTCTTTTTCGACACCATATTTTAAAGCATATTCGCACTGTGTTATATATTTTTTTGTGGTTTCATCTTCAGCATATTCCTTTAAAATTTCCTGGAATATTTTTTTAGCTCCCTCGTAATCTCCGGCATGATATAAAACAATAGCATTCTCAAAACGGCTTTTGGTTTCTTTCATCATCTCCTTTTTCTCATTTGAATAATAATCAAATAATTCAATGATAAAAACTTCCTTCACCTTCCCTTTCACTTTCACATTTCCCAAAAAACGATAATTATATTTTTCCGTATCGCCTAACTTGATAAATGCTTTTTCACTAATAATAATAGGAGCCGAATATAGCTTTGTTAAACTCTCTAACCTGGAAGCAAGATTTACACTATCTGAAATAACAGTACCTTCCATCCTTTCATTTTCTCCAATAGTTCCTAACATTAGATTTCCAGTATGTATTCCAATTCCAACGGCAATAGGACTGTAACCAACTTTTTCCCTTTCTTTATTATAAGTTTGAATAGAAAGCTGCATTTCAATAGCAGCATCAATTGCATCTTCCACGCTATACGGAAAAAGAGCCATTATGGCATCACCAATGTATTTATCCACAAAACCATTATGTTTCCTAACAATAGGTCCCATTCTCTTGAAATAGGAGTTGATAAAATTGAAATTCTCTTCCGGGTTCATCTGTTCGGAAAGAGTAGTAAAGGAACGTATATCCGAAAACAATATGGTCATTTCCTTCTGAACCTGATCTCCTAATTTAATGTCGAGTATACTCTCTTTCTCTAAAAATTTTACAACTTCCATAGGTACAAATTTTTGATACGCTTGGATATAACTATTTTTCAAGGAATCTGCTGCCTCAATACTTTCTACCATGGTATTAAATGCATTTGCCAGCTTGCCCAGTTCATCTCCGGATTCCAATTGAATCCTATGACTAAACTTTCCTTCACTAAATAATTTTACAGCTTCTGATAGAGAATTTATAGGTCTCGTAAATAAGATAGAAGTAATAATCGTAAAAATTAAGGTTATAAAAAATACTCCAAGCCCTAAGAGTATGGCAAAATATTGAATTTCCTCTACAGGTTGATACAAATGTTTTTTATTAAAATCTAATACAACCATTCCGATTCTTACTAATTTTTCTTCATCTAAATATACGGGATAACTGAATCTCAAAAGTCTTTTCTTCTCGAGCTTAATTTCTTCTAGCTTACTCTCATCAATTTTTTTAAAATAATCAACCTCTTCCATTGAAATATTTTTTCCCATATGCACGTCTTTCATCTCTACTACATATTTGCCGTATACATTAATTATATATATATTATCCAGGGCTTTAATCTTTGATTGTTTAAGGCGTTGAATTAAATTAGCTGTATTCTGATAAGTTGCATCCAGAAATAATTCATCTCTCGCTATAGTTACAAGGTTAGAAGCAATGTTCGTACAAACATCAAGAGTTTTATTTAAAATTATCTCCTGGCTTTTATTTATCATAAAATAAGATATAGGTAAAGTACCCAAAAGAAGAACAACAGAAATAAGAAGAATAAGTTTATAAAATATTCTCATCAAAATATCCTATTTCTTTTCCCAGCTATCCTTCCAAAGTTTACACTTTTCATTCAAATCAGACTTGCAATCCATTAAACGTTCATAAGCCTCTTGTTTTAAAGTCGATGAATGCAAATATTCTCTTGCTTCTTTATTTGCCGGTTCTACTAAAAGTACATTATTAAAAATAACAATAGCTTCTGTATATTTCCTATGTTTATATTTTTCGATTCCCTTACCAACATAGCTTTTCAATTTTTTCTTTTCAGTACTAATCAGGATTGAATACTGCTCTTTTGCTTTTTGATTTCCCGGATAAATTTTTAAAGCTTCCTTGTATGCCTTGATTGCCAGATAAGGCTCATTGCGAGACTGATACTGCATACCTTTTTTCCTAACATATTCACTTTTTTCAAAAACAGAACTATCTATCTTTTCCTGAATATTCTTCAAATTCGGATTCAAACTAAGAATTTTCTTATAAACAGAAATTGCATTTTGATAGTCATTCTTTTTTCGATAATCTTCAGCTCTAAGTAACATACTATTAATTTCATTAGAAGTTTGCAAATTTATTATTTTATTATAATATTCATATGCTATTGTATCGTTCGGATATAATCTTATTACATTTTCAAAAACAGCTCGTGATGAAGTATATTTTTTCTTATTATATAGATTTATAGCAAATGCTAATAATCTCTCCTTTTTTTCTCTGTCCTGAACCTCTTTAGAAATAAGAATACCGGAAGCCTCGATATATGCCTTATTTAGATAAAGAAATGGATTCTGAGGTGAAATAATAGGACCCGAACTACATGAAAGCTCCTTTCCTATGACTTTATTAGCAAATTCTCCAGCATGAATTCCTACATTTGTATAATTCGGTGCTAATGCAAAACTGGCACCCAGATCAGCAAGCCCGGGATAATATGTCATAAGAATAATCCCTTTCTTTTTACAAAACTCAGAGACTTGCTCAAAAGTATCTTTATCATAGAGTGTATCAAAGACCATATAAAAAGCATCTGCATCTTTTTCGATCTCTTTTAACTTTGACTCGACTTCCATGCGATGTTTAATCTTAATTACTTTTAGATCTAAATTCATCCAGATATCGTAATACTTACCTTCTCTTGCAAAATAAGCTCCCTTTTCATCCATATAAAAAGAATATACTTTTTTTGCAGAAGGTTTAATTCGCTTCAATACATCGAAAAAATACTGAATAGAAACATCGGATGTAAATCCACAAACATTCCCCTTATGAACTTCAAGAGAATGCGGATAGTTCTGAATTATAAACAATATAGGAATATCATTTATAAATTTTCTTGTTTCTTCTGTTGCCGTATTACCTATTGTAATTATTATACCTGCTGCATTTTTTCTCAATCGATTAAAAAAAGCTGATTTATCCTCTATAGAACTAATAAAAAATATTTCCGAAGGAGACTGTAAGGAATACTCCAGACCCGATAAGGTTTTCATATAAATCGAATGGTTCGAACTTAAGATAATAGGGATTTTTTTTGACCCTTCCGGGCTCAGAACAAAAGTTGGGATAAGAAAAAATATCGAAACTAAATATTTAAAAACCCTCTGCATCTTTTATAACCTGTAAGATAATCGCAAATAAACTTCTCTTCGCGGTTGCGGGTGATAGGGACTGACAAACCCTTCAGGGTTAGATACCATAGGTTGTAGTTCATCTATAGGTCTTGTAGCACTACCGGCCTGTCGCCCCACTCCCATATATTCTTTATTGAAAAGATTTCGAATAATCAACTTTGATATAAGCCCTTGAATACCAAATAGATTGTGATAAGCCAATGTAAGGTTGACAAGAGTATAAGAAGCGAGATAAGAATCTGGCTTTCCTTCCGTAACATAAGGATATTTTGTAAAACTATAATCGTATGGTTGAAAATAACGATTGGTGGAAGGAGCCTTTCGCTTACCCACCCAGTTCATTCGTAAATTCATACTTACTTTACCTAATAGTATATAATATATTCCTATATTAGCTTTTCTTGCTGCTATATTATCTATTTCATAACCATCATTAAGGGTTCGAATGTTATTTATTTTTCCGCTCAGGGGATCCACATCCACTTCAAATAGACCTTCTCTCTTTCTTTTTCCTGTATAAGTATAGTTAGTAAAAAAAGATAGATATCGGTAAGGCTTCCAATCTAATTCAAAAGACGTTCCATATATATGAGTATTTGCAAGGTTTTGATAATAACTGGCTTTCTGGCTTTCCGAACCTATCAGGTAAGTTCCATCATTCGGATTGGGAGCCTCATTTATTTGACCGATTAACTGGCTGAAAAAATATCCTCCTTTAAATGTTATATTTGTAAAAGGTTTATAACTCAATTCCGTTTCATAGGTTTTTATCTTTTGTGGTTTTAAAAATTCGTTTCCTCGAAATTCATCATACAACTGAAAGACTGTAGGAGCTTTAAAAGCTTCTCCATATAAAAGTTTAAAATATATGTTTTTTATAGGGTTACCAACAAGTCCTGAACGAGCTGTCCACACATAACCATAGTCGGTATCATAATCTCTCCTGATACCGATAGTAATACCATATTGATTATCATAAAATTTCTGTTCATCTTGTATATAAAAGGCAGCATTTGTAGAATAAAACATTGCAGCAACAGAAGATTTTAAGCCTCGACTATCCCAGCTTTTTTCCACGATTGTGGAACGTAAATTCTGTCTCTTTCCTAAAGAAATTCCTCCCAACTCATCCCCTGAAGCCGCACGTATCACTCTTTCCAATTGCATTCCCCAGATCAAATGGTTTGAGTTTGAAAGATCATAATTAAATTGCTCTTGATAACCCGAAAGATAGCTTTGAGCGTGATATTCTTTAACTTTATCCGGTACCGGTGGGTATTGAACTCCGTTGATTACAGGAGTTTCAACACTCTGGTAACGATAGGTATACACAAAACCGGTATCCGGATGAATATTCGTATTTCTTGTATATAATTTTATAAGAGAACTAAATTTTCTTCCGACATTAAAACCATAATCTATATGGAAAAAGTATCCGTTATGCCTTTTGGTATAAGGGATATCATCTGTATTCGTAAAATATTCATAAGAAGGAACGTAGCTACCCAGACCTTCAGTCAAATCCCAGATAGTAAAACCAAAATTAAACTCTTCCTTTTGGATAGCTCCTCTGATAAATACATTTTCTTTATCAGTTTTAAAGCCATCTTTTATTTTTTTTCTTACTCCCCCCGGATACCTATCATTCTCAACACTGGGTTCAGAACCACCAAATTTTCCATAATCATTTATCTGAACCTTATCCGGTTCATAATTATTGTTAAAATAATTCCCGGGATCCGGCCTGCCCTTACCTCCATCTCCTGGTGTTTCCATGTATCGTCCTGCTAACCTAAGATTTAAACCATTCGAAAAGCGGTAGGAAAAAAAAGATTCTATCAGTTTTGTTTGAAAAGAACCATAATCAATATGAGTTTCTGAGAATATTTTAGAAGAAGAATTTTCCTTATATATATCTTTTGAGCGTTTCGTAATAATATTAATTAAGCCGGCATAGGCATTGGCTCCGTAAAGAGCAGAACCCGGACCCAGAATAATTTCGATTCTTTTCACATCTATCAGGCTTATATCATATTGCATATGCCTCATCCAACCATTTCCGATGTCATTCTGGATGATACCATCTTCCATGATTAAAATCTGGGTCTGCCCTACATCTCCAATACCACGTAAAATTACATCAGTTGTATATTCCCCGGAATCATAAAAAGTGGAAAAGTCAAACCCATTTACATCCTGCAAAACTTCCGTCAAAGTTCTGTAGGCCCTTTCTTCTATTGTTTTGGCATCAATCACGATTACTTTTGCCGGAGACTCTTCGATAGCCTGCTGCCTTCGTGAAGCAGTAATAACCTGGTTTTCCTCAAGCAAACGATAGGCTTCTTTCTTTTCTTTATTTCTGTCTACATCAATTAGCTTTTCTTTTTTACCACTGCTTACCGGGCGGTTTAAATAATGTTCAATAATATTATAGGTAAGCTTTTCTCTTTTCGGGTTCACTTTTAAAGAAACCTCAAGTCGCTTTGCAAATTCTTCTAACCTTTCCTCTTCCTCGAACTCTTCCGGTTTCAACTCAATTCCCTCGATCAGTTCAAAATCAATTTCCTGAGAAATAGCGTCTATAATCTCCTTATTTTTTGGGTGATATATTTGTGCATATATATCCGGAGGAAAAGATTCATTTGTTTTATAGGATATATCAATTATTAGATAATTTTGATTCTCCTCAGTATCCTTGGTTTCGACTCCAAGTGCTTCGTTTCGAAACTGTATATTATAGTCTTTTAATATACCTTCCAGTTTCTGTTTTATTCTGGTTTCAAGAAGCCTGTTAGAAGCCGAATGAAAAGGTCGAAAGTGAATGAGTAAATCTTTTTTATCTGAAGCCTGCAAGAAAGAAGTGATAAATAACATAAAACTGATATACAGACATCTTTTTAGAAGAGATCTACACAAAACATGAACCTTCAATGAATAAGCTTAAATTTGTATTTAGCAGGATACGAATAAAGACTTAAATAGAAAGCATTTTTTCTTTGATAGATCAAATTTTTACGTAAAAAAGGCGAACTAAAAAAGCTCGCCAATTTTCAAAAATCATGAATTTATCTGGAAAGAATATTCGCGGTAATAGTGGCAGCCGGTGCAACTTCCCCATTGCCTGTCCAGGCAGCTATTGAACTGGAATGACCGCTAATCGGTGCGATACTGCTTCCATTTAAAATATTCAAAGCTCCAACTCCGGTATTGGTAAAGTCTCCTCCATCATCAGTATTTTTACGGACAGAATCTGCCGCAAAGGTGGTATTCTTTTCGTAAGTAGCAAAAATACCCTCCGGATCTGTCAGACCGCTGGTATTCTCCTGTCCAACCAAATCATTGACAGTTCCGTTTACAGCAAAATAAACGGGGTTTTTAATTCCGGTTATGGCCTGAATAGACTTAATCTGGGTCTGGGCATTGGTGTTTGAAGAAAGGGCAGCGCAGGACTGATAAGTTGTAAGAGCAGAACTTAAAGTCGCCTGGTTAGATGTATTGGCTAAAGAAGTACCGCAGGCTAAATTTAAGCACTGTAACATATTACTTGCACTAGAGCAAGTCGAAACAGAAGTCGCTTCCATTTTCTTTAAAAATCCATCGGTAAAAAGTTCTCCGAGACTCCAATTCTGTGCATCTGCAAAAGGAGTAGAACTCAGAGTTTCCGTACTTAAAGGAAGGATCACCTTTACGATACCTTTATTAGTTACAGAAGAACCAATTGCTTTATAAATATAGGTTCTTTTACTTGCACTTCCCCAATTGGTTGTATCGCTTGTATTGTCTTCCATAAAGGGCATCTTAATTCCGATATACTCGATAGCTCCATCAATATTCACAAGACCATTACTATCTTCTGTCATATAAGCTACTGCATTTCCCTTGTTATTCAGAGCATAGACAACATCCGGTAAATTGGCAATGTGAAGCAATGTCGTTTTTAAAGAACTTGTTATATCTTTTTTGAATTCGGCCCGAACCAGGGTGAATTCCGTTTTGCCACTCGGTACATGACGGAAAAATAATATACCATCTGTCACAGTACTCCCTGTTTTTAAGAATTCGAATTCTAATTGTTTTACATCCCCGGCTTTTAGTTCGGTGATAGTGGAAGATGTATTTTGTTTCCACCAGATTTCAAGCTTTTTACCACCACTTCCGAAATTTGTGCTATTTGAAATACGAATCACTTTTCCATTAGTCACATTATAGTTCGGATCCGTTGTATCGTTTTTTTCTGTAGTGCTAAATACAACCGTATTATTACTGCTAAGAAGCTTTGAAATTGCAGTACTATCCAAAATCTTTACAAAAACGTCTCCGATCTTCACAATATCACTTACTGCTTTAACAGAAGCCCGAACCGGTGAGTAAACTTTTTTCAATACAGTTAAAGCTTCTGTATCGGTAATGACCGTTCGTTCACTGGTGGCGGTCGTGATACTCGAACCGGTCAAAACACTGGGTATTACCACAAGAGAACCCGAACTCTGGGTTCCGGATGTTGTAGTAGAATTACCGGCAGATAGCAGGGCCAGTGCTGCCACGTTTTTATCTTTATCCTTATCCTCTTTCTTACAGAAAAGAACCAGGCTAAAAATCAATATAAACCAAAAAAACCTTTTAAAAAATTGTTTCATCTCTTTACTCCAAGTTACCTATAAAACTATAACACTTAGAATCCTTTTTTTTGTCTATCAAAATATACTCGTTTTTTTGATATTTGATTCGACAAAAAACTTTAAGATAAGATATCGTTGATTAGTATAAACTTTTATGAACCTGCTCAAACCAATAGAAATCAATCAAAGTCTGAGTTTGAAAGACTATCTTTCCATACCTTTTCTAACAGCCCCAATTCAAGAACTTATAGAAGATGCCAGACAAAAAAAAGACCCTCTCCATAATAGAACTATCTGGATGATAAGTCAATCTGACAGAGGAGAGGGAGTCTCCGAACTTTTATCCCGCAAGGTCTGCTTATTTAAAGATTTAGGCTTTCATGTGCGCTGGCTATCCATCTCAGAAGAAAATAAAGATTTCTTAGCCCTCAACAACCGACTTAGAAACCTCATCTACGGTAGAAATGAAAATACGATACAGGAAAGTGAAAGAATTTTATATGAAAGCATTAACCTAAAAATCGCAAAAGAGTTAAGTCTTCTTTTTAAGCAAAACGATATACTTATTATCCATGATACGGCTGCTATGGCTACACCACATTTCATATCAAAAAAATACCAGATTAAGTTTATCTGGCGATGTCATGCAGGAACTGATATAGAAAATGAATTCACACGAAACGCCTGGGAATTCTTAAAACCTTATTCTGAACATTATAATACAACTATCTTTTCAGCTCCTGAATACATTCCTTACTATTTTTCAGGTCGGGCTCAAATCATAAGTCCTTCAATAGACCCCTTAAGCCATAAAAACCGAGACTTAAGCATTCATAAACTTATCGGAATTCTTTGTAATGCAGGTCTAAGTGTAGCCCATAACCCTATTATCACTCCTGAATTTAACAATATCGCTTTACGCCTACAAAAAAATAGAACTTATGCACCGGCAAAATTTCCTGATGAAATAGGCCTTCTTTATAGACCTATTATAAGCCAGATTTCTCGTTGGGAAAAAATGAAAGGATTTCTTCCCCTTCTGGAAGCTTTTAAAATATTAAAACAGGAATACAGGGATAAAGCTCAAACAGAACGTCAACAAAAGCGAATAGACTTTGTTCGAATGGTGCTTGCCGGACCGGCACCGGAAGAAACACCTGATAGACCCATTTCAAGTTCATTTTTAAAGGAAGTAGAAGATAGTTATCTTACCTTACCCGAAGATATACAAAGAGATATTGCCATCATAAAACTTCCCCTGCAATCTGTAAAAGAAAATGCTTTAATGATCAATGCCTTACAGCGTTGCAGTACCCTGGTAGTGCAAAATTCACTTCAAGAAGCATTTGGATTAACCTGTACAGAAGCTATGTGGAAGTCTACTCCCGTCCTTGTCTCAAATAGCTGTGGTTTACGACAACAGGTAAGGGATAAATTAGATGGCTGGGTTCTAAACCGTGCTGACGACCCAAAAGAAATAGCAAAAGCTTTCTATCATATTTTGGACAATCCTAAAGAAAGAGAACGTCTGGCTCTTTCCGCACAAAAAAGAGTCATGGAAGAATTTTTAATCTTCACCAACCTCCGCAAATGGTTACGCACGTTCTCTTTACTATCATCCGAAACTCAAACGTAATTTAGCTTTTCCCAAAACCAAAGAAGCGCTGAATCTTCTGTTGTAAACTTTCCTGCATCTGGTTCTGCTTGTCCATCTTGGAAGCAAGGTGCTGATCCTTTTCCGATTCGGTTTTCATCTTACGGCTGATAAGAACCTCACTTAAATGCTGCATTACCTCCGGTTCTTTTTCGATGAGTGGAGCTATATCTTCCTTGGTAATCTGGTATAGATACGTGTCTGTTCCTGAAACAATACTCGCAGTTCTCGCTTCCCCGGTTAAGAGAGACATTTCTCCAAAAAAGTTTCCGGCACCGAGTCTCGCGACCTCTATAGTATTGCCTTCACCCACATCGACTATCACTCTCACCATTCCTTCTACAATCACAAACATAGAATTGCCGGCTTCTCCCTGTTGCACAATGGTTTTATTCGGTCTATAGTTAAGCTTGTGCATTCTTTCACTCAGGTATTTCTTAGATTCATCGGAGAAAGGATGGAAGATATCAATCTCTTCCAGAAGCACGATAGGTCTGGTAGCAGCTTCTTCTCCCCTGGCCTTCACTCCTTTAAACATGTGAAGTTCCTGTCTCTGAATGGCCGGCATAATCCCGGCTCGATTCAAATGTGACCAGACCCGTTTCCAGACCACTTCTTCGTGAGCATATCTTTTTCCGTAGTCGTCCAGTATAAAATACACCCCATATTTGGCTGACCATTCGGTAAAACCTTTAAAACGAGTGTAAGGAATAGCCCCTTTTGCAATCACTGTAGTGGAAAGCACGGCGTCCATTAAAATCTTTTGGACTCTTTCCGGTGTATGAGAAGGATCTACATGCACAAAAAACCATAATTCAAACTGTGTATCCGGATAATTAAAGTTCTTCACCACCGATTCAGAAGCAATAGCGTTCGGTATGCTTAAAACGTTATTATCTCGTGTTTTTATCCGGGTAGTTCTCCAGGTAATGTCAATGACCTTACCTTCATCATAACTGCCCATTTGAATCCAATCTCCGACGTTAAACGGGCTCTCCATGTTAATCGCAATTCCGGAAAAGATATTGGAAATGTTAATCTGGATAGCGAGACCTATAATCATGGCAATTACACCGGAAGTTGCCAGTAAGCTGGTAAGCTTTTGATCAAAAACATAGGCAATAATTCCAAAAAAAGCGAGGACATAGATAAGAAAGGAAATAAGCCTTCTGACCACCGTAGGAATTTTTCTACCCGTATTTTCCTGTAGTGGAGTCCAGATAAAGCGATTAATGGCCCAATTCAAAAAGATAGCCGGAACGAGCCACCAGAGAATGTCAAAAATTGTGACCATCACCTGAAGCTTGTTTATACTGGTTTTTTCTACAAATAAATCGACCAGAACCACTTCGGCACAGAGAATCAAGAAAAATGTAAAGCATACCTGTAAAAACCAGGTTACAAAACTTAAGTTTCGTAAAATAGCATTTCGTTTCGAAAGAACCGGAAAGGAAACCACGACAATAAAACTCATCCCCAGTAAATAGGGAGCCAGAAAATTCGGAATACTCGATTTCATACTGATCTGACTTTTCTTAATACGAAGAGCCGAGTTAAATTTGGAATACTCCACCTTTCCGCCCGACACATTGAGATAGCGGGGAACTCCGAGAGAGTCTTCCTCCGAAACATCCTGATAGAACCAGACCCTATCAATTTCCCAATCCGGGTTACTTAATACCTGGCTTTTTTGCAATCTATCCGTGAGATCTTCTGAATGTGCAAATCCCATTCCTAAAACATCTGTTACATAGATCAGGTTATTACGACTTAATTTACGGTGTCGAAAACTCAAACCCAGAACGTGTTGACCCATAGCATGACGACCGGGAAGAGAATCCAGTTTAAAAGTTCCCTTAACGTGATATAAACGATAAATAATTCTATCCTGTCTTTCTTCTTCGAGGGGAGCACCGAGGTTAATGGCTTCCAGGGCATTTGTAAAAATAATATCTTCCGGTTTTATATCTTCCTGGAATCGAAACCAGAGAAAGAAATCCATAAAGAAACTACCCTTACCCGGGTTTAACTCACTCAACTTGTTCATCTTAATCCCGGTATACACCACATTGGTCTTATACATATAACGGTTATCAATGTGCAGGATAAGCCCATCTTTTAAGGAGCGTTCTATATCTGAAAGCTCAAAGAGGTTACGAACCGATTTCAACTGGGTCAAAGCAGAGATTACACTTTTATTCTTATAAACACCTATGGAAACCGGTTTGGGTGCATCTCCATTGGCATCAAAGTAATTAAAGCCCGTGACTCCTTCCACAGAATTTTCAATACTGTTCATACCGGAAAGATAATCACGTATTCTCTTTCTATCTTCTTTCAGATTTTCTAATTTTCCGGAAATCCCGGCCTGCTCAATAGCGTGCATTAAAACAAGAGCTGAATCATAAGCAAAAGCAGAAAGCCAGTCCGGCTCTTTTCCATAGGCCTTTCCAAAATTATCATAGAATTCGAGAGCTTTTTCGGAAGCTGTATCGAAGATAAGAGGAGTCGTTGTGAAAATATCCGATACACTGGCAATCGTATCGGAAAACGCTGAAGAATTTCCGGGAAAAACTTCAGAAGCAAAAGAATCGGGAGTAATGATGGGGTTTTTGATTCCCTTTTCACGAAGAAGTTTTATAAAGATAACCGCTTCCTTTCCGTGCATAGCAAGAAAAATAGTGCCCTCACGTTTGAATCGGGTAAAGTCTTTCACTATCGTCTGGATTTTTTCATCCAGAGCGGGATCCTTAATTGCAAAACTCCATTTTTGTTGAAGAAATACTCCGAGTTCTCTGGAAGTTTCAGCAAAGACCTGAGAAAGATACTTTCCATAAGGTAAATCTTCTTCTATGATAAACACTTTCTTTTGTTGAAGTATCCGCCTCGAGTAATTGGCCAAAAAGCGTCCCTGTAAATTATCATTAAATACAGTTCGAAAATACCAGTCCCTTCCCTTTGTAACACTTACATTCGTAGAGGCCGGGGTAATGGCCGGAATAAAATTCTTTTCGTATACATCTCCCCCGGCTAAAGAACAGGTACTAAAGCGGTGACCGATAACAGCGAGAGCTTTCCCGTCCCTGACCAGTTGTTCGGCTACAGCACGGGCTTTATCGTCTTTATCTTCATCATTGTAGATATCGAGTTCGACCCGCATACCCTTAATCCCACCCCGTCGGTTAATATTATTAATATGCAAAAGAATGGCATCCCGCATATAGGAACCGGCACGGGTATTTTCATTTCCCATGAATGCAATATGAATTGTCCGGGAACTCTGGTTGGGTATATACAGGTATAAAAGGTATAAAATAAAGGCAGCAAAAATAACGACTGTTAAGTGCTTTTTCTTCAAGCAGGAAACCCTCCCCTGAATTAAAGTACCAAAGAAAAGGATAAGCCTTTTTAGAGAAGAAATTTTTTACATATAAGCCCTTTCAAAATAAATCCTTGTTAGATATCTTTATGATGAGGTACTGGTTTTAGGACAGGTGACTATGAAAAAAAAGCTCTCCATTCAAAATCAGATACTACTCGCAATGCTCATCGGCCCGGCTTTAGGCCTCGTTTTAAGCTATCTCGGATACTCCTCCCTCTCTAATAACTGGATAAAGCCTTTCGGAGACATTTTCATAAACCTTCTAAAACTCATCGCCATTCCCCTCGTTCTGGTTTCTGTTACCAATGCCATCGCCAGCTTTCGGGATGACCCCCAGAATCTTACCCGCAAAGGTTTAAAAACCCTCGGCATCTACATGTTCACAACCATTTCAGCCGTGAGTATAGGTCTATTAATTGCCAACGTAACCAAACCGGGCAGTAAGGTTTCACCGGAAATTAAAATTCTGCTTCGAGAGAAGTTTGAGAAAAAATACGAAGAAAAGGCCAAAACAGCCGAGGAAGTAAAAAAACAGAGTCCCATTCAACCAATTGTAGACATGTTTCCCTCCAATATCTTCAGTTCTCTAGCAGATACCAAGAACATGCTACAGGTAATCACCTTCGCCATTCTCTTAGGACTCGCCATCATGTTTACCGATCCCAAATACGCAGACCCGGTAAAAGATTTGTTTCACGGTTTAAACGAAGTTTTAATCACTATGGTAGACCTCATAATGAAACTCGCTCCTTACGGAGTATTCGCCCTGCTCTGCTCTCTTGTCACAGAAATAGGTGGAGACAACCCGATTATGGCCATCAAAATTCTCGCTGCCCTCGGATACTATTCTCTCATAGTAGTTCTGGGGCTTGGCATTATGATATTTTTATTCTATCCTCTCATGATAAAAATTGTAGCGGGCTATGATCCAAAGAAATTCTTCAAAGGCATGATACCTGCCATGACCACAGCTTTTTACACCAGTTCCAGTGCTGCCACACTATCAGTCACCATGAAGTGTGTAAAAGAAAACCTCGGAATATCCAAGAAAACTGCCGACACAGTCCTTCCCCTCGGTGCCACCATCAATATGGACGGAACCAGTCTCTACCAGGCAGTTGCCGCCCTATTTATTGCCCAGGCCTATAACCTCGATTTGAGTATTACCCAGCAACTGGGAATCCTCGCCACTGCAACCCTCGCATCTATAGGTGCCGCTGCCGTTCCCGGCGCCGGAATCGTAATGCTGGTAATAGTGTTGGAACAGGCACAGGTTCCTACAGAAGGAATTGCCCTCATTTTTGCTGTAGATAGGATCCTCGACATGTGCCGAACCATGGTAAATGTAACGGGGGATGCCAGCGTCTGCATTCTTGTTGATAAAAAATAATTCCAACCTATCCCCCATACCTTAGCAAAGATACCTTAAAAATAAAACTTCCCCCTTTCCTGCGCAATTAACCTAACCCCCGCCTTCCCCATTTCGACAGGCTCAATGACCGGGGAAGGAGCCGCTTCGCGAAGATGCTCTATTTTTTCCTCAGTAGTCGAAGTACGTTCACAGAGCCCGCCGGCTGAGCGATGACGTAAGTCTGAGCCGAAGCCAAGGTAGGGGTAAAAGGTTTTTTTTTACAAAACCGTAAAAAAAATAAAAGTTAGTATTGACATAATTTTAAATAGAGTCCTTTTATTGACAAAGTGCTCTCTAGTTTGTGTATTTCCAGATCCATACATTAGAGAATAACAATATTCTATTCTTACTAAAAAAAGGGGATTTTCATGATTAGAAAGATCAGTGTATTTCTTTCTCTATCCATTATTGGACTTGTCCTTGGCACTTCCCTGTCTGCCAAGCCAAGGGTTATAATTGGTGCAGGTTTGCAGTTCGACCCGAACTCTCTGGGTGGAACTTTCGTAAAAGATGGTCTTGATTCCGGTGTTACTAAAAAAGACGATTATGGTAACTATGCAGGTGTTCAAAAAATCTTTATTGCAGAAAACAAGTTACAGACCCTCGAAAACCTAACCGGAGGAATGTTCAACTATAAAACAAACGGACCGATGACAGCTGGAAGCTTAACACTCGGTTTTGAAAATGATTTATACGATGAAGGTAAAAATGGCGGTTTCTTTTACAGGGTAGGACTGAACTTATCGACCGTAGTAAGTGGCGGACACAAGACAGCTACTTTCATGGGATATAAGTGGTATGACGCTCGCTGGTTCTACAAATCTATGGTGATTCCGGCCTTCTTAGGTATTAAATTAGATGCCGGTCCAGGAAGTTTCTACATGGCTCCCGGTGTTCATTGGTACAAAGCTGAATGGCAGGTAAAAGGAACTATCGACGGTTATGGCATTGAACAGGCTACCGGCGGTATGTCCAAAAAACTTCCTGTAGTAGGAGATGCAATGAATCCTTCTGCTTACAATGAAGACGCTAAATTTGATGGAAGTGGAATGGGCTTTAGCTGGTTAATCGGGGTTCAAACCAAGATTACTGACAGTGGTTATGCGTTCTTTGAACTGGAAACCCACTCTTCTTACACCATTGGAAATGCAGGAACCAAGTCTGCCGGTGGTATGGCCGGACTTAGCCCAATGCCTGCTTATCCCGTAACTGTAGGTGGAACTGTTTACCGTTTCGGTTACAAACACGAGCTTTAATCTGGAGGAATCTAATTTATGAAAAGAATAAAACAATTATTATTAATTTCGATCCTGGGAATTTCCTTAAGCCTCGGGACTGTAGGTTGTAAAAAAGAACAGTGGGGAGGCGACGCCATGACCGGTGCCCTCATGGCATCTATGGTAAAAGGTCTCGCTACCGGAAACTGCTTAATCAGCATTAACGCCGCCGGCCTCTGGAATGGAACAGTTGTTCAAAAGGCTATTGCTTCCGGTGCTTCCGGTACTACAGATAGTGCTAATACATTTGATAAAGTTGACTATCAGAATGCCACCGGCAAAACCCTGACTGACACAGAATGGGGACTTGTTTCCTACAATGAGAAATACGATGCTTTCATGAATCCGGTAGATGCTTCAAAATTCACTGTGGAAACTAGAAATAAAATTTTAAAATACGGTCATGGTGCTACTTTGGCTGGTGTTTATCTAAGTGGACCTGCAACGGTTTGTAAAGCAGATGCTACTACAGCAGGAGCCACCTTAAAAGCCGCTGCTGATGCGGTTCTGGCAAAATTAACAGATGCTGAAAAAACAGATTTAGATGATTTCTTTAAAACAACAACAACATTTGCATCTACCGGTACAGCAGGCGTGGGAGCAGCTTTATCCGCTGTAGTAGCAGGTGCTTGCTCTGCCACTCTCTCCAGTCTTCTAAGTGGTGGTCTTACAGCTCTGCATATAAATTACACACAATATTTATCCTCCAGTGCCGCTGCTGTAAGGTTTTCAAAAGGTTCCGGGATTGCAGCCTGTGCACAAATTCCTAAAGCCAGTTGTAGCTTTGGAGGTTTAACTACAGCCAATCGATTAGCAGATGTAAAAAATGCTATCGCGGTTACCCAAACCTTAAAAGCAAATAAGGACTGTCCGGCTTATAATGGAAACCTTTACAAAGGAGTTCTCTCTAACCTGATTAAAGGTCTACCTACCGATGCTACAACTGAGAATGCGGAATTAGCAAAATCCGGTTTAGGACTTGCTATGAACGGTGCCGGAAATACAGGAGAACTCGCAGGATTTTCAAAATCAACCGATCTGTATAGTATGTCTGGTACTCTACAAACAGTAACAACGACAACAAATAGTGTATTGGCATCATCAGCCTATCCAAAATTTGGCTCTCTTGTAAGTATGGGCTTTGGTTCTCTTCATCCGATGAAAGAAGGAAATACAGCTTACAATACAGATTCCGCCAGTACAAGCGCACTTCTGGCAACCGGTGGTTCTAATATCGCGGTAACTTCTGTAGACTCCTGTGTAGCTCTCGGATTATCAGAAGGACCCTATCCAAACGCAAAACAGGGAAGTAGAAAGCCCCTTGCAGAACCCAGAGAAATTGCTTACCAATTTAGCACAAACGGTCAAGCTTCTACTGCTTATGCAAAAATCGCTTCTAGTTCAGCAGTATTTCTTACAACTGTAACCACTTCCACTGCAGGAACTGATGTAACTTCATCGGAAGTACTCATTAATGGAATGTCGGTTAAAGTAAACTTTACAACTCCCGCAGCAGATGGAAGCATGAATTCTAAATCAATTGTTGTTGATGGACAAACAGCAGTAGCAGGAAAGATAACTTTAAATACTTCATCGGGAGAAAAACTAACTTTCACCGTTGATCCTATTACTTATTCAACAGCTACTACAAGCTATCAGGTTGTCGTTAGAGTATCAGCAGATACTTCAACCACATTTCTTGCAGCAGATGGAACAGCTTTTCCTGGAAAAATAACTGGTGGATACCCAATGATACCCAGTGGTAGTGATATGATTGCCTGTAACAGCTCATTCAGAGAAAAAAGTCCGGTTTCAGCAGCTTTAGCCAACGCACAGTACAACGGAGACCAAAAGCTTCCTGTTGACATCTCAAGCACAGGTGCAGATAGCGGCAAATCCAGCCTTCTTTCCCTCTGTGTATACGGAAACGATACTACAGCTAACACCACCCTTGGAACTGTATTATCTACAGCTCTGGGAGGCTATGTTAGCACCGGTACATCTCCCGATCCAGTTCAAGCTTGTTCAGAACTGGCAAAAGCAGCGGCTTCCAGTTTTGCTGAGGTAACCAAGTAAAAAAAAACAGTATCTAGAATTTTTTCCTTTACCACTGCCGGGTGCAGTGGTAAGGTAGAAAACAATTTACGTTCTCATTTCTGAGATTCTCCTATTATCTCCACAGCCGGGCTTCTCCTCCCGGTTTTTTTTTGTCCTTCGGCTACGCTCACCCTTCGGCTCACTGCGTTCGCTCAGGGGTCGCTGCTATCACATACGCCGGCTGAGAGAGTGTAACGAGCCGAAGCCAAGCACCGGCTGGATGAAGCCTAATAAAAAACTTGCATTTTTTTGATTTTATCCGGAATATTGATATATGATTTCCTGGGAAAGTATATTAAACCTATCAAAGCAGATTGAAGAACTGTTCTTTCCTGAAAAAATTATTTTATTTGGTTCCTATGCCTATGGAGTTCCAACAGAACATTCAGATGTTGATATTCTTGTAATCTTACCTTTTAAAGGCAAAAACTTTCGAAAGTCTTTAGAGATTTATCAAAAAGTAGATGTCGATTTCTCTGTAGATATAATTGCTCGAAACCCGGAAGACACAGCAATGAGATATAAATATGGTGATCCCTTGATTCATCAGGCACTTGATAATGGTAAGGTTCTATATGAACGTCATAGTTAAGGTCGAGCATACTCATAATTTAGTAAGCTTGCAAAACACTTTATTATCCTTAAATCCTGCTTTTATTTTTGAGATAAATCATTTAAAATTTCTTTCAAGAGCAGCAGTAGACTTTAGATATCCGGGAGAAAATGCAGATCAAGAAGAAGCCGATGAAGCTTTAATGTATTGCATGAGTCTAAGAGAGAAATTAAAAGCTTCATTAGGAAATGAATACTTTATATTCAAATAAATACTTGCTAATGAACTCATCCGCTTGCTGTCCTTCGGCTGGGGTCAGGGGTCGCTATGCGATAGCTCGTACCGAAGCACGCCATCTCTTTACCTATAAGTTTTTTACCTATCCCCCTCAATCCCCCTTTCCTAATTCGCTTTGCTTCGGACTCAGGCTAAGGTCTCGCTCAGCAAAAGTCGCAGGAAAGGGGGAAGTTTGATTTTTAAGGTATCCTTGCAATGTTTGATAACCAGGAAAAATAGAGCATCTTCGCGAAGCACTATTTCCCCAGCCGGTGAAATAGATACTTACCCCAAAAAAAAACTTGCATTTTAGGCCTAAAACTTATATTTTGCTTAGCATACACATGAAGATACCCCAGAATGCTCATGTCCCTAAAGACAAGTTAAATAAATACCTATTGGTTCCTAAAAAAGAAAATGACAAATCGAAATTTCTGTCACAGGCTGGTTTTTCCCTTCAAAATCCGGAAGAGCTTGAAAAAGCTTTAAGAAAACATATAGAGGAACATGATGCAATCCCGGATAAAGAAAATGAATATGGAGAATTTTATACAGTTAAAGGGGATTTAGAAGGTTCGAATGGAACTTTTTTAAAAATAATTTCTATCTGGCTGAAAAGAAGAGTAGATCAAATCTTTAGCTTTATTACCTTAAAACCATGGAAACATTAATACACTCATTTGAACTCTATACAAAAGTATCTCTCAATCAGGACTTTCCGGAGTATAACTTGAAAGCTGGAGATGTTGCCACTTTAATCGACTTTGTCCCCCACCCTGAAAACAAAGAAGAAGGAGTTGTTCTTGAAATATTTAATACTCTCGGAGAATCACTTAACGTAGTTTCTATCCCTATATCCTCTATCGACTCCCTCAAAGAAGATGAAATTTTTTCTGTAAGAAAATATTCGTAGGCCCTTCGGCTGGGGTCAGGGGTCGGTATGTTTTTTTTGCTTTACAATTTAATCCCGGAGCATCAACCTTAACACTTGCTTATTATGGAGACAAAATATTATCACGAACTACTCAAAGTCGTAGAAGCACAGGATCTGGGTGCCATGCACTTTAAGATCATCGACGAACAAATTCTCTTCCAAGACGAAAAGGGGGATTTTGTCCTTACCTGCATTTCTCCGGATAAGGAATACAATGAACACCATTTGGAACTTCTGCCGGAAATGGCACCGTATCAGCTTATCGAAGGAAGGATAATATACATGGGAGCACCAAGCTTTAGACACCAACAGATTTCAAGCAACTTGCATTATTTCATTAAAGATTTTCTTATGAAAAATCCTATTGGAGAGGTTTGCTATTCTCCCTGCGATGTCCGTCTGGATGAGAAAAATATAGTGCAGCCGGATTTACTCTTCATCTCCATTCGTAGATGCAATATTATTGAGAAAATGATTATGGGTGCTCCAGATTTTGTTATCGAAATACTTTCTCCGAGTAATACCAATTATGACAAGAAGCACAAGTTGGGTTTATATGGTCGTTTTCTTGTACAGGAATACTGGATTGTTCACCCGGAAGAAGAATGGATAGAAGTCTATCATAACAAAGCAGGTTTTCTGTTCAAACAACAGACCGCCCGTGCGGGTGATACCATCAATAGTAAAGTAATAGAAGGCTTTTCTCTGGATTTAAGCCGGGTGTTTTAGTCCTTCGGCTATGGTTGCTGCCCTTCGAACTCTATGTAAAATTTTGTCAACCAGTTTTAAAATTTTTTGGATGAATTGAGACAAAGTTTTTAATATAGGGTTTGTTTGATTTAATAAGAGCTATAATTATTTTTAATAATTTATTTCCTATGTTATTAAGAACCAGTTTTTTGTTTTTTCCTTCCGCCACTTTCCTTAGAAAATATTTTTCCATGTTTTTATCATACTTTCTGGAAGCCATAGAAACTAAATATATTACTCGTCGCAAGTTACCCGGCCCGATTCCGCTGGAAGAAGTTTTTCGTCTTATTGATTTTCCACTTTCATATTGCAATGGTACAATACCCATATAAGAAGCAAGCTTCCTGTAATCCAAATGTTCTTTGAAACCATTAGTAGTTACTAATAAATAATATGTAAAAATATTTCCCACTCCGGGAATAGTCTTGATATTGTCCATTGTCTGTTTCAGTTCCGGTTCTGATTCAATTAGAGTTTTTATTTTATCTTCAATTTTACTTATCATATTCTTACAGTTTAAAATCATTTCTTCATATATCATCATCGCTTCATTGACCTGGTAATGTTTCTTTTTTAATGCTTTCAGTGCATTCGTATTACTTGTTTTTTGTTTGGTTATTTATTCCCTCTGTACAAGCAAAACACTGATTTCTTCAAGAATTTCACTATTAGGAGTCCATTTAGTAAGTTCATCTAAAAATCTGAAAGCATATTCTGCTATCTTCCTACTATCTACCTCATCAGTTTTATGTTGTGATATTTCAAAAACCCTTTTGACTTTTAAAGGATTTTCTACAGCAATAAAAAAACCTAAACCAGAAAAATAATAAGCTAATTGTTCCCCATATACACCTGTTGCTTCCATACAAATAACTGAATTTTTATTTGTAATTTTAGGACTTGCTTTCTTGAAATCTTTGATTAGCAATAAATATCCATCAGGGTTATTGTTATAATTTCCCAATGATATATACGTTTCCTCTTTCTTTGAATAATAAGAAACAGTAATAAATTCAGAAGAGATATCGATCCCAATAAAATACTTTACATTTTTCATCATCTGTATCCTCTTAAAGTAACATGTATTTTAAGTGCCGAACCGGTGTGATTGAACTTTGCCCATAATTAATGAGTTCTAAACTCAAAAGCTCTATTTAGTTTTATCACATACAGAAATGGGGCCTTATTCGAAGGATGGATTTAATATCCTGGCTCGCTGATAGGCTTCTTCCATTTCTGGTTCGGTGCTACTTTTTCAGAAAAAGAAATCCTTAAAAAATAGCCACTTATTTACTAATGGGCTCTCTGCGTTCGCTCAGGGGTCGCTATGCGATAGCGCGTTGAAGTACGCTCAGGGGTCGCTGCAATCAGATGCGCTGGCTGAGCGATGACGTAAGTCTGAGCCGAAGCCAAGCTCAGGGGTCGCAAGCGATAGCTAAGCCATTATGATAGTTCAGTCTATAACAATTTCTTGAATACTATATCAAAGGTTTTTACAATTTCTTTAACTGATTTTGGTTCTATCGGTTGATGCAGCTTTGGATTTTCTAAAGGATGCACATGCCATCCGGTTCTACTATCTTTATCCAGACCCCATATTCTTTCATTGGAAAATAGCAAGGTAAACGAAAGTGAAAAATTATATTTCCTATCCATTTCCGTAAACCGGACTTCTAATCTATAACTTTTTTTTAATGAGATTTTACCCTTAATGGATACTTCATTGACTTTGAAAAATGAAATACTTTCTACATAGTCATAAATCGATAGGGACTCTCTTAATTCTAACTCAAATTGCTGGATGTCCATTGTTCTTTTAAAAAGGTAAAATGATTAATTGCCGCTATTGCAGCTTCCCAATCTAAAAATTCTTCTTTTTTATCCCAATCAATTCCATCCCATTCGTTATATTGAGTATCCTGGTATTCCTGAAAACTCATTCCCTTGGAGATTTCCATTTGCTTATCAATTATCTTCCAATAGCTAAGTTTTATTTCAATATACTCCTGTATAAGTTTTGAGATGGAATTCTCCAGATCCGTGTCTCCGGTAAGTTTTTCAAGTTGAGTTTTAATTTTATCTGAAATCATAAACAAAGTTCCAATGGATAATAACTAAATATAACAGAAAGCTCATTTACTGTCAAGAAAGAAGTTAAGATTGATAAACTCATCCGTATACCGTCCGGCTGGACGAAGCCAGCCGGTGAAATAGATACTTACCCCAAAAAAAAACTTGCATTTTAGGTCTATAACTTATATTTTGCTTAGCATACACATGAAGATACCACAGAATGCTCATGTCCCTAAAGACAAGTTAAATAAATACCTATTGGTTCCTAAAAAAGAAAATGACAAATCAAATCTTTAGCTTTATTACCTTAAAACCATGGAAACATTAATACACTCATTTGAACTCTATACAAAAGTATCTCTCAATCAGGACTTTCCGGAGTATAACTTGAAAGCTGGAGATGTTGCCACTTTAATCGACTTTGTCCCCCACCCTGAAAACAAAGAAGAAGGAGTTGTTCTTGAAATATTTAATACTCTCGGAGAATCACTTAACGTAGTTTCTATCCCTATATCCTCTATCGACTCCCTCAAAGAAGATGAAATTTTTTCTGTAAGAAAATATTCGTAAGCCCTTCGGCTGGGGTCAGGGGTCGCCCTTTTCTCCAGCCGGATGGTTTAGCGTCCGGCTGAAAAAGGTATGTTTTTTTTGCTTTACAATTTAATCCCGGAGCATCAACCTTAACACTTGCTTATTATGGAGACAAAATATTATCACGAACTACTCAAAGTCGTAGAAGCACAGGATCTGGGTGCCATGCACTTTAAGATCATCGACGAACAAATTCTCTTCCAAGACGAAAAGGGGGATTTTGTCATTACCTGCATTTCACCGGATAAAGACTACAATGAACACCATTTGGAACTTCTGCCGGAAATGGCACCGTATCAGCTTATCGAAGGAAAAATAATTTTTATGCAATCACCTACAGACAACCACCAGAGAGTTTTAGGAAATCTTCATTATTTTGTAAAGGACTATCTGATGAAAAATCCAATAGGCGAGGTTCGCTTTGCTCCGCTCGATGTTCGTCTGGATGAGAAAAATGTAGTGCAGCCGGATTTACTCTTCATCTCCATTCGTCGTGTTAGTATCATCGAAAAAAAAATCATGGGTGCTCCAGATTTTGTTATCGAAATACTTTCTCCGAGTAATGCCAATTATGACAAGAAGCACAAGTTGGGTTTATATGGTCGTTTTCTTGTACAGGAATACTGGATTGTTCACCCGGAAGAAGAATGGATAGAAGTCTATCATAATAAAGCAGGCTTCCTATTCAAACAACAGACCGCCCGTGCGGGTGATACCATCAATAGTAAAGTAATAGAAGGCTTTTCTTTGGATTTAAGCCGGGTGTTTTAGTCCTTCGGCTATGGTTGCACCCTTCGGCTTTTTTTCGGTTACTGTCCTTCGACTCATTTCATTCGCTCAGGAGCTGCAAGCGTAGCGCGCCGAAGTACGCTCAGGGGTCGCTATGCGCTGGCTGAGCGATGACGTAAGTCTGAGCCGAAGCCAAGCACCGGCTGGACGCACAGGCTTATCTACTCCAGAGAAATAGTCCTACAACAAGTAAAATGGAAACAATCAAAGGAACTGAGGTAAACCAGATGTTCCAGAGTTTTCGAGCTTCCTGTTCATCTTTTGGATTCTGAGTATGTTTCTTACTATATTCATGAAAATGAGTATGACAGTTCGGGCATAGTTCGACTGTATTCCCCTGATTACCAAAAATACTCCTGGGTAGGATATGATGCTCATGTACATAAAAGTATACTCCGCATTTTTTACAATTTCCCTTTTTTGCTTCTCTCATTTTTCCCCCTAACTCACTCAGGAATTATTCTAAAATGAATATCATGCTTATCGATCTCTTCTGTATAAAACACCGGAATGAAATCGAGCTCGTATTTCTCAGGCGTTTTTCTTTCCATCCTTTCCAGACATTCATATACCGGGGGGAGCTTGCGGACATCAGCTCGAAGCAGGTATTCTAACATGAGTCTGTCCCATTCGAGTTTTGATAGGTTTTCCTGTGAAAGAGGCTTGGACACATAGATACTGAGTCCCACAGAATTCTTTTCCTCACTATAATCTGCTGATACTAAAACTTCACTTTCTTCAGAAGGATATAGCTTTAAAAGCTCTTCCTCAAGTTTGGATAACTGCTCGGACTTGAAACCCCGACAAACCTTTGTAAAGATTTGTGCCAGTTTTTGAAGGCTGATGATTGTATTCATATTTTCCATGACTATCCAAACTCCAGAGAACTAAACTATATCTTTATGTAGTTTCTTGCAAGTTCTTTTTGCCCTTCGGCTTTTTTTCGGTTGCTGTCCTTCGACTCATTTCATTCGCTCAGGAGCCGCAAGCGTAGCGCGCCGAAGCACGCTCAGGGGTCGCTATGCGCTGGCTGACAGGCTGTGTGAAAAGGGCTTTTTTCACTTATCAATTTATTTCATTTGGTCTATAACTGCATTATATTAAATAGAATTTATTGCTTAAATTACTTTCCACACAGTCTGTGAGCGATGACGTAAGTCTGAGCCGAAGCCAAGCACCGGCTGAAAAGCAGCAAAGCAACTCATAGATTTCAAAACCTAAATAATTTTCTTATTTACAAAACTAGTATTTTGTCCAAAATAAGGGTATGACACCTGAACTATTACTGGAGAAAGTAGCTAATTTACCTGCATTTGCCCAGCAGGAACTATTTGATTTTGTCGATTTTCTTTCTATACGGTATCTTAAAAAAAAAGAATCTAATATCTCTGTTACTTCGGAAGGTGAGCGTTTCATTGATAAAAGATTAGAACTTCTGGAAAAGAATCAGGAAAATTTAATATCCTGGGATTCCTTGAAAGAAAAACTGAAAGATAAATATGACTGGAAAATTTAATTATAAAATATTACTTTCTCCTGAAGCTGAAATGGATATTGAGGAAGCTGTAGAATGGTATGAGAATCAAAAAGAAACCTTAGGTTTAGAATTTGCAATGGATTTTGAAAACGCATTAAAATTCTTATACAGCAATCCAAAATTATATGCTATTATTTATAAAGAAGTAAGAAATGTATTATTAAAGAAGTTTCCATACGCAATATTTTATGTTATAAAAGAAGAAAAGAAGGAAGTCCAGATCTTTGCTGTTGTTCATGAGAAAAGAAATCCAGAAGTCTGGAAATTTCGTTTAGAACTTATAGATTAAAGCACCCTTCGGCTTTTTTTCGGTTACTGTCCTTCGACTCATTTCATTCGCTCAGGAGCCGCAAGCGAAGCGCGTCGAAGTACGCTCAGGGCGGCGCCCTTTTCCCCAGCCGGATGGTTTAGCGTCCGGCTGAAAAAGGCATGTTTTTTTTGCTTTACAAACGCTTATGCCCGGGTTCATCTAAGATATTATGCAAAAGGCTTTAACCATCGCTGACTTACATAAGCTCTACGAAGAAGATGAGCACCTCTGGTATTTCGAAAATGCAAAACTTATCAGGGAAGGTAAAGTTGATTTTCTGGACTTTGAGCATATCGCGGAGGTTTTGGAGGACATGGGAAAACGAGATTATAGAGAAGTATTCAGTCGAATGAAAGTTCTTCTCGTTCACTTACTTAAATGGATATTTCAAAAGGAATACAGAAGCAAAAGTTGGAACCTAACAATGATTGAACAACGAGACATTCTGAACTTTGAATTCCAACACAGCCAAAATTTGGAAAAATATGGTAAGGAAAACTTTCAGGAAATCTATAGTAAAGCGAGAAAACAGGCTTCAGTAGAAACAGGACTTCCGATAGATACATTCCCGAAAGAACCACCCTTTACTTTCAATGAAGTCCTCAACGAGGACTACCTGCCGGATTAAGAATTAATATCCCACCTTTTTCCCCAGCCGGATAGTTTAGCATCCGGCTGAAAAGCAGCAAAGCACCCAATTAACGAAAAGCTTACAGCTACAGTACTAAGGATTAGGGATTGCTTGTCTATGTATAGTGTCAAGTTTTTCAGCTAATCCTATAAGAAGTCCTTCTGTTCCACGAATGTAGCAAAGCCGATAAATGTTTTCGTAGTTGACTACCTCTCCAAGTACTTCGGCACCATGTTTCATAAGTCTGAGCAGCAATTCGTCAAGATTATCAACTCTAAACATAATACGAAGATACCCAAGCGAATTTACTGGAGCGGTCCTATGGTCAGCTACAGTTTTAGGAATGAGAAACTGCGAAAGTTCAAGTCGGCTGTGTCCATCTGGAGTAACCATCATAGCAATCTCTACTGACTGATTCCCAAGTCCTGTTACACGCCCTGCCCATTCGCCTTCAACCATCATTCGTCCTTCAAGTTTTAGCCCGATTTCTGAGAAAAAGGAGATTGCTTTGTCGATAGACTCCACAACGATGCCAACGTTGTTCATTTCTATTAATTTACTTTTTGTCATATCTTTTCCCTTCACATGCTTGATTTTTTTGTCCATAATATTATCTTTAAAAAATTAAATTTATTTTCAAATTGCGTATAACGTCCATAATATAAGTAAAGTTGCACAGAATCATCCCTGGTACAATTCCATTTTTCCATTATAAAATTGGAGAAATAAAAAAATAGCACTATAGAGCTTATTTTGATAAGTAGTGTATCTTAAATAATACGGTTCCGCAGGGATCGGACATTTCGAGTTTGTATTCATCTTCTTTTATATAACCATATTCATCTTCAACAAAAGGTGCTTCTCCTGTCATTCGATTCAGTTTCAATGCAGAGTCACATCTTTTTGAGCCTCTTGTTTTAATACGTACCGCAGGTGAAAGACTTATTTGGGATACTATATTTCCCTCTTTATCATATTTCAGGTTTATATCGATTCTTTTTATGGTTCCATCCTTTCTTACATTTGTATCATATACCACATATACATCGGATGTTTTGCAATCAAAACGGAAACCGGAATGACCATCATTATAAGTTTTTGTTACAAGTGCTTTTTTGCAGGCATAGAGTATTTTCGTATTATGGCTTATTTTGATATTAACATCCGGGTGTTTATACGAATAATCGCAGCCCGAACTAAGACTTAGTAAAAGTAGAAGAAAGAAAATCCTGATTATATACATATTCTAATTTGAAGAGCAGGATGGCTTTTTGGCAAACCTTTTTGTGAGTGATAAAAATCCGGAGTTTTTTTATCGCAGACTCTTCCAGCAACCGGAAAAATGAGGGCTTGTACTAATTGTAAATTATTCGTTTGACAGTATTCGAAAAATAATTCTCTTTTGCAAAATGAGACTTTTCCTGATACTTTTATTCCTGATTCCAGCCTCTTTCTTATTGGCAGAAACCTCTTCCCTGAAAGCTGATTTAAATGGGGATGCAAAACCGGATGTGGTAGAGATCTTTCAAAAAGCTGAGCAATCTTTCTTAAAAATAAACCAGACAGAAATTTTGCTAAAACAGGGTTCTGAATCTATAGAAATTATTGATATTCAAAAAAAAGACAAAAGAAAAGAAGTGAAAGTCCATGTCGGGGAAGGACTGGATAATGATCCCTATGAAATTTATAGTTATGATGGAAAAAACATTTATCAAATAGGAACCATTTTTTCTCCCCAATACTCCGGTAATGGGATCCTATATTCGAATGAATGGATGGGCTTCTGGTCAAAGAAAGTTAAATATACCCTGAATCCGGATAAGAAAACTCTAATGCAGGCTCCACAGGAATTATTTTCTGTAAATGTTAAGGCAAGGATAAAAGAGAGTTTCCCTATCTATCAAAAGCAAAATTCGAAAACAAGAATAGCTTATCTTCGCAAAGGAAGTCAGATAGAAATTTTTGCAGCCTATACGGATGGCCTAAAAGAAGAAAATTATCTTTACCTCATTCGTTCTTCTGAAGGTCTCATTGGCTGGATTGAAGCAAAGGATATTCGGGATAAAATGGAGGATATTCCCTGGGCAGGCTAGGAATAAATGGTATACCCTAAAAAAAGCCATGAGATTTGAAACCAATGCTTCTTTTCCTTCCCAAAAAACATTAAGGCTACTCTGTCATAAAAAATTTGTCTTGAAATTAATTTGAATGTACATAAATTGTATTCGTATTTTTTACTAACTGCGTTCGATAATAATAAACTTTTAATTTGACAACGCGTTCATTTTTCCATATACTAATAAAATCGGTAATTATAGGGACCGGGCAATTTTAATAAGAAAAGGATTAAAAAATGAAAAGACAGGGAACCGCATTAGCAGGTATCATTTTTCTTTTATTCTACAGCAATCTTCAGGCTGGAAATTACAGTGATGTTTATGGAGCCCATGCGAGAGCAAATGGAATGGGAAATGCAGTATCTTCTTTTGTAGACGATTCTTCAGCGGTCAATTATAATGTTGCCGGCCTGGGAAGAGTTTCGAGGGGAGAACTCTTAAAAGCGATTATTGAAACCAAAACTGCGAGTCCGAATCCGGAACCTGCACCGGAAGGAGCAAGTGAACCCTCTCCGGAAACAGGTGCTACTCCTGTGGAAACGGATGCAGGTATTGTAGAAAATTTTAAAAGTGATTTTAAGAATTTTCATAAAGGAGCTTTTACCTTCGTTCCCTCACTTCGTCCGACAAAACCCTTACATGAGCTTCATTTTATGGCAAATTACGCCAAACCGAGGATGACAACCAGTGCTCCTTATAACCAGGACCTGGCGAAAACAGCAGATGATTATGCTTCCATTAGTCTGGCTATAAACCTGAATTCGATTTATAATATCAAGCGAAACATACGCTTTGGTCTGAGTATCCAGGCTCCTCTTTCCGGGAATTTGATGGTCATCAATGATTTAAACCCAACTGTACACCGTTACCTGCAATACGGGATGACAAATCAAAAACCCACTATTATGGGAGGTCTTGGGATCGAGCTATGGAAAGACAGGTTATTCGCCGGAGTTGGTTTTAATGCCCTCGCCAAGGGAAGCGGTGCCATGCTCTTAAAAGATGTTCCGATTTCTCCGGATACAGTTACTCCGGATCAACAGGCGGTTATTGAAATCAAGCCTCTGGTGACGCCAACATACGGATTGCAGTTCTCCTATGGAAAGTTAAATTTAGGTGTAGCCTATCGCCGGGAAGTGGCAATGGCAGTTGATAGGCTCAGTGCCCGTGCACAAACTACGATTTTATCTATTCAATTAGATATGGATGTAGCCCTGCTTCAATTTTTTTCGCCCAGGATGTGGACTTATGGAATTGCATACAAGGCCAGCGACAGACTCCTATTATCCTTTGACCTCAATCGTGAGCTCTGGAGTGGTTATAGACTTTCGAGGGCAAAATCTACTTATTCGGAAACTCTATATTTAAATGATACAACCAATTACCGGGCCGGTGTTGAATACGGTCTTTTAAAAAGTTTAAAACTCAGGATGGGTTATACAAAACGTCCTACACCCGTTCCGGATAGTCCCGGGAGAAATAACTGGATGGATTTTGACCGCCTGATTGCCACAGGTGGATTATCTTATTTTTTATTTCCATCTGAAAGCGGAATTTTGTCAAATCTTGTAAACCCTGTTGTATTCGATCTGGTTGTGGAATACCAAAAAATGCACGGGAGGCATGTTTATAAGTATGAAGCAACGGATAAAAACCCTAACTACTCCTCCGGAGGGAATGCCTGGCATTTTGGTGCTTCGGTTTCAATGTTTTATTGACAGAAAAGATTTTTCAGGTAAAATGGGGTAGTATTACAGAGAATAATACTATCTATATACGTAACTTTTATAGGATCTGTATAGTCAGATAGTTTATACAGGTATATGATAGAAATTACCAAAGGAGTTGATGATGAAAAAAGGATTCGTGGTGCTACTGTGCGTATTCATTTTTACCGGGCCTCTTTTTTCCCGAGAAAGTGTGTATGTTACCAGTCCGGCCGCAAAAATAATGACTGCTCCCAAGATTTCCGGAAAGGGTACACCGGTAACAAAGGGAACTAAATTGGATGTTCTGGCCAAAGAGGGTTTGTTTTATAAAGTAAATTTTGAAGGACAGACCGGTTATATACCCTCTATGTTTGTTTCCCAAAATGCTCCTGCCAAGAAAAAAATAGACCTTGCCGGGCTCAAGGACAAGAATGCTGATAACCCGAGAAGAAGAGCTTCTTCTTACGCTGAAACGGCTTCTGCCAGAGGTCTAACTGCATCTGAAAAAATTCGAGCTCGTGGCGATGCAAATGATTACGATTATGATTCGGTCAAGTGGATGGAAGAGCAATCCAGTAAAATTGAAGAAAGTGAAACAGAGCTATTTACGCAAAATATTCAATAAATTTTATAGTGAGTAAAAGATTGAACCGGATGCTTTCTTTTACTCTCCTCTTTTTATTATAAGCTATATTCCTGGTTCTTACATTGTTTTATTGACAATAATAAAAAAACTGGAATAATAGAAATAAACAGGGAGTTGGAATGTAATATATAATTGTAACTTTTTTTTCAATTAAGAAGTCACAATATATGAGTAGATTAGAAGGAGTTTTAATCATGAAAAGAGTTTTAGTGGTAGTGTTTGCTATCTTATTTGTAGGTTCATTGTATGCCCGTGAGAGTGTTTATGTAATTAGCCCTTCCGCCAAGTTAATGGCTGAACCTAAAATCGCGGGTGCCGGTACTTCTCTGGAAAGAGGAGCAAAATTATCAGTTCTGGCAAAAGAAGGCATGTTTTATAAAGTCAGTCACAACGGAAAAACAGGCTATGTAGCGAAAGTGTTTACATCCAGTCAGGCACCTGCCAAAGAAAAAGCGAGTGTAAATGTTGCTGATTCCGGCTCTCAAACTCCGAGTGCCAGAAAAAGAGCTTCCGGCTTTAGTGAAACGGCTTCTGCGAGGGGTTTAACCGCTACTGAAGAAGCAAGAATTCATGGCTCGGCTAAGGATTATGATTTCATGTCTGTAAACTGGCTTGACGAACAATCAGATAAAATTAATTCAAGCGATACAAACGAATTTACCAGAACTATAAAATAAAAAGAGTGTAAACTTGAGAAAATTTAAATTTATTTTACTGGCAGTAGTTCTTTTCACAGGTTTTAGTTTCTGTTCTTCTTCCGAGGAAAAGGAAGGTTCTCCTGATGAGGCCGTTGTAACCGACGAATTAAAACAGGAAGTGAAAATTGGAAAAGCACTGGCTGCCCGCCTTGTAAAGAAATATGGAATTGTTAAGAATGAAGGTGTTACCCGCTATCTTAACTTAATGGCCAATAGCCTGGGATCCGTTTCCCAAAGACCTAACCTGAAAATGCGTGTGGGAATCCTCGATACCGATGAAGTAAATGCCTTTGCCTGTGGAGGAGGATACGTCCTCGTTACAAAAGGAACTTTAAAAAGGATGAAAAACGAAGCTGAGTTGGCTTTTGTAATGGCACACGAGATGGCGCACATGGTACTCGGTCACTCAGTTAAAGTAAAAAAACAGGGTGGCTTTGTAGAATTCATTGCCAACTTCCTCGGTGGTGGTGGTGCCCTTATGAATATGGCTATAGAACAGGCTTCTGCAGAAATGGAAAAACAGCTTCTGGAAACCGGTCGTTCTAAAGAATACGAATTAGCCGCGGACAGGGATGGACTCATTTTAGCTTCCATTTCTATGACTTATGACTATTCAGCAGGAATTGAATACATTAAACGTTCCGGAGCAGCAGCCTCAAAAGAAGATGAACTGAGAAATAAAACTCACCCTCCCTATTCAGAAAGGGTGGCTCAAATGGAAGGACTCGTGAAAGAACAGGGCCTACCTAAAAGTGGGAAGTTCAACGATGCTCGTTTTCAAAGAGAAATGGCTACTTTATTCAGTGACTCAAGTTCCAAGTAATTTTATTAGACCTTGAAACCAGGTAAGCCTTCATTTTTTCCGGGAAGTAAGCGAGTCACCAACGGCTCGCCTGCAATTTAAAGAAAACTCCTGACTTTTTGAAGGAATACTGTGTTGTCTCAAGGTCTTCTTCTAAATAAGAGGCTTGCTTTTTGAAAATACACAAATATGATTACATTCCAGAACCTGTTCTTATAGGAGAAAGCCTTTATAAGATAGTTCTTCCCCAGCCTTTTTATGCACCGAATAATATCTATCTTATCCTGGATAAAGAACCGGCTCTTATCGATACAGGTTTTATCCTGAGTCTCGGTCAACTCCAAAAAGCTTTATTGAAAATCGGATTGTCTTTACGGGATATTCATCATATTTTTTATACCCACAACCACATTGACCATATCAGTGCAGCACTCAGTCTTCGCAATTATACAAAAGCGAAGCTTTACGGAATGTCGGGAATGTCTACTTTTATCGGCCATTATATTGATCACCTGCACAGGTTTCAAAGAGGAGAAATTCGTCTTTTTTATAAGGCACTCTCTTCTATGGAAGAACGAAAGAAAAAAGTGCAAAAAATTAATAATGCCTGGAAACCCTTTTACTCAGCTTATGAAAAAGATAAAAAAACAAATCCTATTTTAAAAATGGATGTGGAACTGGTGGAAGGAGATGTCATAAACATTGGAGAGAGAGAAATTGGTTTTATCCATACACCCGGACACAATCTCTGGCACTTAAGTCCATACATACTGGGAGAAGGGATTTATTTCACAGGAGATATTGTATTAGAAAACATTTCTTCTATATATGCAGAGATAGACGGTAATTTGAATGAGTATCATAACTCTTTAAATAGGCTTTTAAAACTACCCATTAAAAGACTTCTTCCCGGTCATGGAGAAGAACCCAAGGATCCCAAACGTTCGATTAAGCTTCTTTCCAAAACTCTGCACATACTCGAACGAGGCGTCAGCAGGCGCTTACGTGAGGGTGGAGAATATGATCTGAACGAATTAGCCTGCCTTTCTATGGGAGAGAAGGTAAAGAATAGTCCTTATTTTGTTGTAGCTCTTGCCATTATGCACTCTATCGTTCAAAAACTTATCCAGATAGGTTCTGTTCAAATAAACGAAGTTGACCCTCCCTATGAAAAATATTTCTGGACAGGGTCAATGCAGGATTCAGGAACTTAAGACTTCAAAATAACTTTCCGAATATTGAACTATTAACTTTGCCTTGGCCGGATAACGTTCCAATTCCCTCGGATTCACTATCTTTCGAGCATTCAAGAAATCTCGTTTGGAAGCATTAATGAAGTCGGCCAGTTTTGCACGTTTGGTATAACTTCCATCCCTCATTCCTATCACGCAAATTTTTGCTGCAATAGATGGTTCCATAGCCTTATCTGGATTCTCGACAAGGTCGACTCCCAGTTTCTGTGACCATTCGGCATAATTTGCACGACCGGTTATCTGGACATAGCCACGTCCTTTAAACCTGGCTCCATCACCGGAAGCTTCATCTCCATTCCCGATAATGTTGGCATAAGCCGCATTGGCTCTCTCATCGGAAACTTTTTCCAGCATCAGGTTACCCATATTGGATTCTCTTCTTACAGTACCCAGAACATAGGCGATTTGCCCCGGGTCCGTTACTCCATGAGCTTTACAGGCATTTAGAAGAATTTTTATATGCCCCTTGGATTCTCGAAGTTGAGACGGCATAAAACGGTCGTTATTAGATGTATGATTTTTAGAAGTAGCGTCAACCAGTCGATTCACCAGATCGTCACTAACTACTGTTATTGGTTTATATGATGGTACTGCCATGTTTCCCCCTGTTTTAAGATAGTAAAGCTTCGTAATAGGCTTCTGCAAATTTTACAATCTGTTGATTTTTTCCATTGAGACTTTTATCTTCATTACTTTCCATCCATTTATTCGCATTAGCAAAGTCTCTTTTTGAGCCATTTATATAATCGGCAAGAGTTCCTTTTGAACCAGAAATACTTCCTTCTTTTATGCCCAATATCATAATTTTAGCAGCAATTCGTAGCTCGGCCGCCAGTTCGGGTTTCGTGATGAAATCAAAACCCAACCTTTTACCCCATTTCTCGTAGTCCGACTTGCCATTTAAGCGAATAAATCCTCTTCCCCTGTAACGATAGGCATCACCACTTTCTTGCTCACCATTACCTGATTTACCGGATCTATTTTTATTAGCTTCCTCTTCGGTTATGCTTTCCGTCATCTGATTTCCCAGAAGAGAGGTTCCGTGAGCGATTGCAATAAAAAAAGCTTTCTGAGCTGAATCAGTAATTCCAGCTCCTTCCATTGTATCCAATAAAACTTCAAGGCATTGTTTGGCCCGGGATTGCTGAGAAGCATTGGTAATGTATTTCTTACTTACAGAAAATAATTTTTCAATTGGTGAATTTCCATCATCTCCATCATCATTCAAGTTGGGAATATTGGGTGTAGGTACTGCCATTCCGTGTTCCTTATCTATTACTTTGCTATACAACCTCTTCTTCATGCACTATAGTACGAAAAAGGATATAATTAGGTAAATAATCATACAGGCAAAAATTTTTCAATATTATTCTCTAGAAGGATCGTTTCATTGCCTGTTTTTGAACAAACCAGCTTTTTAAATGAATTTCTACCCTGGCCAAAAACTCTTCCTTAATAAAAGGTTTGGTTAAATAGTCAGTGGCTCCTGATTTGAATATTTCCAGGATTTCAGCCTTGTCTGTAGCAGCCGTGAGAATGATGATAGGCAAACTTTTCAGTTTTTGAATTACCCGTAATCGTCGGCAAAGTTCGGTACCATTCATCTCAGGCATATAAAAATCAGAAATAATAAGGTCTATCGAGCCTGTATTCTTTACCACATAATCAAAAGCTTCCTGTCCATCTTCGACTTCTATAATATTCACATTCGGAGCCAGGAGCAGGTGTTGCACCATCATCCGGTTAATAGCCGAGTCATCCACAATTAAAGCATTTATGGTATCGTATCCCCAGGGGGGATTTTCTATATGGTGAATAAAATTTTGGAGTTCGCTTAAAATATCTTTTTTTAGCAAAAACTCGGTTGCCCCCGCTTGAAACCCATTGATTCTACCTTCAATAGTATCCTGGGACGTAATAAAAGCTATGTTTGCATTTCTACAGGAATAGTAGGGGTCAGATTCCTTTGCTACACGAAGTTTTGAGCAGAGCTGAAATCCGTCTGAGTCAGGCAAATATACCGCCATGGTGATGATGTCCATTTTAAATTTATTACATAACTCTATAGCATAAGCTGCTGTTTCCGATTCAAAAATAGTATATCCTTTTCCCTGTAATTCCCTGGCAATCACAGTTCTGGTTACTTTACTGGGTTCTACAATTAATATATTCATTTTTTCCTGAAAACAAGATAATAAGTTTTCTTAAATCCACAACTTTTTTATGTGTACGTCATGAATCCTACGATTGATAGGTTGAATAAAAAGCTGGGCTTAATAAAAATTCTTTCAGCGAATCCCGGCATGAAGTTAGAGGACCTGGCTCGTTTTACCGGTCATAATGGAATTGATAAACTAAAAAAAGATCTGGGTGAACTTTTTATGGTCGGTTCCTACCCTTATACACCGGCAGATTATATTGAAATTGATTATAATGGAGACAATATTAATATCCACCTCCCTGTTAATCTGGATAGTTCGACTCAGTTAAATATTAGCGAGTGGCTTGTGCTTTTAAAAATTATAGAAAGTGAGTCATCTGAGGCTATTGGTGAAGAAAAAGAAATTTTAGAAGGCATAAAATCCAAAATAAAACAGGTGATTCCCTTTGCAGAATACAGTGAAAATCGAGAGATAAGAAAACAAATTAATCAGGCAATTAAAGAGAGAACCTGTCTATGGATTTCTTATCTGGGTAGGAAAGATATAAAACCCGAAACCCGGAAATTAGAACCCCTGTTTATTTTTCAGCTCGAAAATCAGTATTTGGCCGCATATTGTCATACAAGAAAAGGGATTCGAAATTTCAGGTTAGAGTCCATTATAGAAGCAAAGCCAACTCAGGAAACTTTTACGTTTAAGGCAAATATTGATAACCAGAAATATATTGAGGATTTTAATCGATTTATTCAGGACTCCAGGCAAAATTCAGAGTATGCCGAAATTCTCTTTGATGAAAAAGCCTATTTTCATCTTTCCGGAAAGTTAGATATGGAATTATTGGGTGAGAAAACCTATAGGAACAGGCGACTTCAATCTGCTAAAGTAAAAATTTCAGATTCTCGCTGGTTTCTGAGTACGATTAAAGGTTTCGGTACAGCTGTAATCATTTTATCTCCGGAGAGCCTTCGAACTGCATTTTTAGAGGATGTAAAAAATTTAGCTGTTCCGGGTTTATTATAATGCTTTCTCCTGCTAAAATAAATATAGGCCTGGAAGTGCCCTTTAAGAGAGAGGATGGGTTTCACGAGATTTACAGTATCTTCACGAAGATAAACTGGGGAGATGAGATTGAGTTCGAAAGAACTTCTTCTTCGGGAGAGTTTCTTTTAGAATCCAGAAACGAGCTGATAAAAGAAAAAAAGCAGAGCTTCGAGGAAGTATCCGAAAGAGGGGATCTTACCAAAAATATTTTATATAAAGCCTATGAAAGAGCTCTAAGTTTTTCTCCTGATATTCCCGGCTTAAGAGTGAAACTGATTAAGCGTATCCCAACCGGTGGAGGTCTGGGAGGAGGAAGTTCAAATGCGGCTATGCTACTCAAGGTATTGTTCAAAGGTACAGATTGGGAGTTTTCGGAGAGCTTAAATGGTCTCGCAGCCGGTATCGGTTCCGATGTTCCATTTTTTCTCAGAGAAGAGCCGGCTTTCGTTTACGGAAGAGGAGAAAAGTTTTATTCCATAAAACTTGCCTCCGGACAGGGGGTTTTAGGAATTCCACCTGTAGAAATCAACACAAAAGAAGCTTACAATTATTTAAAAAAGCCTTTACAAAAAACTACCATAACTGAACCATGGAATTTCCTTACAGGGGAGCTTTCTCAGGCATTAAGGCTGGGAGATTGGCACGTTTTGCAACGCTTTCTTGTGAATGACTTCGAGGAGTTTGCCTTCAAGCAGTTTCCTTTATTAAAAAGTCTAAAGGAAGATTTCTATTCTCTGGGTTGCTCTTTTGCATCCATGACCGGTTCAGGTTCCTGTTTTTTTGGCCTGCTCAGGAGAGAAGAGGAATCGGCGAAAGTTCAAAACGGACTTATTGCCAAATACCCTGGGTATGACTTTATACCTTTTAGTTTTTAAAATTGGGCTGTAGCCAAGTGGTAAGGCAGCTGGTTTTGGTCCAGCCATCCCTAGGTTCGAATCCTAGCAGCCCAGCCAGTTTTATACATTTTTGGTATTCATAACTTGGATTCAACAAACACTAATATATGCGCTGTCATTCTCGCCGCTGGAAAAGGAACGAGGATGAAGTCCGAGCATCCAAAGGTAGCTACAAAGCTAAACGGAAAACCTCTCATTCATTATGTCATCGAAAGCCTTCGAAAAGCCGGGGTTCAAAGGATTTGCGTGATCGTGGGCTATAAAAAAGAAGAGGTTATGCAAATTTGTTCTTCCTTTACAGGACTTGAGTTTGTTGAGCAAAAAGAGCAACTCGGAACCGGCCATGCTCTTTTATGTGCAGAAAGTCTGTTAAAAGATTTTCAGGGTCAGCTTTTAGTCGCCTGTGGAGACACCCCTTTAATTCATTATACTTCTTTTAAAAATTTATTAGATACTGCTCGCAAAGAAGAGCAATTTGCAACAGTCTTATCTGCAAGAATTGAGAAACCGGATGGTTATGGTAGAATTATACGCAATTCAGATAGGGAGCTTTTAGCTATTATTGAGCATAAGGATGCAAAACCGGAAGAACTGAAGGTAGATGAGATCAATACCGGAACCTATGTATTCCGCTCACCTGAAGTTTTTTCTACCTTAAAACGGGTAGGAACAGAAAACGCACAGGGAGAATACTACCTTCCCGATGTTATAAAAATATATGTATCAGAATCTAAAAAGTGTGGTGCCGTTCAATTGGAAAATGCAGTAGAAAGTTCAGGAATTAATTCCGTTCAGGATCTGGAGACTATTGAGTCTCTTATAAAAAGTAGACAGGTGGTAGTATGAGAGGAGATATGGCTATTTTTTCAGGGAGTTCGAATGTCCCCCTGACAGATGAGATCTGCGATCATCTCCGCATCCGACCGGGAAAAATTACCAAGAAGAAGTTTTCTGATGGCGAAATCTATATCAAAATAGATGAAAATGTCAGAGGAAGAGATGTTTTTGTCGTTCAATCCATCAGCAATCCGGCAAATGATAACCTGATTGAGCTTTTACTCATTCTGGACGCTTTCCGAAGAGCCTCAGCCAGAAGAGTTACAACCGTAATTCCGTATTATGGATATGGTAGACAGGACAGAAAAGTTGAACCGAGAGTTCCCATTTCAGCACGGGTAGTTGCCGATTTAATCGAAACTCTGGGTCCTGATAGGGTTCTTACTATGGACCTGCACGCCGATCAGATCCAGGGTTTTTTCAATATCCCTGTAGACCACCTTTTCTTTTCAGCCGTATTAACAGAATATCTTCTTTCAAAAGACTTAAAGGATCTCGTAATTGTTTCTCCTGATTCAGGTGGGGCAGAAAGAGCGAGATTTTTAGGAAAAAAAGTGAATGGAAGCCTCGCAATTATAGATAAAAGACGTCCAAAACCCAATGTATCGGAAGTTATGAATATTATTGGGGACGTAAAAGGAAAAAATTGTATCCTGCTCGATGATATGATTGACACAGCGGGCACTATTACAAAAGCTGCTAAAGCACTCCAAGAACATGGTGCAAAATCTGTAATGTGCTGTGCCACACATGGAGTTCTTTCCGGAGAAGCCGTTGAAAGGTTGAATAGTATAGAGCTTGATGAACTCATTTTATCTAATACAATTCATCATTCGGAAAAGAAAAATATAAGAAATTTTACGAAGCTTTCTGTTGCCCCGCTTTTCGCAAAGGCAATAGAACGAATTCACAATGAAGAATCAATAAGTTCATTATTCGTTTAGGGTTTGCAAACTATGAGTGATTTAACAATAAAAGCGCAAAAAAGAACAGAAACAGGAAAGAACGCCAATAACCGGTTAACGGCCAGCGGAAGAATTCCTGTAAATATTATTGGAAGCGGACAATCCGCTCTGGCCAGTGTAGATAGAAAAGACGTTATCCACCTTTTAAACACGGGGGTTCGTCCGGCTACTCTGATAGATCTGGATCTGGAAGGAGAAAATGTTAGAGTTTTCGTTCAGGAGATTCAGAGAACTCCGGGTAGCAATGAAATTCGTCACATTGATTTTTTTAAAGTGACTCCGGGGAAAAAAGTAAAAACTAAAGTTGGAATCGTAACAACCGGTTCCCCAAAAGGTGTGAAAGCAGGTGGTCGTTTCGAACACATTATTCATGAACTTAAGGTGAAAACAACTCCGGAAGACCTGAAAGATGTAATTGAAGTAGATGTCAGCGATCTTGGTGTAGGAGATAGCATTAAAATTAAAGATCTACCCATTCCCCAATCCTGGGATATTCTTTTAAAAGGAAATCCGATTGTTACCTCAGTGAACATCACTAAGGCTCTTATTGCCCAGGAAAGAGCAGCAAGGGAAGCAGCGACAAAAGAAACCGGAGCAAAAAAAGGAAAAGGTAAGTAACATTACCTTTTCAGGGGTGATATTTGGCGGCTCCTTCAAATAAATCAACAGATATTAAACTCATTGTTGGCCTTGGAAATCCGGGTGAGAAGTATTATAATAACCGGATTAACATTGGCTTCAAAGTTCTGGATGTTATTGCCAATAACATCAATGTGGAAATAAAGACCAAAAAGAAAAAATCCATGATAGGGAGGGGTTTCTTTGAAGGAGATGAAGTAGTTCTCCTCAAACCCCAGACCTTTAGCAATCTATCGGGTGAATCGGTTCTCTATATTGCCTCCTTTTTAAAAATAAAGGTGCATAATATTGTTGTAATCCATGAAGATGTTACCCTTCCTCTGGGACAAATTGTAGTCGAAAAGGGGAATCTAGAAAATAAGCACCCCGGAATTAAATCAATCGCTCAATCTCTTCGATCCAATAATTTTATCTGTATTCGTATTGGTATCCGAAATGATAGCTTTAAACTTGCAAATCTTGATAAATTTTTACAGGAAGATTTTCTTCCTCTGGAAAATTTAAAGCTTATAGACATAATTAATGATTCAGAAGCTGCTATACGTTCTATCAGTATTGGTGACATTGAGGAAGTTATAGAAAAATATAGACTATAATGATCCGGAATAAGGGAATCATCATTTTATCTTGCAAGAATTATATGCCTTAAAAAACTAAACTTAGTGAGAAAGCCGTCTTATGAATAAAAATGTAAAGTATGTACTCTGGATTCTAGCTTTCCTTCTTGTTTTACTTATAGCTTTTAATCCACCGGGTAATATGAAAGGTCGAGTTGACGAAATAACCTATTCGCAATTCCTGAATATGCTCAAATCCAAACCCGGTCAGGAACCTATTGGAGAAATCGTAACGGAAAGTGGTAAATCTCCCCTTAAAAAACAGCTTATTATTGAAAGGGAGCAGATAGAAGGCTGGTATAAACCTAAAGGTTCTGAAAAAGTGATCCGTTTTAAAACCATAATCGCCCCTATTCATACTGATTTAACCCAGAAACTTTTGGAATCTAATATAGAATTCCAGGCCAAGTCAAACGAAGAAAATCGCTTCATTAGTATTTTAATGAATATTATCCCCTGGATTCTGGTGATTCTGGTTATCTGGTTTATCATGATCCGCCAGTTGCAGTCAACGGGGAATAAGGCCTTCAGCTTTGGAAAAAGCCGGGCAAAGATGAACGCAGATACAAAAGTGAAGGTTACTTTTAATGATGTGGCCGGTTGTGATGAAGCCAAGCATGAACTCACCGAGATGATTGACTTTTTAAAAGATCCGAAAAAGTTTCAGGCTATTGGAGCAAGAATTCCCAAAGGTGTACTTTTAGTCGGACCTCCCGGAACCGGTAAGACCCTTCTGGCAAAAGCTGTAGCGGGAGAAGCCGGAGTTCCATTTTTAAATATATCCGGTTCGGATTTCGTGGAAATGTTTGTAGGGGTGGGTGCCTCAAGAGTACGAGATCTTTTCGATCAGGGGAAAAAACATGCTCCCTGTATTATATTTATTGATGAAATAGATGCAGTAGGACGACTCAGGGGAGCCGGTCTGGGTGGAGGTCACGACGAACGTGAACAAACGCTAAACCAGATGCTGGTAGAAATGGATGGTTTTGAACCCAATGAAAGCATTATCGTAATTGCCGCCACCAACCGAGCCGACGTACTCGATCCGGCCCTACTTCGTCCGGGTCGCTTTGATAGGCAAGTAGTAGTTGATCTTCCGGATGTAAAAGGAAGAGAGGAGATTTTAAAAGTTCATACAAAAAAAGTGCCTCTTACCAGTGATATATCCCTGGAATCCATTGCAAGGGGAACACCCGGTTTTACAGGAGCCGATCTGGCGAATCTTGTCAATGAGGCCGCTTTGCTTTCTGCCCGGAAAAATAAAAAGAGAGTAACCCAGGAAGAACTGGAAGAAGCCAGAGATAAGGTAATGATGGGACCGGAAAGACGTTCTTTCTTCATCACCGAAAAAGAGAAGGAAGTAATCGCTTACCACGAGGCCGGACATGCCATTTTGGCTACTCTTTTGGAGCATACAGAACCCATTCATAAAGTGACCATTATCCCGAGGGGAAGGGCTCTGGGTCTAACTCAGTCTCTTCCGGAAGAAGAAAAGCATATTCATCCCAAACATTACTGGCTGGATCAAATTACCATGGCGATGGGAGGCTATATTGCCGAGGATTATTTTTTCGGAAACCCTTCCACCGGCTCAAGCAATGACATTTTACAGGCAACTAATATTGCCAGGAGAATGGTTTGTGATTGGGGAATGTCAGACAAACTTGGAACCGTTAATTATAATTCCAGTCATGATCAGGTATTTTTAGGCCGGGATATGTATGGTGGAAATAAATTCTACAGCGAAGAATTTGCAGCGATGATCGACGAAGAGGTGAAATCGATTATTGACTCCTCTCTAAACCGAGGTAGAACCCTTATCAAAGATAATAAGGAAATGTTAAAAGAGCTGGCAAGTTTACTTCTAAGTAAGGAAACAGTTACCCGGGAAGAGTTAGAGAATATAGTTGAAAAACTTTCTAGTTCTCCTCCTCCGCCAAAAGCTACCAAAAAAAGAGCAACTAAGAAGAAAGTGGCAACTTCTTAACCAGCAAATTGCAAGCGAACCACCGAGTTCGCCTGCTTCCCTGAAAAATTGAGCAGATACGAGTCTGCCGGAGAAATAAACTTTTTTTAGAAAAGATTGCTTGTTTTTTATTCACATAAAATTATAATTTAATAATTATAAGTGAAAGATGAGTAAACCAGTGAATTCGGAAAGCATCCCTTCATCCAGTAAAGATTTTAATCGATTTACTACTGATATTAACGGTGTATTATCTTTTCATCTGTCCACTCTCGACAATATCAAAATTTTAATTAATACGAACAGTGTAAGTAATGCAGGAAGAGAAATCATCGATACGCATTACTATGATTTAATGAATCCAATAAAGAGGATCGAATCTGCTTTTTCGAAATTTATTAAACCGATTTCTACTCAAAGCTTTCAACATGAAATCGAGAAGCAAAGTTATGAACTTTTTCCTGATAGTGAACCCGATGAAAATCAGATTAGCTATATTAAAGTAAAGGTTTTTTTTGAGTGGGTTTCTTCTTTTGCAAGGATTACCACAGAATCCTGGACTCTACTAAAACAGCTCTTTCAAATTTTAGCGGCCTATCCCGAAACCAAGACAATTCATGATAAAATTAACAATTTGTATATTTCAAAGATCGAAATTCTTCAGAAAGATACTCTCGCCTTTTTAGAAAGGATAAAAGCTCATTATAATGGAACGATAGTGGGAGCTTCTCAAAAGGATCCTGAGTATTTAGTGAGTAATCTCATTTATAATGAATTATATAATTATGATTTAAACAAACTTTTCTTGCCTACCAATGTGAGAGAAACCCCCGTATCTTCTAATACAGATGATATAATCGAGCAGTTAAAAAACAACGTAATGGAAAGGAGAACCGGTCAGGAGCAAAATTTAACCCGGACTCCCCGTTCCGCAGAAATTAAAAAAGAAAAATCAGGTGAGTTTTATTATACCGAAGTTATCGGAAGCAAAGACTGGAATCGTAAAGATGCCTATATTCTTTATGTGAGTGTCCCTGTTTTAAAAGAAGAAGAGAGTAAGTTTTATAATTCAAGTTTCATCTCTCTAAACCCTAATGAAAATATCAACTTAAACCTGGCAGCTGCCCTCGTGAGACAAAATAGTGGTTATTCAAATGCACTTAAATATCAAAAGATGATCCAAACCCTCATCAATTTTGCTGTGGAGAGTTTATTTTCTAAAGACTTTATAGATATTTGTAATGATACCCAGAGTTTTCTTTATCATATTGGCCCTATCGTTCTGTATCAGATTATACAGGAGGATCTTCAACGGAGAGAATTTGGTCATTGCTACTATGTTGAGAAAAATGCGGTCATAAAACTTTTCCCGGAAAATATGATAAAGAAAATGGTAATTGATTACTGGTCAGAAACCTTTCAGGAGATAAAACCGGATCAGGTGGATTCCTATATGAACTATTCCAAAGGGATACAGGGAGTAAAATCTTCTTATGCTTATTTTTTTGAGAAAGCAGCTGCAACAAGGAAAAGAGGCTATAATGATAGTCTCAGTATGGAAGATTATCTTAAGAGCAATGCAGGGAAGTTTTTTGGATACAGAAGAACGCAAGTTTATCGAAGATTCGTTTCGGATAATGTTTTCGGTCTTATGCCGGAAGTAAATTCAACCGAGCTCCTTAAAAAGTTTTTTGATAAGTAATATTTATTTTCTCAGCATAACCGTATTTCTCGGTTTGTATCTATACAAGAAAAACTGCAAATAGGAAATTTCTATAGCCCCGTGTGAATCATTAAAAAAAATGACACTTGATGAGTACGCAAGTCGAAGAAATTGTTTTAGATAAATTGAGTTTATTTACTCAGGAAATCAATGAATTAAGAAAAGAGATCAAGTCTTCTATAGGGATAAAAGATTATAAGCATCTTCTAAAAATTGAATGGTGGGGAAGAATCTGTGCGATACTGGGTTATGCTACTGCCTGGATTATACCGAATCCGATATCAGCTTTTTTTATCAGCACCGGCAATTTTGCCCGCTGGACTATGATCACCCATCATATTTCTCACAGGGCTTATGATACGATAGAAGGAGTTCCAAATCGTTATAAAAGTAAATTTTATGCAAGTGGTTTCCGAAGATACTTCGATTGGTTGGACTGGATGCACCCCAAAGCCTGGGATTATGAACATAATTTTTTACATCATTATCATACAGGCGAGATTAAAGATCCGGACTTAGTAGAATATAATTTAGAATTTTTACGGAAATCAAGATTACCCTTATTTATAAAATATATCATTATCTTATTTTTCGTTTTGACCTGGAAATATACCTATTATACACCGAATACCCTGATGGAACTTCAGAGAAAACGCTTAAAAGAGGAACATCGAAAAAATCCGGACTTTCCCTATGAATCTGAAATGGGAAAAGTTGCTCATATCTGGAATCTTTTTTTTCCGGTTCATAAATACGCAGTAGAAGTCTGGATTAAATGCGTCTTACCTTATATAATATTACGTTTTGGTTTTATTCCTTTATTGTTTTTGCCTCTCGGAGAAAGTGCTTACTTTGCGGTCCTAATCAATTCGCTTATCGCTGAATGCATGGCGAATGTTCATTCCTTTATCATTATTGCTTCCAATCATGCGGGAGAGGATCTATATCGTTTTGACGAGAAGTTTAAAAATAAACAGGAATTTTATCTCAGGCAGGTGATTACTTCCTGTAATTATAAAACCGGGAATGATGTATTAAATTTTATGCAGGGTTATTTAAATTTTCAAATTGAACACCACTTATTTCCGGATGTTCCCATGCTAAAATATAAAGAGTATCAGCCCAGAGTAAAAGCTATTTGCGAAAAATATAATATCCCCTACAAACAGGAAAGTTTCTCAAAACGTTTAAGGAAGATGTTAGACATAGCTGTAGGAAAAAGTAGTATGAAACGGGTAAAAACAATGGAATGGGTATAAAATAATTTAAAAAAATTATCCGGAAAATAGAAAAAAATCTTGTCACTATTTTTAAAAGGAAACAAACTGGTGCAGATTAAAACTTTTGGAGGAAGTATGAAAAAAATTATAGGTCTTAGTATCGCCGCTGCGGTTGCAGCTACTATTGCATGTTCAGGTGGAGGCTATGGCGCTCCTTCTGGTTCGATAATGCAAAATACTACATTGAACCTTACAAAAATGGAAACTGAAACTCCGGTAGGAGCTAAGTCTGGAGAAGCCTGCGCAACAGGATACCTTGGAATCGTGTCTTTTGGAGACGCTGGTATTAAAGCTGCTGCTGCAAAAGGTGGAATTACTAAAGTTTATTCCATAGACTATAAAAATGATAACCTTTTAGGTTCCGTAGTTCAATCTACCTGTACAATCGTACACGGCGACTAATACTTATCCGGATACTCAGGTTCTGCCTGAGTATCCTTCGCTTAGCTAATTCTACTCGCTATTTTCATTCTTATTAATAAAACTTTTCTTAATATTATCTATCTATGAAGCGTTTGTTCTATTTACCATTTCTAATCTATTGTTTAAGTTTTGTTCTGTTTGCTGAAGAAAAAAATCCTAAAGAGAGCTGGAGAAAAGAAAGTTTTCAATATTTTCTTAAAATGGTTCCCTCTTTATCGGAAAACCAAATTAAATCAGCAAAAGTGCAACTGGTAACGGTAAGCCCCGGAATAACCGTTACCACAGCTTTCGGTCATTCAGCTATTCGGGTTATCCTCGGAAAAGAATTTTCTAAGGAAGATTTCTATATCGATTTTGGAGAATACGAACCTTCTATTTCGTTTCTCTACAGTCTCCTAAAAGGTAATGCCAAATTTTTTGTAAATGTTCTACCCATGGAATCAGCACATAACGCCTGGGATTCTTCAGGTAGAGGAATGCTTGTCTCTGATCTGAATCTAAATGCCGAACAAAAAAAGAAATTCTTTCAGACGGTTTTAAAGAAGATCGAAGACAATAAGGAAGGTTATGAATACAATAATTTCACCAATAATTGTGTTACTTTTTCTCGCGATTTATTGGGAGAAGCCTTCGGAAAGCGAATTGAGTTAAAAGAGGTAAGTGATAAAACTAATACCTGGAGAAAACGGGTTTTACCTTATTCTAATCAGATTGTTTGGTTGCGTATTAATGAAAAGCTTTTGTTTGATAGGGATACAGATAAAATTCGGGATAAACATGATCTCATTTATTTACCCCTGGATCTTTACGAAGCCTTAAAGGATAATAAGTTTTTAAGCGGAGATAAAGTCTTGATTCAGGATAGATGGGGAACTCAATCCACTTTAGATATCAGCGGTAAAATGGGATTTATCCTGTTTATATTTGCTGTTTTGACTCAGCTTCCCATAAAAAGACTCTCCTCTTATGAAAGAACCGGTCGTATACTATTTGGTCTGATGTCCGGTTTGGGAGGACTTGTCGCCACATTTGTCTGGATTTTTACTACTTTTGATTTTATGGACGAAACCCTAATGGTTCTTGTATTCACTCCCTTTGATTTTATACTCGTAAAGCGTTTGCAATCTTCCAAACCGCTGCTGTATTATTCCGGTCTGCGTCTCGGACTTTTATTTTTGGCTTTGGTCCTTCGCTTTACAACTTACCCGCAAAATATTGATACTTCTCTCTTTTTCTCAATTCTGTTTTTTGCAGGTGTATTTTATAAGTCATTTATCTCAAACAAAACACCTCAGTCCGCATGAAATCCCTATTTACTTTATTTTTGATTTTCTTTAGTTCCTGCCATGTAGATAAGAAGTTAGAAGTAAATACAAGTGCTGTTCGAAAAGTTTCCTGTAAAGAAAATCTCTACCACATCTCCAATCTTTGCGAAGATGAAAAAGAGTATCTCAATTGGGCAGCCAGTCTAAAAGAGTATCCTCTTCTTTCTGATTTGAATCGGGAGGTTTTACAGAAAATCACAAAAGACAGTTTGGATGTGGATAAAGCCACAGCTCTTTTTTATCATAGGGTCACAGAAGAACCTTTAAATAAAAGCTTTCTTAGCTATATTGAAAAAAAAGAAATGGAATACATAGAAAAAATTCCGAACTATTCCGAAGAAAAAGTCCTACTGGCAGTAGTCCCCGGCATGTTCTATAAAGATAATCCTAATGTAGGAGCTGATGGTAAGGTTCTTAGAAATATAGCAAAAGAAATAGGTTTACTAGAAGAACTCATACAAATAGATCAGACCGGAACTCTGGAACAAAACGCAGAGACAATTTGTAACTTCATTAAAAATGAGAACAAGTCTAAAGGAATAATCCTTGCTTCAGTCAGCAAGGGAAGTAGTGATATTAAAGCTGCATTTAAAAAATGTGGTTCAGAAACTTACTTTCAAAAAGTCCAGGCCTGGTATAATATTGGAGGTCTCAATAAAGGAAGTAAGGGAATCAAAGTCGTTACCGATGACTTCTGGAAGAATATGGAAGGTCGGCTTTATTTCTGGTGGCATGGCTATAACTGGCAGGGTTTTTTGGACATGAGTTCTGAGAATAAGATTCTACAAGAACCCATGCAGAAACCACAGCATTTATTATTAGTTAATGTGATAGGCACTCCTTTTTTTAGACATGTATCAGAACGTGCAAAACCCTATTACATAAATCTTATACAATATGGACCGAATGATGGAATCACTTTATTAGCAGATAGCTATGTTTCAGGAAGTGTTACATATTGTGCTTTTCGAAATGATCATTACTTTCTATGGCCGATTGCGAAGCAACGAATCCAGGCTATATTTAGTTACATACTGGAGAAGAAGTTCTGTAAAAGTAAAAACTCATGTACTTCCTTTAAACCTGCTGAGAAGAATGAAAGCCTATGAACCGTAGAGAATTTTTAAAAAAAGCTCTTTTGTTTACAGGAGGTCTGGGACTCGGCTCTTATTCAACAGGTCTGGGCTATTCCTACTTTGCAAATTCCGAATATAAGAAACTCTTTCCGGAGGTTCCTGAAAACAAGGTTAAGCTTCCTTCCAACGATAAAACAGTCTGTATTATTGGCGGAGGTCTTGCCGGCATACAGGCAGCCTGTGAGCTTTCCGATAGAGGCTTTAAAGTCATTGTAATAGAAAAAACGAATTATGCTCTGGGTAAATTAAAAGCCTGGAGAGATACAAATTTTGCCTCAAAGTATTTCGGCAAGGAAGGGTACAGCCGAGAACACGGTCTTCACGGGATCTGGGGTTTTTATAAAAATTTACGGGAGTTTTTAGGTCGACATAAAATTCCTCTGAATATTACCCATGAAAACGATTCTTTTTATTTTTTAGTTTCTAACCGTGGAATACAGAATAAAATTCGGTACCCGAGCTGGCCTGTTCCTTTTGATAGATTCCAGATGCTATCGAGGGGCAATTTGTATATTCCTTCCAGAGAAAATATTCGGATTCCGGAAGAGGGACAACTAAGCTCTTTAAAAGCTGCTACTAAAATGTGGGGATTTGATTATCTGGATAAGGAACAGAGATTCTATCTGGATAGTATTAGCTTTTATGATTGGGCAAAGAAACTGGGTGTAGGAAATGAATTTATCAAGCATTATTACGATGGAATTGCCGAAATGGGATATTTTATGCTCAGCAAAGAATGTTCGGCTATTGCTATTGCAAATTTCATAAAACTTGGAAGTTTACCTGCCGATTCCCGTGTAGATTATTATAAGTATCCAATAGACAAAACTTTGATTGAACCACTTTTAGCTCATATTAAAAATAATGGGGGGGAAATTCATTATCAGCAGGAAGTAACGAGTGTTCGTAAAGAAAATGGAAAAATTCTTTCTGTTAATACTAATGAGCATATACAGGGAAAGAGAGTAAAGCGTTGCAGGGTCTGTGGTAATATCATGGGACCGGGAGAGTATGAACACTGCCCATTTTGTGGGGCTCATCCCTCTATGTTAGATCTACTGAATCCGGATGAATCCCATGTAAAAACTTTCCTGGCTGATTACTTTATCAACGCAACAGATATTCGGGGAGCCAGAGATTTAATTTTAAGAGTTAATTTAGAAGAAGAATATTTCCAAAAAATAAAGGATTTAAGTACAGCTTCCATACTCTGCGTCAATTTGCTCTATGAAAATTCGGATGCATGGTCAAAGCGTTTTCCTCCCGGTTCGGATTATAGTACAGCGAATTTTATGCCTACAGGCTTTGAATTTATAGGCTTTACTTCGAACTGGTCGGTTCGACAGATGCCGTTTTTAAAAGAAAGACATGCGGAGTTGATAGAAGTGCAGGTGGCAAAAGTTGAAGCCTTCAGGAATAAATCCTATAAAGAGATTGCTAAAATCATCCATGAAGAATTGAAAAAAGTTCTTCCTGACTTGAAGGATTTTTCTGAATTTTATATTAATCACTGGGATACTTACACAGGACATAGAGTGGGTGATGAGAAAAATAGACCTCAAATACAATCACCTATTGAAAACCTTTTATTCATCGGAGACTGGGTGAGTCTTCCACATCATGCCGTATTTATGGAAAGAACCAATGTGGCTGCAAAGATGGTAACAAATACCTTGTTAGACAAAATCGGAGAAAAAAAAGGTAAAATACAAATCCTTCGTTCCGGAACCCCGGATTGGCAAATTGATGCACTCGGTCTTATTACATCCGTTAAAGCGTAAGAGGTTTTATGAGTTGGATATTAACAGATTTATCAAGTCCTGTAAATATTATCAGATTCACAGGTTTTTTCATTCTTGGATTAATTGTTTTTTATTTAGAATATTCTAAAAGGTTTCAATTACAATACAGTAAGTTTAGAGGACAGGGGAATTTCCCTACACGAAGAGGGATGGTAATCATTTATACTGTACCTATCATTACCTACCTCTTTGTCTATTATTCTTCGGGGCATCCAAATAGTTTATACCATATTTCTCTTTGTATTTTTGTATGCTTCCACTTTTTAAAACGGGTTTTGGAAGCTATCTTCCTTCACAAATACTCAGGAAATATGGGGCTTTTAAGCCTTGGACTGATTACCTATGTATATTCGGCTGCTGCCTATACAATCGCGGAACCTGTTAATCGACTTGTAAAATCTGAGCAAATAAATCTTACATCAGCTTTGCTTCTGGGTGGATTTATTTTTATAGCAGGACAGATAATAAATTTATATCATCATATAATACTGGCCGGACTACGAAAGGGAGATAGTAAAGACTATGTAGTCCCGCAAACAGGACTTTTTTCTTATGTTGTCTGTCCCCATTATACAGGAGAATTGCTTTCCTGGTTGGGTATAGCGATTTCCTCCTGCTTTGTAGAAATCTACCTTATATTCTGGATCATGTTTTCCTATCTTCTCGCCAGGAGTATCAATACAAAAAAATGGTATGTGGAAAAGTTTCCGGATTTTCCTAAAAGTAGAAAATTTCTATTTCCATATATTCTATAATTCTAAAAATCAAAGTTTACTATCGGCAGAATAGGTATCCGATTTTCTTTAGCAATATTTAATATTCCAATCTGCAACTTTGCTTTACCTTTGGAGTAGTTAATTACTCCGAGCTGCCAGCCTTTTGAACTTTCAGCCCGATTGAGAAAACCAAATTGTAAGCTAAGACTAACTCCGGCAAGGTTAACTCCTCCAAATTGCATTCCATTCATATTAGCACCTGTTCGGTTAATAAGCCCCAGTTGTAAACCGGAAGAGTCTTTTGCAGAATAGTTAAAGCTGGAAAGTTGCATAAGTCCTTCAAAATTTTCCTTAGAATAATTTAATAGTGGAGCCAGTTGTATTCCTCTGTGAACTCCATTATTCATATTCGCTACTAAAAGAGACATTTGTAGGCCGGAATGTTCTCCATTATTCACATTCATAAGTCCCCCTACCTGCATACCTTTAAAATCCATCTCATTTATATTAATAAAAGTGCCCCATTGGAATCCGGAAAAGTTACCAAAGTTTTTATTGACACTTACCAGACTCAGACCGAGACCTATCTGAGCTCCGGTAAAATCTTCCGTGTTCCAGTTACCAATTAATCCGAGTTGAAAGGCTTTTGCTTTTGTACTTATATTAAATAGGCTTAGTTGTAAACCTGTCAGCTCCCCTCCCCCTATATTAATAAAACCTAACTGTGTTCCCCGAATAATAGATGGACGGGTACTTTTGTCGGAAAGTTCGGGTACTGCATTTCTATTGATTCCACCGAGACCAAAACCAAAAAGGTCTCTATTCTGTCCGTAAATCATATTGAATTGAAAATATTTGGGAGTACCTGTATCATTGATAGAAATAGGTTGGAAAAAGCTAAAACCAAATCGTTCACTTATAGGAGAAGGATTTGGACTGAAGTTTTTTTCTCCTTCCCATAAAATTGAGGTTTCTGAAATATTAAAAGAAAAAGATATATCTTCCTGCTTTTTTTTAACCCGGATGACTCTTTCCCTTATCATTCCATCTTTCTTTACCCGGATATGATACTCTTCGTTTCGCTTTAAAGTAAATTCTTTCGGACTTAGACCTTCCTGTTTTTTATAGTTTAACCAGATTTCAGCTCCTTCCGGTTCTGTTTTTATCTGAAAACTCTCCTGTTTTATTGAATTATCTGCATCATCACCTATTTCTTCTTTTTGATTCGAATGACTTAAATTTTGAACCAGTTTCGAAGAAGCTCTTCCCAGTTCTTCTTCGGTTTTTGCTTCCCCTCGATTGGAATGAACGACTTCCTTCTTTTGTATATCAATAAGCCTTGCCATTAAAAAATAAGAGGAACCAAGTTTTCTTAGAGAACCTGTGAGAACATAATCTGCATTTTCTTTTTCTCCTGCCTTTAAGCCGCAATCTAATTCAAAACAAGCTGCCTGTTTATTTCGGGGTTTTATGAGCTTATAAGAACTCTTGGATTCAAAATCTAAGTGAACAAACTCATTCACGATTATAGCTTCTTTGGAAAGAGAAGCCTCGGAAACAAAAGGAAGAATAAGAAGGGTCTTGTCTTTAGAGAATAAGCCTGTTGAAAATAGAAAACCAAAAAAAAGAAGAAATAGCTTCATAATTTTCCATATTTATCGTATAGAAAAATAAAACAGCTATTTTCTTCTTTTTTTTTACTGAGACCTCATTTTTTCCGGGAATAAAAACTCCGGATTTTATTGAGGGAAATACCCTATAAAGAAAACAAGAAATCCTCGTTGTTTATGGATTTAATTTTGTACTTACAAATAGATCCTGAGTTCCGGTTTTCGTTTGTGATTCAAGATCGGTATTTGTAAATCCGCAGGTATAGATAATACCACTCGCATCCCGATAAAGTGTTCTTCCTTCCACAACCTTGTTTGTAACTCCCAGTTGCTGGCTCCATTGCTTGGTGCCATTGGTATCAAATTTCACGACAAATGCATCCATGAGTCCTGTCTTGCTGCCAATCCCTCCACGTCCGGCTGCATAACTATTGCCACTGGAATCCACAACAACTCCATAACTGAAAGTTTGAATCCCGGTCAGCCCTTCCTGCTTAACCCATTGGAACGTACCACTGGTATCATACTTGGCTACAAACATATCATTATTCCCTACCTTGGTATTACCGGCAAATGCTGCATTCACCTCACCTGATATATAAATATTATTATTTGAATCGATATCAAGTCCCCAGGGATTAGCTTGACCTCCGTTAGCTCCCAACATCTTCGTCCATTGTTTCGTACCGGTACTATTATATTTCATAATAAAAGTGTCATAACTTCCGGTAAGTGCAACACCATCTAAAACTCCACTTGTAAAACCGATTATATAAACATTACCACCCCAGTCCAGGACTATATTTCTGCCGGTACTATATACATCCAAAGTATATTGGTCTGCCCAAACTTTTGTTCCATTGCTATCATATTTGGCTACTATAAATTTCTCACCTAATCCGGCTGCAGTTTTGTATAAACTTCCAGTTGTGCTTCCGGTTATATAGATGTTATTGTTAGAATCTACTTTAATTCCCATACCAGAAGTTTCTCTGGAAGCAACTCCAACTAACCTCGTCCATTGCTTATTGCCATCACTATCAAATTTTATTATAAACATATCTGTAGAACCAGTACGCGTAATACTATCCAGATCTCCATTCGTTCTTCCTACTATGTATATATTATTACTTGAATCGGTAGTTATATTGAAAGGATAAGTAGCTGCACTTGTTACACCCATTTGCTTTGTCCATTTTTTTGTTCCAAGAGCATCGTATTTAACAACAAATAGATCATAAGATCCTGCCTGAGAATTTCCATCCAGACCCTTATCTGTCCTCCCTGTTACATATATATTTCCATTTGTATCACCTATAATTCCAAACGCTTCCACTGTTCCTGATGCAACACCGGTTAATCTAGTCCATGGACTTGCACAAGATATGTTTACATTGGTAACGTCGGCACTTGCAGTTCCGCTGCTACTGGTCACGCTACAGAGTAAACCTGTTGGATTTGTTTTTACGGTTACGGAGTAAACACCTGTCACTTTAGTGTTAAAGCTAAACGAAGTGCTATTTGCAGCTACTGTCAGGCTATCTGCTGCACTATTCTGTAAAACGAGACCACTGGCAGTTAGTCCGGATATGCTTCCACCTATGCTGTAAGTCGGGTTTGCAATGGTGATACTAATGGTAGCGGTTGTGCTACCTCCGCTATTCGTTGCAGTTATAGTGTAACTTGTGGCCGCCTGTGAAGCAGTGGGAGTACCACTGAGTGCACAGGAACTACTATCAATCGAAATACCCGCAGGCAATGTGGGTGACGCTGTACAGGAAGTTACAGTGCCGGTAAATACGGGTGTTTGCGTAGTAATCGCTATATCTTTTGTAAAACTAAATGGACTTCCACTATAAGTCAAGCCGGAAGGTGCTGCTGTTCCTGATCCTGTACCAGTCCCTGTGGCTGTACCAGTTCCTGTTCCAGTGCTTGTGCCAGTTCCGGTTCCACTTGAACCTGCCTGAGAACTTTGCAATACTTGAAGAGCAACACCACATTCTAATACTGCGCCTTTTCGGTCATTGGTTTTACCCTGAATATGGTCATACCAGTTTAGCTGGTTTTGTTGCAAGGCACCTACACAGGGAAGTCCGCTTTTCTTCTTGCTGCTTCCACAATCGGATAGAAAAAATAATCCTAATAGAATAGGAATAATTAAGGTTCTCATTACTAAATCCTTCAATGTTAAATAATAATTTATGAGTTCTCTCCTGAGACAGAAGTAACTCTATTTGTAGAAGAAAAATCCATTTATTCTACGAATGGGCTGAATTTAGAAGGTCTACTTTTTTGAAAAGCTATTTATATTTGAAAAGCTAGTGATTTCCCTAGCTTTCAGGAAAAAAAGTAAATCTATAAAATTGTCTTGCAAGGTAACAGCGGTTTTCTTTCATTGCTCTGTTAATATTTAGCTTGAGGTTAAGATGTATAAGATAATTCTTGCAGATGATCATTCTGCGACAAGGAAAGGAGTAAAAGCTTGCTTGGAACAGGATAAATTATTCCGAGTGGTTTTTGAAGCAAGCAATGGATATGAACTCGAAAATATACTGGATAAAAGGTTATATGATATAATTCTTTTAGATATTAATATGAAAGATATGGATGGTATTGAGTTTCTGAAGAGATGTCGTAAAAAAATTATAAACAAAAGAATTGTCATATACTCCATGTTAACAGGATCCGGGATTTTGCAGGAAGCCATATCTTTAGGTATTCATGGCTTTATTTCTAAAGAAGAGGAAATTACAGAATTAAATAATACTTTAAAACGAATTATGAATGGAGAGTCCTATTTTTCCTCAACCCTTTATTCTGTTACAAATCCAAATGAGGATTATACTTTAAGTAAAAAGCAGAAAGTAATACTCAAGTTTCTTTTAGATGGAAAAAGTTATCAAGAGATTGCTGAAATTCAGCAGTGTTCTTATCGTACAGTTGAGTTTCATGTTAAAAAGCTAAAAGATATTTTTCATACTAATAGTCTGTTAGAGTTGATAAGTAAGGCCAGAGAAGTATACTTTTTTTAATCAGTAATAATTTGCTTTATTACAGAGAGTAAATCTCCAAAAAGAATAGGAATTTCCATTTCCTCATCCATTGAAACATGACTTTCTGAGTATATATAGATTTTCTTATTCCTTTCCTTGTATAAGGAGTTTACGAAGTCTTTCTCTTTATTAAAGGTAGCGAAGTGAATCAATATAAAATTAGGAGATATTGTATTTAATGTATTTTTTAAAAGGTATGAGTCCCTAAAGCAATAGAAAATCATTTCCTCTCTATATGTAAAGTCTACTTCTTTCTTTACATCTTTTTGAAAAATAAAAATCACTTCTTCGCTGAATGGCTGTTCGATAATAAATGTACTGCCTTTATCTTTTTGAGATTTAACACGAATACTTCCCTTATGAGCTTTTATAATATCATAACAGAAAGAAAGGCCAAATCCATGTCCGCCCTCTCCTCTTGTTCCTGTTTTTTGAAAACGAATATCTTTTCTGAATAAGATGGGAATATTTTCCTCTTCAATTCCGATACCTTCATCACGAATTTTAATCTTATAGAAAGACTTATGATATGTGCAGCCGATAAATATTCTTGAATTGGAGTGTGAAAACTTAATAGAGTTTGAAATTATATTCGAAATAGCTTGAATATATAATTCTTCATCTCCAATAAAGAAGAAATCTTCATCAATATTTAAATCTACTTTGATATTTTTGGATTCAATAAGGGGGTAATATTGTTTTAAGCAGTTTGTGAACATATCCTTTATACTTATATAATCATACTTTAGCTGTAAGGAAAAACTCTGCAACCTATCCATAGATAGAATTTGCTCAGCAAAATTTTTTACATTCTCAAGGCTTTCAATACTTACAGCAAGATTGCTTACTTTTTCAGGAGAAGAAACTTCTATTTCGGAATTTCTGCTTATCTTTAATAGGTTAATCACTCCTAAAATGGGAGAAATTAAATCGTGAGAAACAATCGATACAAATTTGTCTTTGAGCCGATTGGCATTTTCAGCTTTTTCCTTTTGTTTCTTGAATTCAATAGTTCGTTTTTCTACTAAGGCCTCCAATTGTTTATTAAATATAGCTAATTCATTAGATAGCACTTTTACTTTCTTGAAAGATTCAATGAATTGGTAGATCAAAAGATAAGACTGAAAAAACAGAAAAATAAAGGTTCCGTAATACAATAAGTAAAAAGATGAGATTATATGCATAGAGTATAAAACATCATTTAAAACGAAGCCAAATAAAATGATAAATCCTAAAATAGTAATTTTGGCATCTTTTCGTTTGTCTCTAAGCGCCAGAGCAATAGCGGTTAAACTCTGTAGAATAATAAGGAGAATGAGAATATTTCCGATAATTAATGTTCTGGTAAAAATCTCACTGGGTGTGAATAATACAAATGCTCCTAAAAATAAGGTTGAATATAAAGTAATTAGATAAAGTCTACGTGAAAAATATTTATCATATATAGAATTTATAAATAAAAGAAAAACACTCGCACCTATATTCTGAGTAAAGTATTCCAAACTTAGAATGAACTTAAATGCCCTGGGAGAAAACAAATTATACAAGAACAAGTTATTTTGATAGGACAGAAAAACAATTGATATGATGCAATAGATAGCAAAATATAGGGCTGAATTATTTCTTAAAAAATAGAATAATCCAAAGTGGTAGATTGCCATGAAAAACAAAGAACCGGCTAAAAACACCGTTTGTAATAGATTTCTATTATATTCTTTTTGAAGAACTTGTAAGTCTCCTAAAAAAAATTTTTCATTAAAACCACCTCTACTGTGATGATAATTAGCAATATGAATGGTAAGAGTAAAATTCTTTTTTCTTTGTATTATTTCGGGAATAGGGACAATACCTATAGTATAATAAGGAATTGTAGATTTTTTATCCATTCCCGGTTTTCCTGAACAATAGAGTAGGTTTGCATCTGCATAAGCACAGAAGGCTGAATTTGTCGCCATAAACTTTATCCCTAACTTCCTTTCAGTTTCGGGCAATATAATCTTCATCTGGTAGGTTGCATATCCGAAGCTTCCGAGCGCTTTTCCTTCCACCCGGAAATCGTTCCAATAAACAGAATTCATAAAATCGGTTCTTTTTTCTTTTGTGCAGTCTACTATTGTTTTCTTATCAAGTATAGGATGCTCTTCTGATGAACAAAAAGTTTTCCAGTAAAATTCCCATTCTCCATCGAGTCTGAAAATTTGCTGCGTATCAGGATTCCAGGTTCTTAAATCGAAAACTCCTTTTTTGGCAAGGAAAGCTTCCTCAGAAAAAAGAGAAGAACTAAAAAGGATATAAAGGAATATAAATTTATTATAAATCCATTTTATTCTATACATTTAATTAAGATACTCAATGCAATTTCTATGCCTTCCACAGTTCTTATTAAGGGAAGCAGAAGTTCCTTGTAAATTGTTTCATCTATCATAAGGAGATACTAAGCGTAGTTTAAGAAAGAAGGAGAAGTCAAGGATATTTTGGGTTCGGTATCGGCAACTTTGACATACCTCACTTAGTGTAAAAGTTTACTAAAAATAAACTCTAATAGTTGCCGGTTTAAACCGTGCTTTCTTGTTTTGAAAGGCTTCTTGTTCCCGAGTAAGCTGTGATTGGTTCTAAACTAAAGCCTGTTTTCTCCAAAGCAAAGCGTGGTTTGTCCCAAAGTAAAGCGTGCTTTGTCCCAAAGTAAAGCGTGCTTTGTCCTAAAGTAAAGCGTGGTTTGTCCTAAAGTAAAGCGTGGTTTGTCCTAAAGCAAAGCGTGGTTTGTCCTAAAGTAAAGCGTGGTTTGTCCTAAACAAGGGCGTGGTTTTTTAGGGAAGAAGGCGAGCCACCGGTGGCTCGCTTTCGTTTGCTGCTCCCTTAAAGCAGTAATCCTGTAAGAGAGCAGAGGTAAAATGAGGGGATACTGTAATTTTATTTTTTGCTAAACTTAAGGGAACCTCTATTAACTTCATTTTTATCCCTCTCAATAAAGTTAGCATCTTCAATGCTTTTCAAATACTCTTTGTTTTCACCCTATTTTTTTCTTAAATCGGTGGAATAGGGTAAATTCCACCGATTTTCCTGCTGTTCAGACGGATCTCGCCCGCAGCAGGAAACAAGTTCTTCTCAGGTTATACACAAAATTACCAAGAAAGATTTGCATCTTCGCTCTTTTTATTCCGATACTTCGAATTCTGTCAGCAGCAAATGATTTCATATCACCAAACACGTGTTCTACTCGAGCTCTTATTTTGGATACAGAGCGATTCCATTCTTTCTCTTCATCAGTCAACGGATGATTTCTTTTACCTTTCTTGCAGAATAGTGGATTTGCTTTTCGTGACCGGACTTCAACTTCTATTTCAGGAGCATTATAAGCACTATCTGCAAAACAATCTTCCTTTTCATGCAAGTCTTCTGCTAACTCAGGACCTATTTGAGAATCATGGACTGATGCTGATGTAACAATATATTTTCGAATAAGTTTTGTGGATGCATCTGCAATAATATGGTTTTTATAACCATAATAGGATTTACCGTGCTTTTTAGTCCATCTTGCATCAGTGTCTTTTTGAGAAAACTTACTCTGGTTATTTTTCCAATCTTCAGGAACTTCATCATTCTTTATTTGTGCATTCTCTTCTTTTGTATTTCGTTGAATCGGAACTTCTATAATAGTTGCATCCATAATAGCTCCTTCTTTTACTGTAAACCCTGATTTATGAATCCAGTATTGAAGTTTGGAGAATAATATATCCAGTAGATTTTCGGTAATTAAGCGTTCCTTAAATAACCAGATAGTCTTCTCATCTGGTAAGGATTCATAATCATTCACACCAATAAATCTCTGAAATGAGGCTCTATCGTTTATTTGAAATTCTGTCTGCTGGTCTGATAAATTGTAGAGCTTCTGTAATAATATGATCTTGAACATCTTCACCGGATCATAAGGAGGTCGACCACCCTTTTCTGTTCCGGAACGATACATGCTCTCTAATTCTTCTCGGTATACTTCAAAATCGATTAAGTCCGAAAGCTTTCTTAATGGATCGCCTATCTTTTCCAGCTTTTTCTTTCGTGATTGTGATTCAAAAATATTCATATTACCCATAAAACAAATATTTACTGACCGCTATTTTTGTTTACCTTTTTTTATGCAGGTTTTTAGAGGTTCCCTTAAAAGTATGTACGATATATTTCTGCACCAGAGGTTGCGGAAATTGCCAGTTTGCAATTTTTTTCTTCATACAAAGGTGAAAACTATTTTCCAACGGACTCAATATCACATCCGGGCTGAGAACTTTACCATCTGTGTCTATTTGCCAGTCCATTTTTACATCTCCATCCGTAATTTTCGGATTTTTATCCAGGTATTCTTTATAGCAATCCTGAAGTTCTGCATATCCTTTGATGATTCGGTTTTTTACCTGGTTTTGGAGATAGGGGTCAATGGTTTTTCCACCATCCTTTGTCTTTTGCTGCTGGCTCTGGCTAATAAGCAGTGCCATTTGTCTTTCTCTCATACTATCGCGATAGAGTAGGTAAGCAATTATCAGAACAGCTAAAAGTCCTATTGTGACACTGACAGAATGTTGTTTCATAAAAGTTTCCTTATTATTTTTTACCCCATACCACATCTGTAAGGACGTGTTGTCAGGCGTCCCTACAATCAACTTGGATGGATTCGCTTATTTTAATGTATACTAAAGGAAAAGTGGTTTTCGGATAAAATATAAAGAAAACGTGGTGTGTGTACGATAATTTTAATATGGAAATCCCACTCAGCGAAGCAGACAGAATCATAATAAAGAAGATCCACAGGACAACGAAGGATAAGAGAATAGCGGATCGTATAAAGATCATTAATCTCCTTGACAGAGGGTATAACTCAATAGAAATTGCAGCGATTTTAATGCTGGACGAAGATACGGTAAGTAACTGGAAAAAGAAATTTATTGAAAGTAAAAATATGGAGGATTGGTTGGCTTTAAATTTTATCCCCTACAAAGGAAAATTGCAGGAAATCCAGCTAATGGAATTGAAACAACATATATTAGAATCAATAATAACAGATTCAAAACAACTCATCCCGTATATTAAAGAAAAGTTTGGGGCAGAATATTCTGAAAGAGGAGTGAGGAATCTATTAAAACTGTTAAAATTTTCTTACAAACAATTAGTTCGAGTGAACCCTTCAGTAGAACCGGAAATTCAGAATCAATTTTATCAGGGCTTTGAGAGCTTAATCAAGAACCTGGGTAACGATGAAGCTGTTCTTTTTTGTGACGGAGTTCATCCTCAACACAATACGCATACTAGCAAAGCATGGATACAAATAGGTACGGAAAAACATATTCCCTGTAATACAGGGAGACAAAGACTGAATCTTAACGGTGCTTACAACCCTATTTCATCAGAAGTTTTTATAGTAGAGAGCGAAAAAGTTAATACACAATCTACTATTTTATTATTTGATAGAATACAAGCAGAATATAAAGATAAGGCTTATATTTACATAATTACTGATAATGCACGCTATTATCTTAGCCAGGAATTAAAGAATTATCTAAAAGACTCAAGAATCGTTATGATTCATCTTCCACCGTATAGCCCGAATTTAAATCTGATAGAAAGGCTTTGGAAATTTATGCGTAAGAAGGTAATCAACTCAAAATATTATCCGAATTTCTCAGGACAGGGTGGATTCAGAGAAGCTATACTGGATTTTTTTAAGAATATTCACTCCTTCAAGGATGAATTACAAATATTTATTGGTAAGAAAATGCAAATTCTTTACCCGGATTATCCGAAAACCACTATGCCGTGAGTATAAAAATATAAGCTGCTCCGGAGTCTGTGGCAGTTCCTGCATCGGTAATACTAGCATTGTCGGTATTGACTATAGAGCCGGAAGAATTGTCTTCTTTAAAAGCACCAGCAATGATATATTTTCCGTCGATAGCTATTATCGCTCCCATATAATCGCTTGCACCTGCATTAGAAGCCTTTAAGTAAGCATCCTGTATCCAATCGCCGGTAGTGCTATCTCGTTTGAATACATAAATGGCACCGGAGTCTGTGGCAGCTCCTGCATCGGTAATGCTTGCATTGTCGGTATTAACGATAGAGGTTGAGCCGTTATCTTCACCAAAGGCCGCGACTACTGCATAGTCACCGCTTATTGCGACAGTCCAACCAAAATTGTCACCTGCACCTGTATTGGAAGCTTTTAAGTAAGCATCCTGAGACCAATCACCGCTGGTACTATTTCTTTTAAAAATATAAGCTGCTCCGGAGTCTGTGGCAGCTCCTGCATCGGTGATGGTTGCGTTATCGGTATTATTGATAGTCGTGGAACTATTATCTTCAACAATGCTACCTACAATGGCATAGTCTCCACTAATAGCTACATGTTGACCAAAATTGTCACCTGCACCTGCATTAGAAGCTTTTAAGTAAGCATCCTGTGACCAATCACCGGTAGTACTATTTCTTTTAAAAATATAGGCAGCACCGGAGGCTGAGGCAGTACCTGCATCGGTAATGCTTGCATTGTCGGTATTATTGATAGCCGTGGAACTATTATCTTCCTCATAAGTTCCGACAATTATATAATCACCGTTTATGGCAACAGCTCCAAAACCAAGATTGTCACCTGCACCTGTATTGGAAGCTTTTAAGTAAGCATCCTGTGACCAATCGCCGGTAGTACTATCTCGTTTGAATACATAAATGGCACCGGAGTCTGTGGCAGCTCCTGCATCGGTAATGCTTGCATTGTCGGTATTAACGATAGAGGTTGAGCCGTTATCTTCACCAAAGGCCGCGACTACTGCATAGTCACCGCTTATTGCGACAGTCCAACCAAAATTGTCACCTGCACCTGTATTGGAAGCTTTTAAGTAAGCATCCTGAGACCAATCACCGCTGGTACTATTTCTTTTAAAAATATAAGCTGCTCCGGAGTCTGTGGCAGCTCCTGCATCGGTAATGCTTGCATTGTCGGTATTATTGATAGCCGTGGAACTATTATCTTCCAGTCGGGCTGCGACAATAGCATAGTTGCCACTAATGGAAACAAAGAGACCAAACCAATCATTAGTTCCCGGGTTAGAGGCTTTTAAGTAGGCATCCTGAACCCATTCATTGGAAAATACAGTAATACTTATGCTAGCTGTTGTGCTACCTCCGCTATTCGTAGCGGTTATGGTATAGATGGTTGCTGACAGACTGTGTGAAAAGTCTCGTTATTGAATATTTTTTGTTTGTCAGGAATGTAATGTATATAGAAAATTTCCTTATAACGATAAAGAGTTATAGGTGCAGCTATGAATTATATACAAGGAACTTCTCGAGAACAGATAGTATTATACAGTGAATGTTTGGATAACGTCATAAAAGAAGATAGTCCGGTAAGGGTTATTGATGCCTATGTTGATAATCTCGATCTTAAAAAATTAGGTTTTAAAATTCCAAAGTTAGAAACAGGTAAACCACCATATAATCCACATGATTTACTAAAAATATATTTATACGGATATATAGAACGAATCCGAAGTAGCAGAAAATTAGAGAAGGAATGTAATAGAAACCAGGAACTTAGGTGGTTAACAAAGAATCTCGCCCCGGATTTTAAGACAATAGCTGATTTTCGAAAAAATAATAAAGATGGAATAAAAAATATCTTCAAAGAGTTTTTATTCTTTTGCAAGAAAATGAATCTACTAACTCTTTCAATAGTTGGAATTGATGGAACGAAGCTAAGAGCACAGAACGGACAAAATAATGTATTTAAAAGAGAGCGTATTGAAAATATCGAGCAAAATATAAAATCCAAAATACAGGAATATTTGGAGGAATTAGAATTGAATGATATTTCCGAAGCAAATGAACTAAATCTTAAAGATGGAGATGAAGCCAGGGATGTATTAAATAAACTAAAAAGACTAACGAAATACAATGATAAAGTGAAAGGGATTCGGGAATTATTTGAAAACGACCCGGAACTACAGGTCTATTTTGCTAACGACACAGATTCAAGATTTCAAAGTGACAAAGGAAAAATTCGTCCTGGATATAATGCCCAAACTGCAGTGGATAATACAAATAAGTTGATTATTGCAAATGATGTATCGCAAAAGTCAAATGACCTGGAACAAATGACTCCTATGATTGAAAAAGTCCAGTCGATAAAAGAAGAACTTAAAATAGAAAATGAGACAAATGCAGTAATGGATTCCGGATATTTTAGTGAAAAAGAAATAATGAATAATAAAGATAAATCGGGGATAAATATTATAGTACCAGATACCAAATCTGCACTGGATAGTAATAATAAGCGTGAATGTAAAAGTAATCCTGATAAACTTCCTGCAAAAGGATATGAAATCCAGGATTTTGTTTATGATAAAGAGCGGGATATATACGTATGTCCGGCAGGAAAAGAATTAAATAGACAAAATGAAAATCCAAGACAGACGTCATACGGGATTTATGTAAATGAGTATAAATGTAAGGAATGTAAAGATTGTTTTCATAGAGCAAAATGTACCAATAGTAAAACTGGACGAACTATTCGGGTCTCGATAAACCGAGAGACAATGGATGATTTTAAAAAAGAGATGGGGAACGAGGAAAATAAAAAGCTAATTCGTAAACGTAAGGAGATTGTGGAACACCCATTTGGCACTATAAAGAGAAATTTGGGGTTCACTTACTTTATACAAAAAGGAATTAGAAGCGTTCAGGCCGAATTTAGTTTCATATGTTTTGCTTATAATTTTAAAAGAGTCATAAATATTCTGGGAATAAGGGCTTTTATAGATGCTGTAAATGCAAAATAGTAGGAATAATAGATTTTTATTTGATGGATAGCAATGAATTTTCTCTCTTTTATGACTTATAGTAAATTTATTTACTAAAAACCAATTTGGAATGATTGGTTTTTAGTTTTTTTAGTAAGAACCGAGTTCGTCAATATCTACAGGTTTTTTTTTGCTCACTTTTCACACAGTCTGTCAGGGGAGCCAGGGCTAAGAGAGGGTATAGTTCACTTTCTTTAAATCTTATTCTTTTTCAAATTCTACTTTTAAGGAATTATAATATTCTTTACTTACAACAAAAGGATAATCCGCTTCAAAGTCACTCAGGAAGTAATGAACACCGAAAGTTATATCACTATATTTAAAATATAAAAGTCCATCACAATCAGAGTTCAATTCTTCGATTCTTTTTGCATCCGGATGAGTTGTATATCCAACGAGCATAAAGTATTTAGCTTTAATATCTTCGCATATTCTATCGTATAGTTCAAGGTCGATGCTCTTCTCTTCTATAGAGTGCTTCCCACTTTCGGCTAAGCTGTTATAAAAATACATAAAAGAATCCTGGCAGTGTCCTATGTCGCTACGATTTCGCAGACTGATGAGAGGTATTTGTTCTATTTCGTAAAACTTTAGAACAACATAGCCCGGAACTGCTTCAATAAAATTCACCAGTTCCCTTGTTTCTTTGTGTAGGTCTTTAGGACTTTTCTTTTCCATCAGTTTCTCTTGTTATTCAATATGAATCTTGCGATTTTATAGATTCTGTGCATCATACTTAATTTGTCAAGAAAACCGAATTCTTTTTTAAGTTCAGCCAACTGTTCTTTTTCAAGTTGAGCGACAAGAATTGTCTCCATTCTATTCAAAAGCCTTTTTTCTGTTTTTTAGCTTCTGCTGGAAAAACCTGAAAACAATTTTTTACTTTACAGGCTATAAATACTATAAGAAATTTGAAGAATGGAACTTTTTAAAGATGACAGGCAAGCTGAGAAGTATTATAAATTTCAAGAAGCCAGAGAAGAGTTTACTGAGGAAGATAATAACATGACTAAAGCTATAAAGCGCCAAACTTTAGATCCGGAGAAAATACCCTATGATCAAGCTCATGTTGAAATTTATTCTCAGGTAGGACTCGGAGAATCATGGAGGATTGAACAATCTATAGAAGCAGGGGAAATAAAAACTGCTTCTGCCGGATTTCAAAAAGTAACCAGGGAGTTTGACAGCTATAGAAAAATGAATAAAAAAGTAAAAGCTAATTGGATAATAACAATAATTAAAAGAGTTTTCAGTCGTCAAAAATGAATCTTCTTAAAGTCAAAGGTTATCTGGTTTTATTTCTAAAAGAAATCCCTATATGCGATTTAGAGACTCTCAAGAAAGATCCTGAACTGGATTTTAAATCAGAGTATGCTTTTTATTTGAGCCATATAAAAACTTCTTTTTATGATCTAAATGATTCCTATATGCTCTCAGAGGAATTAGTTGGAAATATCTCCAGAGCATGGTTGCAAAGGTTCAAAAGACTTCAAATAGTTTCTTCCAGAATCTATTACGCTTCCCTTCATTATACCTCTGATAAAATTCCTAATATTGTAAACACCTGCAAAGAGGAAGAATATCATAGAATAATTATATTCCAATCTAATGATGTAGTTGCTCATTATGCGGAATTCATAGAAATTTTCCATCTAAATTCATTCTTATACCAGAGGTATACAAAACCCAGAACCTTAGAAGCAAAATATTCTTCCGGCGGTTTTATTAACAAGAAAAAATTGGAAAGGGTTTTAAGAGGAAAAGGAAGAGGAGTTTTTGAAGAAACATTTAAGCTCATTCGGCCTGTGGTTGATAAGAATATTCTAAATAATGTAGATTCTATTCATCCTTCGGTCTCCTACAGGGAAGCCTGATCCTCTCTTAGGGAGACGCTTATGGATCGATATACTCCCTCACCCCCTCTCTTAGGGTGACGCTTAAGCGTCACCCTAAGAGAGCTGCATGA